>DAONKS010000009.1:0-21305 GCA_035406305.1 bacterium | reverse complement strand
TATAACCGCCTTACTACCCGCATCAACCTTTACAAATATCCCTTCAGCAAGACGGCTCTTTACAGGAAGGTCATCCCATCTACCTGCTCCTGCATTCCAGTAATATACAGAGCCAGCCCTGTCAGCAAGTATTATGGGATTATCGCCAGCAAAACAGATAATACCTGATATAATACCTATCAAAAAAATCAAACTAATTTTCTTTTTCATCTTCATCTCCTCCACTTTCCTTCCCTATCACCCTGTACAGTGTAAGTTTATCCTGTTTTCCCCTGATAGTAAATACCCCTGCTGGTTCACAGAGAATCTCTTTTTTTATAAGATTATATGTCTCTTCTCCTGTAAATATCTCCCCACCAGAAGTTAGTTCTTCAATCCTTGCAGCGACATTCACCACATCCCCTATGGCTGTGTATTCCATCCTCTGTGCAGTTCCTATATTTCCTATTATCGCATCACCTGTATTTATACCAATACCTATCTTAACATCTTTACTGAACTCTTCCACCTTTTTTACCATCTCTATTGCCGAAAGTGCCGCATTAAGTGCATGATTCGGGTCATCAACAGGAGCACCATATATACCCATCACCTCATCCCCTATGAATTTATCAAGAGTGCCCCCAAATTTAAATATCGCCTCTGCCATAATACTCAACACTCTGTTAAGGAAAGAAAATGTCTCTTCGGGTGAATGTCTATCAGTATAGGAAGTAAATCCCCTGATATCTGCAAAAAGAACCGTTATTGTCTTTTTCTCTCCTGCAAGCATAATCTCATCCTTAAGAGCAAGAATTTTTTCCATTACCTGTGTAGATATATACCTGCCAAACATATTTCTTATCCTTGCCTTCTCCTTTTCTTCATAGATGAACTCAACAAGCACTATCAAACCATAAACAAGTATTATGCTACTGACAGGATAAAGAATATCTATCCATAAAAGTTTGAATGTAAATAGAGAAAACGCAAGTGCAGTGAATAGGCAGACAACAAGGACAACAGAGATGACACTGATAACAGGAGAAAAAGCAACAGCAATTGCACCTGAGAAGAAAGAGAAACAAAGGGGAATTAAAAAGTTGTGGATGTCTCCTGCCTTTTCTATAAACTCGCCTTTAAGAAAATTTTCCAGGAAACTCGCATGCACACCTGCAAGTGGATAACCTGCAATTCCCGCAACATTTCCTGTATCAGGAACCCCTGTGGCTGTGATACCAATAAGTACTATTTTATCTTTGAATGCATCTACTGGCACAACAGATTGCTCTCCTTTAGCCATCTTCATATACGACTGAAAAACCTGAACAAATGAATAGTTTGGGAATTTTTTAAGGTCATTATAGATATTGAGATAGACAGTCCTGTCTTCATTTACAGGAATCTTTCTTTTATCCCCGCCTATCTCAAATTCAACAGAGTCCTTTCCCATACTTATGATAGAACCACATAAGATATTTTCTATTACAGATACATCAAGAGAACTGTAGGTCTTTCCATTATAATCTATAAAAAGCGGATACCTTCTTATAACACCATCACTATCAGGTAGAATGTTTATAAATCCTGTTGATAGTGCCCCACTTTTAAGTTCTTCAACCGGCTCTACCATCTTTTCCGCTTCCAGAATGCCTTTTTTTACTTCGGGGTGGTCAAAGAAAAAGGGAAGGATAACATTGCCTGCCTCTTTTATTGCCTTTGCAAATTCTTTATCCCCTTCCTTACGCTCAATAAAGAGTATATCAAAGACAACTGCTTTTGCTCCCATATCTTTAAGTATCTGGGTTATCCCTGCATACCACTGTCTTGAAATTGGCCATTCACCGAGAAGGGAAAGTGTATCATCACCTATGAAGACAATCACTATATCGCCTGTGGGCTGTTTATCCTGCAGGAATTTCATACGCCAGTCGTAGGTGGTATTCTCCAGACGTCTGAAAAAATCTATTTTGAAAAGAAAAAACAATAAAAGATTTACAACAAAGACCACTAAAAGCAGATTTTTATTTCTTCTTAACATTTTCCGGATTGACTGGAAGTTTCAAAATAAAGGTTGTGCCTTTCTCAATTTCAGAGATAATATCAATATCTCCTTTATGCTCTGTAACTATTTTTTTAACCACAGGAAGTCCAAGTCCTGTCCCTTTGTGCCCTTTTGTTGTGAAGAAGACATCAAATATCTTCTTAAGGTTTTCTGGTGGTATTCCCACTCCGTTATCGGATATTTTTATAAGATACTCTGTTCCTGTATCAGCCATCTCTGTAGAAATTTTTATCACCCCTGTGCCTTCAGAAACTGCCTCACAGGCATTGGTGAAAAGGTTAAGGATAGCCCTCTGCATCCCTGCTGTATCAATCTTCACATCTGTAATTCTGCCATCCAGTTCATACTCAACCTTTATATTTTTCTCTTTAACCTTTTCATCATAAACACTTATTACATCTTTTATAAAATTGTTCAGGGAGACATCCTGTAAAAGTGGTTTTTTCTTTGAGGAATAGTTTAGCATATCAAGTATAAGTTCCGAGATTCTGCTGACATTCTGTTTAACTATATTCCAGCCCTCTCTTACATACTCTTCCGGAGAAGTACCCATTGTCTCATCAATAAGAGATACACCGCCAGTCAGTCCATTAAGGATATTTTTTATATCATGGGAAAGGGAAAGCATCGTTTCTCCAACACCTGCCATACGCGCATTTCTTATATTCTCCAGATATAACCGGGCATTTTCTATTGTGAGTGATGCCTGTGCTGCTATAATCTTCATCAACTCCTCATCCTTTCTGTCAAATGGTTTACCATCCTTCCTGTTTAATACTTCAAGGACGCCAAGCAGTTTACCCCTCTTACCTGTAAGCGGAACTGCAAGGATACTTTTTGTCCTGAAGTGGCTCTTTTTATCTGCATAAGAGAAAAAACGGCTGTCCTTTGACACATCCTTAACATTTATTATCTTTTTCTCCTTTGCGCATACACCTGCTATCCCTTCTCCCAGTTTCAGCTTTATTGTTTTTACACCACCGCCTTTTTCTCCTCTGGCAACCTCAAAGAAGAGTTCTTTCTTTTCTCTGTCATAAAGAAGAAGTGAACTTGCCTCTGCCTTCAGGATATTTTTGCTTTCTTCCATTATGAGGTCAAGTAATTGGTGGAGATTGTGTATGGAGGATATGAAAACACTGATTCTTTCAAGAACCTTAAACCTGTGAAAATACTCGTCTTTTTTCACAGATATATTATACTCTTAATAGATATTCATTTTCAAAAAATAGAGATTTGTATCAAGAACGTTTTTGTTATAAACTTTAAGGAAAACAGGAGGAGAGATATGATGAAATTTTCAGGGATAAGCGACGAGGCAGGACAGGCAATAGAGATACAGATTAAGGCGCATAAAGAACTGGGCTGGCAATATTTAGAACTCAGGAATGTGGATGGAGAGGCAATTACACTTATGCCTGATAAGAAGTTTGATGAGGTATTTGAAAAGGTAACAGCATCGGGATTAAAGGTATCCTGTTTTGCAAGTTGTATAGGTAACTGGGCAACAGAGATATCAGGCAACTTCCAGAAGGATGTTGACGAACTTAAAATGGCTATTCCGAGAATGCACAGATTTAACACGAAATACATAAGGGTAATGTCCTGGCCTAACAACAAGGAAAACCCGCTATCTGAGAAAGAATGGGGGAAAGAGGCAATAAGAAGAATGAAGGAACTTGCAAAGATAGCAGAGGATGGTGGTATTATACTTGCCCATGAAAACTGTAGCGGATGGGGTGGAGTAAGTATTGAAAATATACTGAAACTTTATCAGGAGGTAAACTCCCCCAATTTCAAAATTTTATATGATACAGGAAATGTTCTTTACTATAATAAAGGTGTTGACCCCTGGGAATTTTATATTAAGGTAAAACCATACACTGAATATGTCCATATAAAGGACTATAGAATGCTTGAAGATGACAAAGAAAAAGCCACCTATCCAGGTGAAGGTGAAGCCAGAGTAAAAGATATACTGAAGGACTTAAAGAAATCCGGATACGATGGTTTTGTCTCCATAGAACCACACCTTGCAAGTGTAGTTCATGAAGGAAAGGTTGGAGACCCTGAAGTTACATATCAAACATATATCACCTACGGGAAAAAACTTATGGATATTGTAAATGCCTTATGAAAGTAAAGGTTGTGATAGCAAGGTGCGGTTCTTACGAAAAAGGTGCGGTTGAGGAAGCAATAGAGAAAATTTTTTCTCTATCGGGTATCAAATCTGCATTTCCTGAAAAGGTTCTGTTCAAGCCAAATATGTTATCCGCAAGAACACCGGAAGAATGCGTCACCACACACCCCGTTGTAGTGGAACAGGCAATAAGGTTATGCATCAGCCCGCAAAAAATCATAGGAGACAGTCCTGCAAATATAAACAAACCAGTGGAATTATACTGGGAAAAATGTGGATATAAAAATGTTTCTGAAAGCACAGGGGTTCCCCTTGTAAAATTCAACAAATCCTTCATCGTTGATGTATCCATAGATGACAGAAAAACAGCAGTTCCTGTTACAGAATATATAAAGGATTTTAAAGTTTTTAATATAGCGAAACTTAAGACACACGGACTAACGGTTATGACATCCGCATTAAAAAACCTGTATGGCCTTATCCCAGGATTTCACAAGAGTGTACTGCACAGTAAGTTTATAACCCCTTTTGAATTTTCTCAATTTCTTGTTGCTTACTACCGAGCAGTGAAAACTTACGTCTTTTTTAACCTTGTGGATGCGGTTATATCTATGGAAGGGGATGGACCTTCCGCAGGAAAACTTAAACATACCGGCTATCTCATAGGTAGCAGTGATGCAGTAGCAGCGGATATGGTATGCTGTTATCTTCTCGGAATAAAACCTGCCGATGTTCCTTATCTTAAAATATATGACGCCCTATATGGACTGCCTGAATTGGATATTACAGGGGATGATTTAATCCCTGTAAAGTATTTTCAGATTTCTGGAATACGGAGAAACCGTCTGTTATCAAGCAAAGCCATAAAACCATTTCTATTGTTCCTTGCAAGGTATTTCAAAGCATTACCTGTTATAGACCATGCTGTGTGTAAAAAGTGTTATGCCTGCAGAGAGGTGTGTCCTGTAAAGGCAATTTCAGAAAACTTGAAATTTAACAGAAAAAAGTGTATAAATTGTCTGTGCTGTTTTGAGGTCTGTCCCCATAAAGCAATCAGTGTAAAGAAAAGTTTTATTGCTAAACTGTTTACATAAAGGAGATAAAGCATGGATAAAAAGATAGGTGTGATTAACTACAACATTTCTGGTTTTTCGCTTGAAGAACTCTTTAAGTGGTGCAGTGAGAACAGTGTGGGATATGTAGAACTTATGAGAAAAGATGTCTGGGAAGATATTACAAAAAGTGAAAACAGGATAAAAGATATCTCCAACCTTCTTACAAAATATGGAATAAAGATATCCCAGATATCTTCAGACAGTGATTTCATCCAGAAGACAGAAGATGAATTTAAAAAGCAGGTATGGATGGTTGGTGAAATGTGTAAAATGATTAAGGACCTCGGATTCAATCAATTACGGATAGATGGTGGCTGGCCCAAAGAAGGGGTTGATGAAAAAAATTACAGAAATCTTGTAATAAAAGGTGCTTCAGCAGTAACAGAGATAGCAGAAAAAGAAGGGGTATACCTTGCACTCGATAATCATGGAGTTGTAACAAATAATTACATTTTACTTCTTGATGTTCTGGGAACTGTAAACTCAAAACATTTAGGCACAAACCTTGATACTATGAACTACAGATGGTATGGCTACAGGGTGGATAAGCTTACAGAAATTTATAAAAAAGTCGCACCTTATGCCTTACATACCCATCTGAAAGACGGAACAGGGACGAGGGAGACATATAAAGGAGCGGTTTTAGGAGAAGGAGAGATACCTCTTTTAGATGCGATAAAGATATTGAAAGATAGTGGCTATAATGGTGTCTGGTGTGTAGAATATGAAGGAAAAGAGGGTGCTGATGGTTATAAGAAATGTGTGGAATGGCTTAAAAGGAATTTATAAACAAAAGTTTGTGATAGGGGAAACCTATGCAGAGGGAAAGATGGGGAAGTAAATTAGGGGTAATTCTTGCAGTTGCTGGAAGTGCTGTAGGACTTGGCAATTTTTTAAGGTTCCCTGTCCAGGCAGCAAGGAATGGTGGTGGCGCATTTATGATACCCTATTTCATTGCCTTATTTCTTCTCGGCATCCCTCTTATGTGGATTGAGTGGACCATAGGGAGATTTGGTGGCGGGTTCGGACATGGTACTGCACCCGGTATATTCCATTCACTCTGGCAGAAAAACAGGTTTATAAAGTACTTTGGAGTTATAGGGATATTTGGACCTATAGCGATATTTATCTACTATGTTTACATTGAGTCATGGTTGCTTGGATACAGTTTCTTTTCCCTTACAGGAAGATATGCAGGTATTATGGATGAAGCAGGTATGGTCTCTTTTCTGCGCGGCTATCAGGGTATTGTAAAAAATGAATTCTTCTCAGGCATTGCAATCGCCTACACATTTTTCCTTATAACATTTGCACTCAATATACTTGTTGTTTTTTCTGGCATAAAGAAAGGAATAGAGAGGATATGTAAAATTGCACTTCCCTTACTATTTATTCTTGCAATTATCATTATGGTGCGTGTCTTCACATTAAAATCCCCCTATGACCCTTCATGGACACCATACAACGGTTTAGGATTTCTCTGGAATCCAAACTTCTCCGCATTGAAAGATGCAAAAGTATGGCTTGCAGCAGCAGGTCAGATATTTTTTACACTCAGTGTAGGCATAGGAGTTATACTCACATATGCAAGTTATCTTACAAAGGATGATGACGTGCTTCTTTCAGGACTTACAGCAGTAAGCACAAACGAGTTTGCTGAGGTGATTATCGGCGGTAGTATAGTTATCCCTGCTGCCTTTATATTCTTTGGTCCTGCAGGAATATCACAGGTAGCAGGACAGGGTGCATTTGACCTTGGATTTGTAACTATGCCACTAATATTAAAAACATTCCCTGCTGGTATGCTGTTTGCATTCATATGGTTTATACTTCTTTTTCTTGCAGGAATAACATCATCTATATCGCTTGCACAGCCAGCAATTGCCTTCCTTGAAGATGAATTCAATATCTCAAAAAAGAAGGCGGTGGGCATCTTTTCTATTACCTGTTTTATTCTTTCACATCTTGCCATACTATTCCTTGCCAGAGGGGCTGTGGATGAACTTGACTTCTGGGGCGGTACATTCGCCCTTGTTGTATTTGCTACAGTAGAAACAATTCTCTTCGCATGGATATTCGGAATTGGCAGGGCATGGGAAGAGATGCATTCCGGTTCTGACATAAAAATACCCGAATTTTATAAATTTATCATAAGGTATATCACCCCACTCTTCCTGCTTTTTATACTTGGTTTCTGGACATACCAGCAGGCAATTCCAACACTCCTGCTTAAAGGAATACCTGAAGAGAATATACCGTATGTGCTGCTTACAAGATTTGCACTTTTAGCGCTCTTTCTAGCCATTGCTTTTATGGTTAAAAAGGCGTGGGAGAAGAAAAAGATATGAGAATAAGCGGAATTATATTTATGTGTATTTCATGGGCAGCGATTTTATATCTACTGTTCTTTTGTATAAACAAGATAATAAAAAGTAAAATGGAGGAGTAGATATGTTGATACCTGCAATTATACTTGGGAGTCTGGGCATTATCTTTGGTGCTTTTCTTACATACTTCAGTATAAAGTTCAAAACAGAAGAAAACCCATTATTGAATCATCTATATGAACTTATGCCCAATGCCAACTGCGGTGCCTGTGGTCTTGCCGGGTGCAGCGCCTTTGCAGAGGCACTTGTAGAAGGGAAGGTGGAGCCAGCAAAGTGTGTGATGATGTCTGATGAAAACCTCCAGATGATATGTTCATTATTAGGAATACAACCAGGAGAGAGAGAAAGATATGTAGCAAGGGTATTCTGTTTCGGCGGTAATAACGCAAAGAAACGTTTTGACTACAAAACCATAAAGACCTGTAATGCAACTAATGCACTTTTCAATACAACCCTTGAATGTAATTATGGATGCATCGGTATGGGCGACTGTGTGAAGGTATGTCCTGTTAATGCCATATCCATAGATGAAAATAATCTTCCTGTTATAGATGCTGAAAAGTGTATAGGGTGCGGAAAATGTGTCTCAGAATGCCCTGAAAAGATTATAAACCTTATCCCTTATGACAAGACCATCTATATTGCCTGCTCCTCCCACGATAGAGGTCCTGCGGTTATAAAAATATGTAAAACAGGATGTATAGGTTGCGGAAAGTGTGTCAGGGTGTGTCCTCAACAAGCAATAACACTTCAGGATAATCTCGCAGTGATTGATTATACAAAGTGCGATAACTGCGGAAGATGTGTAGAGGAGTGCCCCAGAAAGATTATATTTGATACCTCGTTGAAAGAAAAACAGGGTATCCTCGCATAAAAGAATGAGAGAGAAAAATGTAAAATTAGTTATTGCATACAATGGAAGCAGGTTTTATGGATGGCAGAGACAGAAAAATGAAAATAGTGTTCAGGGAACCATTGAAAAGGCACTGAAAAAAATTACAGGAGAAGATATAAAAATAACTGGCTGCGGAAGAACTGATAGTAAAGTCCATGCGATATCCTATGTAGCAAATTTCAGGATTGAAACCTCACTTACCACTGAACAGATTAAAAAAGCACTCAATTCCAATCTACCGACCGATATCCACATAAAAAGCGCTGAGATTGTGGACCACACATTCCATAGCAGATACAGTGCGAAAAGGAAGACTTACAGATATCTTATTGTATATGAAGAGAGAAGTCCATTCCTGCAGGGACTTGCCTGCTATATAAAAGGAAAACTCAATGTAGAAGATATGAAAAAAGCCGCAGCATATTTCACAGGGACACATAATTTTTCAGCATTTCAGGCAGCAGGGAGTAAAATAAAAGATACAAAGAGAACTGTCTATAAAATCACTATTAGAAAAGAAAAACTAACTCTGGACCCGGAAGTAAAGGTCATCTCAATAGAAATAACAGCAGATGGATTTCTTTATAAGATGGCAAGAAATATAGTTGGAACACTTATTTATGCAGGACTCGGAAAACTTTCAATCAAAGAGATTCCGAAACTTATTGCATCGGGAGACAGGAAAAAAGTGCCCCCTACGGCACCTCCTGAAGGGCTTTATCTGAAAGAGGTGGTATATTAAATGGATGGGATAAAGGACATTTTGAAGGGAATATGCGGAAATATAGTGGAGGATTTTCCGCTTTCTCTTATCACAAGTTTCAGAACTGGTGGTCCTGCAAAGTTCTTTGTTTCACCATCCAATTTAGAAGAGATAAAGGGATTGCTTGATATCTGCAACCGTTATAATCTTCCACTTCTGATTGTTGGAAGGGGAACCAACCTTCTTATAAGTGATAATGGCTTTGATGGGGTGGTCCTGTCTACAAAAAATTTTAATAAAGTACTTGTTAAGGGAACCGATATCTATTGTCAGTCAGGTGTTTTGCTTTCATCTCTATTAAAAATATGTATTGAAAAAGCATTAAAAGGGATGGAGTTTATTTCAGGTATCCCTGGAACAGCAGGAGGTGCCATCATATCAAATGCAGGACTTAAAAATGACTGGATATCCGAAAAAGTTGTAAAGGTTGATGTAATCTCTATCTCCGATGTAAAAGAAAAGACACTTGCGAGACAGGATATAAACTTCGGATACAGAACCAGCAACCTTGATGGATATTTCGTATCAGGGGCGTTATTTCATCTTGATAACGGAGTAATGGAAGAAATAAAAAAGACAATAGCAGGGTATATGAAAAAAAGGATAGAAACCCAGCCGGTTGAATATTACTCTGCCGGTAGTGTATTTAAAAATCCACCGGGGTTTTTTGCAGGGATGCTCATAGAAAAGTGTGGACTGAAAGGATACCGTATAGGCGGTGCCTGTATATCTGAAAAACATGCCAATTTTATTGTAAATAAAGGGGCCGCAACATCTGAAGATATATATAAACTTATATGTGCTGTTAAGGAACGGGTAAAAAGGGTGTATAATATAGAACTTGAAACAGAAATAAAAATTGTTGGGAGGTTTGGAGGATAGAAATGAGAATAGCTGTGCTTTACGGTGGAAATAGCCCTGAAAGAGAGGTTTCATTACGTTCAGGAAAAGCAGTGGCTGATGCCCTGAAGAGAAATAGACATAAGGTAATTCTTCTTGACCCTGCAAAGAAAAACTTCGCAAAGAAAATCATTGAAGTAAAGCCGGACTGTGTTTTTATAGCACTTCACGGAGAAAAAGGTGAAGACGGTATTATACAGGGATTTCTTGAAACGATTGGTATTCCTTATACAGGTTCAGATGTCCGTGCATCAGCGATATGTATGAATAAAATTATTGCAAAGAAACTATTGATATATCATAAAATACCAACCCCTATGTTTGTAGAATTAGACAAAGAAAATCCTGTAACCCCACCCTTCCCTTTTCCTGTTGTTGTAAAGCCGGCAAATATGGGTTCAACTATAGGTATAAAGATTGTAAAAAATAAAAAAGAGATGGTAAATGCAATTAAAGAGTGTTTCAAACTTGACAGTCAGGTTTTCATTGAAGAATATATAAAAGGTACAGAAGTTACAGCAGGAATTTTAGGGAATGAGAAACCTGAAGTATTACCTGTCATAGAAATTGAGACCCCCACCGGTTTTTATGACTATAAGGCAAAATATACACCTGGCGGTAGCAGGCATATCATTCCTGCAAGAATAGACAAAAAGATATTGAAAAAGATAGAAGATATGGCACTCCTTACATATAAAATACTTGGATGTTCCGGCTTTGCAAGGATGGAGATGATTGTAAAGAAAGGGATACCTTATATTCTTGATGTTAATACCATACCAGGTATGACAGACACAAGTTTATTCCCTGATGCCGCAAAGGCAAAAGGGATTTCATTTGATGAATTATGTGAAAGAATAGTAATGTTCGGACTGGAAAGATGGCAAAAACAGAAGAGAGGATAAAAGAACTGCGGCAGCAGATATGGAGCAGGAGAAAACGTAAAATAAAAGCGGTTTCTATTATTATCGGTATTATCATCGTGATAGCAGTTATATTAAACACTAAAAGGATTTTAACCGCTATCTTCTGGGATATGGCATTATTTCGTGTAAGAACGGTGAAAGTTGTCCCGGAAAGCGCACGTTCGTTGCTTACAGGGATAGTAGAAATTGAAAATCCAGGGAATCTACTCTTTCTTGATATAGACGACCTGAATGATAAAATATCAAAAATAAGAGAGGTGGAAAAATGCTCTATAATGAAGGAGTTTCCATCCACTTTAAAGATTATGGTAACCACCAGAAAACCGTGGGTGCTCATAGAAAGAAGCTGGGGCGGAATATTGATAGATAGAGAGGGAAAAATTCTTGAATCCCCTGAAAATCCCTCTTTTTCTTTAAGGGTAACAGGTATAGAAACAAACAGGGATAGTGTGGCAGAAGATGAATTATGGAAATTAGGTGTTTTACAGGAAATTGAAAAATGGTATAATTTTTACAATATCCAGAGATATTTCCTGATGGAGAAGATAACAATAACGAAACCCACAGAGATAGTACTGCACGAAGCAGAAAGTATAAGAAGGATAATTATAACAAGCGATAATATAGAAGAAACATTTGGAAAGATAAAAATAGTTCTTGACGAATGTGAAAAAAGTGGTAAGGAATGGGAGTATATTGACGGAAGATTTAGAGACCCTTCAGTAAAATATAAAATATCAGGAAACACGGATAGAAATAATAAGAGAGAATAAAAACAGAAAAGAAGAGAGTAATTGTAGTTTTAACTTTTGATTTATTATTCAGAAGAAATGATGAATGAGAATATAATTACAGCACTTGATATAGGAACAAGTAAGATATTCGGACTTTCAGCCCTTGTAAAAGATACAGGAATTGAGATTATAGGTACGGATATCCAGAACCTGTCAGAGGATGTCATAAAAAAAGGGAGGGTCGTTGATATTGAAGAGACAACCAATATGATATTTTCTGTAATTAAAAACCTTCAGGCAAAAATAGGGGAAAATATTGACTGGGTTACTATAGGGATAGGAGGCGGTCATCTCAAAGGAGAAAATTATACAAGAAGTATTCCTGTTGAGCCATCAGGAAGAGAGATAAATGAGAATGATATTGAGATACTTAGAAGGGAGATAAACAGCACTATAATTGCTGAAAAAGGGCCTGCTAAAAAGATACTATATACTGTTTCCCAGCAGTATAAGGTAGACAACCTGAATATAACCAAAAAAGAACCCGTCGGGATGCACGGCAATGCACTGGAAATATCTGTTCACTGTATAACGGTAGATGCAAATCCTCTTCAGGATATTAAAAATTGTATAAAAAATGCGGGCGCACAGATCGAAGCCATCTATCCACACTCCTGGGCAGCCGCAGAGGCAGTACTTACGGAAGATGAGAAAAAAATCGGATGTCTTCTTATAGATATAGGAAAAGGGACAACTGATATATGTTTCTTCACAGACGGTATTATTGCAGTCACTGAATCAATAAAAATTGGTGGAGGGCTTATAGACAGTGACATTTCAAAACTTTTACATACACCTTTAACATATGCGGAAGAAATCAAGAAAACCTATGGATATGCCTGTTATCCTTCGCTTGCAAAAGAAGCTAACAGTAATATCCTTTCACAGACAGTGGAAATACTCAGCACTTCCGGTAAACTCTCAAAAAATGTAACTGTTGGGCAGATATCCAGTATTGTCTATGACAGATTAAATGAGTTATTTTCAAAATATATAAAGCCCATTATTATGCATACAGGCGAAGCAAGTATTGCAGGGGCAAATGTAGTAATCACAGGAGGTGGTGCAAAGATTAAAGACATAACAACACTCTCAGAAGAGATATTTGGGTTACCATCAAGAATAGGAATACCCAAAAATCTTCCAGGGCTTGAAATAACTTACCATCAACCGGAATTCAGCACAGGTATAGGCCTTGTTATGCTGGCATCACAACAGGTAAGAAAACATAAGAAGAAAGACCCTTTACAGAAAGTAAAGAAGATTTTTGAAAGATTTTTTTGAAAAATGGAAAAACTGTCCAAAGGAAGGACACAAATGATTAAATATATAGAAGAAAATGAGAGTGCCGGTATAATAAATGTTAAGGTTGTTGGGGTCGGGAATGCTGGTAGTAATATAATTTCAAGGATATATGGGAAGATAGAGGGAGTGAAGTTTGTTATCTTCAACACAGATGTAAATGCCTTAAAATATGCAAAGGCGGACTTTAAAATACAGATAGGCGAAAAAACAACACATGGCAGGGGAACAGGGACCGACCCTGAAAAAGGGAAATTCGCAGCAAATGAGGATAAAGAAAAAATAACAGAAGCATTGAAAAATACCAATATCGTATTTCTTATCGCAGGGCTTGGTGGAGGAACAGGAACAGGCAGTTCTCCTGTTATAGCAAAATTAGCAAAGGATACAGGAGCCATTATCATATCAATAGTTACAACACCTTTTGATTTTGAAGGAGAGAAACGGATTAATTTTGCAATAAATGGTATACAGACACTTGAAGCCAATGTTGATACACTCATACATATTCCTAACCAGAAACTTTATGAGATTGTGGAAAATAATATATCTATGGCAGATGCCTTTGGGAGGATTGATGAAAGAATACTTAACATAATTACTGCCATATCTGACCTTATATACAAACCAAAACTTCTTGATATTGATTTTGCTGATATATGCGCTGTGGTGGAGAATGCAGGAAAAGGAATAGTGGGATTGGGCTATGGTAAGGGCGAAGGCAGGATAGAAAATGCTGCAAGGGATACAATCAACGACCCTCTTATAGAGAAAGGTGATATAATGGAGGCAAAAAATATCCTGATAAGCATCACAGGAAGTAATGACCTTTCCCTGAAAGAGTTTGGCGAGGCAATGAGTATAATACAGAGTAAGATATCATCCTCATCAAAAAAACTTGGCGTAACAATAGACCCTGCACTGGAAAATGAGGTAAAAATTACACTTCTTGCTACAGGTATAGGCAGCAGACAGAAAGAACCGACTAAAAAACATATAACTGAAAAACCCGGTATTGAGAGTGGAGAACTACCACTGACAGCGAAGCAAGACGATGATGTTGACATTCCGCCTTCAATGAGGAATAAGTGAGGTAAAAGATGAAAATTGGCATTTGCAACGAGATGTTTAAGGGATGGGAAATGGAAAAGGTCTTCTCTTTTATAAAAGAGACGGGCTATCAGGGAATTGAGATAGCCCCTTTTACACTTGCGGATTCAGTTGATATGATATCAGAGCAGACAATAAAAAGCATAAGAGAACTTTCCAGAAGATACAGTATAGAGGTCATAGGAACACACTGGCTATTGGTAAAACCGGAGGGGCTCTCTGTTTCAACTGATGATAAAGCACTGAGGGAAAAAACAGCAGATTATCTCTGTAAACTTGTGGATTTCACCGCTGATATAGGCGGTTCTCTGATGGTATTTGGCTCGCCAAAACAAAGGAATATCGGAGAAGGGCAGACATATGAGAAAGTTAAAGAAAATGTGAAAGAAGTTCTCAGCAAGGTTCTGAAAAAATGTGAAAATAGAAATATATTTCTATGTCTGGAACCACTCGCAAGAACTGAAACAAACTTCATCAACACCGCAGCAGAAGCGATAGAAATTATAGAAGAGGTCTCACACCCTTATCTTAAACTCCACCTGGATGTGAAGGCAATGAGCGATGAACAGAAGCCGGTACCGGATATAATAAGAGAAGGGAGTAAATACCTGAAACACTTTCATGCCAATGATAAAAATTTAGGAGGACCTGGTTCTGGAGATACTGACTATGCCCCTATCATTTCTGCATTAAGGGAGATAAAGTATAATGGCTGGATATCCATTGAGGTATTTGACTTTTCTCCGGGACCGGAGAATATAGCAAAACAGGGAATTGAATACCTTAAAAAATTTATTAAAACCTGACCTATCAGGAAAGGAGAAGACAATGTTGAAAAAGCGCCTTTTTACACCGGGACCGACCTCTGTACCGGAAGAAGTATTATTAGAGATGGCAGCACCAATTATGCACCACAGAACTGATGAGTTTATCAAAATTGCAGCAGAGGTCTTTGAAGGGCTAAAGTACATATTCCAGACAAAAAATGATGTCTTTATTATCTCATCATCAGGTACTGGAGCAATGGAAGCATCTGTCGTTAATTTCCTTTCTGCCGGAGATAAAGTGATAGTGATATCAGGTGGTAAGTTTGGAGAAAGATTTAAGGAGATTTCAATCGCCTATAAACTGGATGTTGTATCTCTTGACCTTGAATGGGGCAAAAAATTAGACACTAAAAAGATAAAGGAATTGCTGGAAAAAAATCCAGGGGTAAAGGCGGTCTTCGGCACACTCTGTGAGACATCCACGGGAACGCATTTTGACATAAAGGAAATCGGAGAGATTGTTTCAAAGTTTGAAGATACTGTGTTTGTTGTGGACACAATCAGTTCTCTTGGTGCAGTCCCCTGTCTTACTGATGAGTGGAAGATAGATGTAGTGGTAACCGGCTCACAGAAGGCATTTATGCTACCGCCCGGACTTGCTTTTATATCTGTGAGTGAAAAGGCGTGGAAAAAGGCAGAGACATCCAATCTCCCAAAGTACTATTTCAATCTTAAAAAATATAAAAAAACACTGGCAAAGAATGACTTCCCATTTACCATTCCGGTATCACTTGTGGTTGGATTGAGAAAGTCCCTCCAGATAATTAAAAGTATCGGCATTGAAAAGATATGGGAAGAACACCACATCCGCGCTGAAGCGACAAGGCAGGCAATACAAGCAGCAGGACTTAAACTTCTCTCTGAATCACCTTCGGATGCAGTGACGGCGGTCTTATTACCTGAAGGTGTGGATGGTGATAAACTGGTAAAAATTTTAAGGACAAAATATGGTATGTCCATAGCAGGCGGGCAGGAACAACTAAAAGGTAAAATCATAAGAATTTCCCACCTTGGCTGGCAGGATGAGTTTGATGTCCTCACAGCAATCAGCGGTGTTGGTGTGGGACTTAGGGAAATGGGTGTTGAGATTGACATTGAAAAAGGCATCTCAGTCGCCCGGAAGATATTATTTGGTTGAAGAAGAGTGTTTTGTCCTAATAAGAAATATTCAAAAATTAAGAGTGGTTTATTTCTTTTATTGACTGGTTAATTTTATCCGCAAAATCAGAAAAATTATCAAACCAGTATTGTCTATAATTCTCTAAAACTTCTGCACTACCTCTTTTTACCTTAAGTAGCAGTTTTGTAATTATTGAAATACCGTTGTTGTACGGAAAGACTCTAATCTTTTTCTGTCCATTTTCTTCAACCTCAAATATCCTTGAAAAACCATCAATCTTTCTGTATCCATCGGCATATTCTGTCCCTTTTGGGTCAACAAACAGAATCAAGTATTTTTTGCCTTTTTGTGCCCAGAAGATAAAGTCCGGTTTGAAATTAACGACATTATTTTCCTTCGGGTTGTAATAAGGAATAAAAACTTCGTCCAGAGTTTGGTCAATCTTTGAAAACATCCACCAGTCAAACTGCGTAAAAATATTGTTCGGATTTGCAAGATATCCTTCTAACTCCTCAATAAATCTTACCTCACTATCAACATTTATGATATGATTGAGGTAATCAATTTTTTCTGTCTCTGAAACTATTATAGGAAGATAGTAATGGTTAGCAAGATACTTGATTTTAATTCTTTGATTGTTAATCTCGTAATGAGAAGATTGGTCAAATAACTTAAGTTGTTCATCATACTTTTTCCGTTTTCCTGTTTTAAATAATTCGTCTAACTGTTTCTCGTGTTCTGGTTTATTCCTTATGATTTCAATTCTCTTTTTGATTTCCTCATATTTTTCGCCATCACTGAACCTGACTTTCTTAAAATGCACGATTTCACCTTCTAATTTTTTAAATTCATCCAACTCTTTGTTTTTAACTCCAAAATATTCAAAAATCCGTTCCAGAGTTAACTCCGGTTCAAAGAGCGAGTCCCTTTCGTCAAAATCATAGTACCTATCTTTGTTCGCAAAACTTTCTTTCACTTTATTCAAAACCTTTACTTCACAATTATATTTAGCCAGAGCAACTTTATCACCTAAAAATCTGTAGAATTGCGATGTTATATCAAAATCTTCCCTCCTGATGGAATATCTCTGGATGTCTTTTTCTTCAGCAAAAATTCTTTTAGAGTTTTTGTAAACTGGCACCAGAAGAAGATGTCTTTGCACCTCCGGGTTTAAGATAAACAATTCACCCAAACTCTTATCCTGTTTTTCTGCTTTTAGCGTTGCGATTATTTCTTTTAAGTTTTTCGTGTTGGTTCCAAAAACGAACAGGGACTCAATTGGTAAAATCAGATTTTTAACTTTTTCAAAAACTTCATTTTTAATTTTCTTTGCATTTAATAACTTTTGAAGTCGTTTTCTTTGATGTTTTTGTGGCTCTATTCTTACGCCTCTGCCAACTGATTGCAGAATGAATTTTTTGGCATCACTTCCTACTCCAATATTAATAAACAAAATAATGTTTGGTCTGTTAGAATCCCAGCCCTCGTAAAAAGAACGAGAGCCCATTAAAATATTTATATCTGAATCATCCTGATTGATTCTCTTAAAATAACTTTCATTTTCAACACTTTCAATTATCTCATATCCTTCAAGTTTATCATCCAGCCATCCAGAAATGTCTCCGATTTTTATTAACGCAAATGGCTTGTCAGCCGTTATTAGTTTAAAAATCAATTCCTGTCTATTCCCTGGGATTTTTAAAACCTCAATTGTACCCGGAGTTTTAGCGTTCAAAACATCTTTCAAAACATCCTTATAGTCCAATTTTCTAATTAAATCAGCATTTATTAAACATTTAAGTTCCTCAAACTCAAATGTTGAATGGTCATTGAACTCTTTGATAAGTTCTTGCTTCGCATTATTAAATAAATCTGCTCTAATTTCATTTTTGGCAACTCTTTCCAATTCTCTGAAAAACAATTCTAAATCAGATTCTTCCACATCTACAGAATTAACAAGAGTAAGAAGTAATGGACGGTGATAAAAAGAGCCATCAACTCCTTTAATTTTTTTAAAATACTTATTTATGTAAGTTAATAGCAGCATTGTTTTCAAAACAATCTTCTGCTTTTCAATCTGAGAAAAATCATTCTGTTTATCACGAAATGAGGCAACATTAGCAGAAGATACATAAATATGTTTACCGTATCCTTCTTCTACAAACTTTGAAAGATTGAAGTTAAAAATACAGGTAGCAAAGTCCCGCGGGTCGGTAAATGTGGCGGAGAAATTAAAGAGAAATCCGTTTCTTGAAAGTATTGAGTATAAAATTTGCCTCTTGCTGTCTTCTTTATCCCCCTTGTGTGCTTCATCCAGAAGAACATACCATTTGCCACCATTATCGTAATTCCTGAAATTAACAATTTTCTCTTTATGCTCATCAGAAATCAGGTCAGAACGATAATAAAAAACTGTAATTTCATTTCTGGCAAAAGGCAGAATACTTTCTCGCTTTACACTCTCATAATCTCTCAAACTTTTTAGATTTATCTTTGTATCAAAATTGAAATTGTTAAACTCTTCAATATGGTTCTTAAACTGCTCCAGAAGGTCATCACGGTGTGCCAGAAAAAGAATATCCCTCTCAGGCAATTCTTTTTCTGTAATAAGTTTGCCTATAAACTCAATCAATTTAACAATAATCAGTGTCTTGCCTGAACCTGTCGCCATCCAGAAACTCATTCTGTTGATAAAATGAGCAAATGAGATTTTGTTATCAACCACCGGATAATCTTCTGGATACTCTAAAAGATACTTAGCCGTCTTACTATCCTGTTTTTTCTTTAGGTCATAATCAAAATCTTCTTCAAGCCCATTAAGTTTGTAATGCTCAAACAGTGATTTTTTATCTGAATTTTTGTCTTTTAAAAATAGATGTAATGCCTTGAGGGAGTTTTTTAATGCATCCTGTTGAAAATCAAAAAGTGTTTTGTCTTTTGAAAATCGGCTGAAATCAAATCTCTGCCACTTTGCAGGCAATGTCTCAAAAGGAATATCATATACAATGTGTTGTAGATAAAGTTTATTAATCATCTTTGCCCTATTTGACTATTTTTGCATATATTTCCCCATTTTGTTATTTGGCGTCTTTGTGGCGTCTTCCTGTCGGCTTTGGCGTCTTTATTATATAACTTGTGCCTTTACCAGTAGTCCCCTTTTGTTCCAGTATTTCTTTACTAACTAATTCAGATAAATCACGTGTAGCTGTTCTTTCTGAAGTATTACAAATTTGCTGATATTCTTTATTTGTAATCTTTCCTTTTTCTTTTACATACAATACTGCTTTTATCTGTCTCTCATTTAATCCTATTTTTCTCAAATTTTCTTCTGTATAAATATCTTTATATAAATAAACTGTAAAACCACCAAATTCTTCTTTAAATTCAGGCTCTGGAAGTCCAGATTTCTTACACTCATCAATAATTTTTATTGTTCCCCTTCCCCATGCTTCTATCAACCCTGCCTTGAAAAATACATCCGCCAATAATCCATTCCTTGGATAAGACGAATGATTTTTCTTTAATTCATCAACATTGATTCCTTCTGGAAGTGTTCCTACATTCCAGAGTATTATTTTATCAGGGTAAATTTTTAATTGAGTATGAGGGCCGAAATAATCTCTATGAACTACTGCATTGATTATCGCTTCTCGTAATGCTCCTTCAGGATATTCCAGTTCTTCTTTTCTGTAAATCTCTCCAAATCGTATCTCAGAGATAAGATATTTTGTCCGCAGTAATTCCATTGTCTTTTCAACCTGTTTAAAAAGATTTCCTTCTACCTCATCAGAACTTACAATGTCTGTATCAGTTAAAAATTTACCAACCTTTATATAAGCACTTGGCCAGAATTTCTTTAAGTTTTTTCCAAAGAGAAGAATCGCTGCCCTTGTTAACTTTCCATCATCAAGCAGATTTAATTTCTCAAGAACCTTTATCGGCTCTTTTTCATTCTTTACAAATGGTATCCTTTTCTCTGCAATTTGCTTGAATTTTTCAACAGTTTCAACATCAATATCTTCAATAACTGCTCTTTCTTCTATATATTCGTCCCAATCCTTACCTGATTTTGAAACGAGAAATCTCATCAGGTCTTTACCTTTTAATTCCTGAATTGTGCTGCCACTTCTGATATAAAACCTACCTTTATAAGAAATTGGTGCGTAAGATGGTTTGACTTTTACTATAATAATCTCTTTACCCTCTCTCCTTCCCAGTGTTATGTCTGAAATAATACCGAGAATATCTCTAAATTTATTAGGCAATTCTTCAAGAAGTTTCTTACTATCTTTTATTCCAACTGGCTTGCCACTATCATCAACTCCTATGAGTAATTTCCCACCATCAGTATTTGCAAAGGCACAAATCCATTTCAAATATTCATCCCGCCAGGAAGGTTTAAATTCAACGGTTTGAGATTCTGTATGTTTCATCACTCCCACCAGATTAGGGGCTTAATGAGTTTATAATCCAAATCTTTGGTATTAATTTTAGTTCCATCTTCAAATTCTACTTCACCATCACTGATTTTCTTTATCCATTTACCTGTTAGGTTAGACAATGTCTCAGCAATGTCTATGTTATGGTAAAGTTTGTCTAAATCAACTCTTACTTTGTTATCCTTATAATCAATCTCCAATGCCTTAAGCATTTTTTCATCTTTCAAAAAGATATATTCCTGATATGGGCTTCTACCTGGGACACTAAATAAATCACTCTCTTCGTATTTGCAATTCGCCAGTGCTTCTTCGTACTGCTCAAGTTCGTAGTATTTGAAAAAACCACCACCTTGATATTCTTTAACTTCTTTTGAAATGCCTGATTTATCATAAGCCAAAACCTTTTTCATTCTTGGTAAAACTACTGTATAAAAATGCTCTCCCATCTCAACACCTATCCACTTCCTACCAAGTTTATGGGCTACGGCTGTGGTAGTGCCAGAGCCGAGGAAGAAGTCCAAAACTAAATCATCTTCATTAGATGTT
>DAONKS010000008.1:0-29117 GCA_035406305.1 bacterium | reverse complement strand
TTAACTTTTGACTTATTACTTTTGAGTTATTACTTATTACTTTTGACTTATTACTTATTATAGTATACTTATCTCAAAATGGAAACTACTTTTCATATACAGTGGCATATAACGGACAGATGTAATCTCAGATGTCTTCATTGTTATCAGGATAACTTCTCAGCAGAAAGTGAACTGTCACTTTCTTCACTGGAAAAAATTTTTTTAAATGTGCTGGATTTTGTAAAGGGCAGAAAACAAAAACTTGTGATTGATATAACAGGGGGGGAACCCTTCCTTTATAATGACTGGAAGGAATTGTTCTCAATGGTATATCACAATCCCTCAGTGAAGAAAACAGGCATAATAACAAACGGGTTTTTTCTTGATGAAAAAAATATAAAATTTCTTGCTAATTTTGAAAGACCTGTAATCAAAATTTCTACGGAAGGTGTAAGCAAACAAACATTTGAATTATTCAGGGGGAAAGGGAACTATGAGATTTTTACAGAGACCTGTGAAAAAATTAAATATGCTTTTACCAGAGGAGAGAAGATACTGATGTTTACACTTACAAAAGAGAATACAGGAGAAGTGGCTGATTTGTTTGATTTTATCAGGGAATATAATTTCAGCGCCTTTATTCTTGAAAGGTTTATACCCTGGGGGAGAGGGAAAAAAATATCCGAATCTCTCATATCACATCAGGAATGGTTATCCACACTGCAACTCCTGTGTGATAGATGCGGAGTGGATGAAAATATAAATTTTCTTCTACCATACAGGGGCTTTATGGTCAGGGCAGATAATAAAGGGAACTATGACCTTTTTGGAGCACCCTGTATCGTTGGAACTGATGGGGCAGCAATAATGCCCGATGGAAGTGTCTTTCCCTGCAGGAGATTTCCTTTGAAAATAGGAAACCTTTTAGAAACACCTTTAAAAGACATATGGGAGAAATCTGATGTTTTAAGGAAATTAAGGAATAATTGTTTCTTGAAAGGAAGATGTAAAGATTGTAAAATTAAAAACTGCCGTGGCTGCAGGGCGCTTGCTTACAGTATAACAGGGGATTTTCTTGAAGAAGACCCGTTGTGTCCTTTATAATATAGTTATTGCGGCATACGCCTGTGGCGGATGATGCAAGTGTTCGGTTCTTTAAAAAAGTAAAAAGAAAAGACCAAAAATATTCAGAAGGGGTTTCAGGGGAGATATTCCTCTGAATATTTTGAAAAAGGAGGGATGGGAAATGGATATGGTGCCACGAAAGGTCTTTTTTACAAAAGGGGTTGGAAAGCATAAGGAGAAACTGACAAGTTTTGAGCTTGCACTGAGAGATGCAGGCATAGCACAATTTAATATCGTATCTATCTCCAGTATATTCCCACCACACTGTAAGTTAATATCAAAACAGGCGGGACTTGCAGAATTGAAACCCGGTCAGGTCATCTATACCGTCCTCAGCAGAAATTCTACCAATGAGCCCCATCGGCTTATTACTGCATCTGTGGGTATTGCCATACCAAAAGAGAAAAGTCAATATGGTTACCTTTCTGAACACGAGGGATTCGGCGAGACAGAAGACAAAGCAGGCGACTACGCTGAAGACCTTGCTGCAACAATGCTTGCTACAATCCTTGGCATTGAGTTTGACCCTGACTCTTCCTATGATAAGAAGAAAGAGATATGGAGGATGTCTAACAGAATAGTTAAGACAACCAATATAACACAGTCAGCAGTAGGAGATAAAAATGGGTTATGGACAACAGTAATAGCAGCAGCTGTATTTATTATGGAATAACGATATTTCACAAAATGACAGATTGATAGAAGTATCAAGCAAAAAAGTGCCACCCTCACCTATACCCTCTCCCCTTAGGGGAGAGGATTAAGGTGAGGGGAAAAACGGATTATTAGTTTTGACTTTTTACTTTTGCCTTTTGACTTATTACTTTTGACTTTTGACTTTTAACTTTTGACTTATTACTTTTGACTTTTTATTTTAAATGAAAGAGATAAAACATAACTTTTTAGGTATCCCTGACATTCCTTTAAAAGATGCGCATTTTGTAATACTTCCTGTGCCTTTTGAAGCAACCACATCCTGTCAGACAGGAACAAAAGAGGGACCTTCAAGTATTATACATTCCTCAAACTATGTTGAACTTTATGATGAAGAACTTGACCGTGAACCATATACTGCAGGAATTAAAACACTCCCACCCGTTGAACCTGATTACAAGATCTTGAAAAAGATGGTCTCAAAAATTGAGAAGGAATCATCTCGCTATATTAAAAAAGGGAAGATTTTAATAGGGCTGGGCGGAGAACATACAATTTCTACTGGACTTGTTAAAGCACATCTGAAACAACTTAAGAATATAAAGGTTCTATGCCTGGATGCACACGCAGACCTCAGAGAAGAATATCAGGGAACAAAGTTCAGCCATGCCTGTGTAATAAGAAGAATATCAGAACTCGGGTGTCCTGTCTTTTCCGCTGGTGTGAGGAGTATAAGTGCAGAAGAAAAAGAGTTTCTAAAAACCAGTGAAAATATACAGGTCCTTTTTGCTTATCAGATGTATGGAAAGCAATGGGGTAAAATGCTCAATGCTAAATTGCCTTCTGGAACATATTACCTATCCATTGATGTTGACTTTTTTGACCCATCAGTCCTGCCTGATACAGGAACTCCTGAGCCAGGTGGATTTCAGTGGTATGAAACCATTGAGTTTTTAAGGGCTTTCATTTCAAGGAAAGACATAAAAATAGTGGGATTTGATGTAGTTGAGCTCTCACCATCAAAACTCTTTACTCCCTCGTCATTTATAACTGCAAAACTGGTATATAAAGTAATAGGGCTTATTGCAAAGAAAATGTAAATCACCGAGTTATAAAGCCACACAACCATCCGGCAATAAAAGCAGCCTGTTTCTCTCTGATATGTTCATTAAAATGGACATGGTCACAATAAAGGTCTTTACCTGAATTCAGAGTAAAGGTGTAAAGGTCTATGACTGGCACATTATTCTTCTGCATAATCTCATCTGCTATCCCGTTATACTCTTTCACATCCGATGAAAAACGATAGAAACTGATACCTTCCCTGTTATGTATCCTTTCATCACAGGGTGTAGTACGAATCCAGACAGGCATTGCTTTCAATTTCCTGATTACAGATAATATCTCATACAGGTTTTTTCTATATTGTTCAGGTGGAACCTGTTTTTTACCTGTAGCAGGGTCTGTTTTTATATCATGTAGCCCGCAGTTTATAAGGATTATATCAGCATCTATCCCGCCGGAGTTAAGTTTTTGCTCCAGAAATCTTAAAACAGCCGAAGAATCACCCCCATTTGCACCAAGTTCAGGGTCGTCCTTATCTTCCTTGCGCGAATAGAAAGCGAAATCTTTCAGATAATTTTCCAGATAAGGTCCGTAGTGTATGGAAATACTATCTCCAACAACATATATCTTTTTCATTAAACCACCCCCTCATTCAAGAAACCCTGCTGCCAGCGGGAACATCCCTGTCAGTTGTCAGTATAGAAAATTTATCATTATTGAGTGTTGCAAGAATCATTCCCTTACTTTCAATTCCTCTTATCACCTTTGGCTCAAGATTTGTAAGAACAACAACACTCTTCCCTATCAGTTCTTCTTTTTTATACCACAACTTTATCCCTGCTACGAGTTTTCTTGTCTCATCTCCTATATCAACCGTGATAAGATATAATCTATCCGCACCTGCAACATCCTCAACCTCAAGAACCTTCCCTATCCTTATATCCATCTCCTTAAACTTCTCAAAACTAATCATTTTTTTCCTCCCTTGTTTTTAACCGGAATTTCTATTGTGAATCTTGTCCCCTTTCCTACTATTGACTGAACATCAATAGTTCCGTTATGCTCCCTGACCACCTTCTGAACTATTGCAAGTCCAAAACCAGTTCCTCTATTGCCCTTTGTGGAAAAGAATACATCAAATATCCTGTCAAGATTCTCTGCAGGTATACCATGTCCATTATCTTCAACCCAGATTTTTACAGCACCTCTATCTGACAGAAATTTTGTTCCAACCTTAATTACTCCTGTCTTTTCCTTCACCGCATCTATCGCATTATCCAGAAGGTTTATTATCATCCTCTCTATTCTTTCAGAGTCAAGATATACTTCCGGAATATTTTTATCCCACTCCTCCATCAGTTTTATCCTCTTTTCTTTAAACTCATCCTTTTTAATAGAAACTGCCTCTTTTATAACTTTATTTATGTCAGACGGAACAAGTTCTATCTCTCTTTCTCTTGAATAGTCCACCATAGAAAGGACAAGATTTTTCATTCTGTCATAACTTCTTTTAAGAATATTTCTTCCTTCTTCAAGCATCTCTTTATTGTTGCTTTCAACTGCCATATCCATAATTGCAATTCCGTTTTCAAAGTTATTCAGTATGTTTTTTACATCATGAGAAAGCCCGCCTATGGTCTCTCCTATTGTAACAAGCCGCTGATTTTTAATGATATTATTAACAAGTTTTATATTGCTTATAGCAAAACTAATTACCACAGCACCTGAAATAACAAGAGCACTCTCTTTTGGTGCAATCGCATTTCTCCCTTTTCTCCCCACCACAACAGCACCGAACTTCTCCCTTGTGGTTCTTAAAGGCGCTGATAGTACGGAATATGTTTTGCTGCCCAGTTTTGTTTTCATCTGTATTATGCTTTCACCTTTATCAAAACACTCAAACCCTGTATCCTTAACAAGAGCAGGATTGAATTCCCTTTCAGACGGATAATGATAGGCAAGATGAAATGACTTTTTATCAACCCCACAAAGGAAAATCTCAATAAAGTCAGGGGCTAAGAAGTCCTTTATTCTGTCTCCAAGTATCTGAACAAGAGTTACCTCATTTTCAACCTGTGCCATCTTCTCTGAAAGGTGCTGCATAAACATCATCTCTGTGAAGAAGGCAAGAACCCCCTGTTCTACATCCTTCATCTCTGTAAGAAGGATATTTACAAAGTCATCAATTTCTCTCCCGTCTTTCTTCTCGCCGATACCCTCTTCAATTTTTCTCATAAGGGAGTTAAAACCATCCACAAAACCGGTCACTGGCTTTACAAGCACCTCAACTGTTCCCTTTATCGCCTTCAATGGTTTTGCCATATCCGCTCCAGATTTATAAAACCGTTTGATACAAGAAAAAATCTCTTATTATCTTTCAGATATTCATTATAAACACCGCCTGCCTCTTCAACTATTATTTTACCTGCTGCTATATCCCATATGTTAAGCCCAACCTCAAAAAAAACATCCGTTCTGCCTGCTGCCACATAGCATATATCAAGTGCCGCAGAACCCATCATCCTTATTTTCTTCACCTTATCAGCGATATTACAGAAGAGATTCAACCCGTCCTGTATCTCTTCCTTTCCCTTCATAAGGCCAAAACTGATTATTGCATCTTTCAGTTTAGATGTCTTACTTACCTTTATTCTGCTACCGTTAATATACGCCCCTTTCCCTTTTTCTGCTGTAAACATTTCATTCCTGAAAAAGTCATATACCACACCGAAACCATCTTCTTTCCCTATACACGCAATTGAAATACTGCAATGTGGAATACCTCTATAATAGTTCACTGTGCCATCCAGCGGGTCAATTATCCAGATATATCCTGAACTTCCCTTCTTCTCCCCCTTCTCTTCTGATATATAACCATCTTCAGGGAATGACTTCTCAATACCACCTATAATAATGCTTTCACTCTCCACATCCTGCTTCAACTTTACATCGTAGGCGGTCTCTATGGAAATCTCACCAGAACCAGAACCCCTTCTTAAAAAATCTCCCGCCTCTTTTACCAGTCCTATTGCTAAGTTAAATCTACTCTCCATATGCCTTCCTTCCGTTCCATTATGGAAATAATTTGAAGGTATATTATATCCGATTATGACAGAATTTGCCACTTAAAGGTAATATCAGAAAGGTAGCAAAAACTCTATCATCTTTAAGAAGAAAAGTTATTAATACCTGTGTGTCAGGAATTTTTCTGAATCTATTGCTTTTTTTAACCTTCCATAGTTTTCTTTTAACTTTTCTATCTCCTTTCTTTTGAAATCCGGGTCCTGAAAAATCTGATATAAAACAGCACCTTCGCAATCTTTTGGAACAGGTATATCCATCAAATAGCAAATCGTTGGCACTATATCTGTTAGCCATATCGTCCTTTTCACAATCTCGCCTTTTTTAATGTTTGGTCCTTTTGCTATGAATAAACCCTTCATTGACCCAATACCATATTCTCCTGTTGTTAACTGTCTTCCATGTTCTCCACTTACTTCAGGATATACCCCATAAATAACATCTCCTATTCTTTCTCCATAAAGTCCTATAATTCTTGCATCCTGTTTCTTCAAAGCAAATGCAATTGGTTTCTTGCCCGTTTCAGGGTCTGTATAATCATACAGTGCCTTTATTATTTCATCCTGTATCTTTTCATACTCATTATCTTCAACAATCCCATTTGAATATTTACTTTTCAGGTTTATGTATATATAGCAGGATAATTGTGCTGCCGCTTTTGTCCTCTCCCATATAATTTTTACCCTACCGGTGGCTTCGTCTATTTCTCTCACAAGCAAGCCCTTATTTTCAAGTATTTTATTAACATCAAAGTATTCTTCCTGATATTCCTTTGAAGTGGGAACTGCACCGTGGTCTGAAGTTATCATTATAAGTGTTTTTTCTTCATCTATGCTTTCTAGAATTTTGCCAACCATCCTGTCCAGTGATTGATAAAAGTCTCTTTCTGCCTCTTCCACTTTTTTATCATTTTCTATCTCATTAATAAGAATGTGATAAAAGTGGTCTGGACAGTGCGCATGCATAAAAAATAAGTCCCATTCTTTGTTTTTAAGCAGGTACCTTGCACATTCACCATAATAGATATTTTGAAAATCAATAAGCTGTGAAAGTGTATTTAAATCTATCCAGCCCAGCCGGTAAGAAATGGTCTCGGTAGAGGGTAATGGCAGACCATCTAAAGATTCAAGTTCTTGTTCAATCACTTGAGGAAAAGCAAAACCAGAA
Source organism: bacterium (assembly GCA_035406305.1). Lineage (GTDB taxonomy): Bacteria > Ratteibacteria > UBA8468 > B48-G9 > JAFGKM01 > JAAYXZ01. Next base: position 22,043 of record DAONKS010000008.1, on the reverse strand, counting down.
AGAGAACATAAAGGAGTAAAATAAATCTTAATCTTTTCTCCATCAGAAGATATATCAATGACTTTTATCCTGAATACCACTTTTTTCTTTCCCTTATCTGTTTCTACTTCCATATAAATTTTTTCACTCCACTGTCCCTTTTCTACAAGAGCAACCGGACACGCTCCATCTTTCTCTCTGTAAATACCCACTTTGTTATATCCATCTCCTGTATTTATTAAAAGTGCATACCATGGATTCTCTTTTGAGATATAATCACTCCACCTGAACCTAATTTTTAATTCACATTCTTTAAAATCCACACCTTCAGGTAAATTTTCCCACCTATCTGCTTTTTCTACTTTTACTTTGTACACTTCCGGTAAATCTTCTGTTGTAAAACATATATCAGCACTCACATCACACTTCATCGTCCATTCTTCAACTCCTCTTAATCTGTATTCATTTATTCCCAGTCCTCCACCACCTACCTGTATTCCATTTTTTACTGCATTGGGCCAGGTAGTTGGATAGTTTAAAAGAATTGTCCTTTTACCTGCCTTTTCTGCTGCTTCCCATATATACTCTGCCTTACAATCATCTTTACAAAATGCTGGATATGTCTTTTCAAGTTGTCCTTCTTCAAGCAGATTGAAACATACAATCTGGTGTGTCCCTATCCAGCTTCCTGTTACTATTGTTGTCCAGTTGGGTGGAGTAATTGTTGGATGGGGCACAAGACAGTTCTCTCCCCATACACCTTTTTCTATTAATCTTTTTGTATTTGGCATAAAACCTTCTTCTGCATACTTCTTTACACGCTTTGCTACAGGTGCATCCCAGCCGATAACTACACACTTTTCTGTTTTCATATTTACCCCCTTTGATAACCAAATCTTTCTGAAATTTTCTCACATATTCTTTTTAAAAATTCTGCAAATTCTTTAATTCTTTCTTTTTTTATTCTATATAAAGGACCTGCTATTCCAACAATTCCCATAAGTTTTCCTTCAAAATCACAAACAGGGGTTGCAATTCTTACAACATCAATTCTTGCCTCTCCTTCATCATATGCCCATCCAAGTTTTTTAATCTTCTCTATCTGTTTTTCAAGTTTCTTTTTATCTACAATCGTCTTTGAAGTTATCTTTTCTAATCTTCTCTTTTTCATAAACTTTTTAAAAACATCTTCATTATAAGCAAGTAACACTTTACCTGGTGCAGAAGCATGAAGGGTTGTATATCTTGAGCCAATCTCGGCAATAAGTCTTACCGATTGCGGGCTTTCCATTTTATCTATATACAAAATTGCGTTATTGTCAGGTATCATAAGTTCAATTGTTTCTTTTGTGTATTCACATAATTTTTTCAGATAAGGGCTTGCTGTCTCTCTTAGTGGCAATTCAGATAATACTTTTCTTGCAAGTGGTAAAATCCCATATCCAAGTTTATACTTTCTGTCCTGACATAAAACCAGATTTTTTTCAACAAGTGAATTTAATACCCTGTACAGCGTAGTTTTAGGGAGCGCTAATTTTTTCTGAATCTGGACAAAAGATAAAGGAGTTTCTGTATCTTTTAATACTTCAAGGACTGCTATCCCTTTTTTCAGCAGATTATTATGTTCCATATTTGGAACTATAGTACTATATATAAAACTTATTGTCAAGTCCTTGAATTACCTCAAAAATAATTTCTCTGGAAAAAGGTCTGTCTGTATGTTAAAATCAAAACCATGAAAAGAATATCCTTCTCATTTTTGTTAATATTTCCCCTCTCAATATCTTTCTGTTGTGGTGAGAATACACAGAAGAAACCTGTAAAGATGGGGATAGATATACTTGTTGGAGACCACACCATTCTGAAAGGGAAAAATATAGGGCTGATAACAAACCAAACAGGGACTGATAGTAAACTCCGTTCTTCAATAGATGTAATATCCAATCTGCCTGATGTTAAACTTGTTGCTGTATTTGGACCTGAACATGGACTTAAAGGCGGTAAGATGGGTTCTATTGAAGGTGGTGAAATAAAAGATATAAAGGTCTTCAGTTTGTACGGCAGGACACGGAGACCCACACCTGAAATGCTTGAAGGTATTGATGTCTTGGTTTTTGACATACAGGACATAGGCAGCCGCTCATATACATATATTTCAACGATGAGATACTGTATGGAAGAGGCAGCAAAAAATAACATTCTTTTTGTCGTCCTTGATAGACCCAATCCACTTGGAGGGTTCCTTATAGACGGTCCTTTGCTTGACAAAAATTTTGAGTCATTTGTAGGAAGTGTGCCTGTACCCTATGTTCATGGTATGACTATTGGTGAGATTGCTCTATTTTTAAATAAGGAGTTGAATATCAACTGTAATCTTACTGTAATTAAGATGGATGGATGGAAAAGAGAGATGCTCTGGGAGGATACAGGGCTTTTATGGACACCTACATCACCACATATACCTGAGCAGGACTCATCCTTCTTTTATCCTGTTACAGGGATTTTGGGAGAACTCGGGATAGCAAGTGTAGGTGTGGGATATACCCTGCCTTTCAAGTCAGTCGGTGCGCCGTGGATTGATGCAGAAGAAATCACTGAATATCTCAACAGAAAAAAACTCCCCGGGGTATTATTTCAGCCGTTTCACTTCACACCTTTCTACGGTCTATACAAAGATAAAGAATGTAATGGATTCAGGATTATCATAACAGATAGAAAAAACTACAGACCTGTGGCAACAGGGTACCACATAATAGAGGCACTTCTGAATCTGTATCCAGAAAGGTTTAACTTTTCTGTGGTGTCTCCATCAAATATAGATATGTTTGACAAGGTCAATGGAAGTGATATAATACGGAAGCAGTTCCAGAAAGGGGTAAGAGCGGATGAGATTGTTAATTCATATCAGCCCGCTTTGAAAGAGTTTATTGAAAAAAGAAAAAAGTATCTACTGTATGAATAGGGGGGATTTATGGCAGTGATAAAAAAACACAGAAAAGGGACTGTTTACACAGGTGAAAATCTCAACTATATCGCTTTCCCTATGGGAGGAATTGGTGCAGGTATGATATGTTTAGAAGGTAATGGTGGTTTTACTCATATCTCTTTAAGACATAAGCCGGAGTTATTCCACCAGCCACTTATATTTTCCGCTTTCTGCGTTAAAAACCACCCTGAAACAGCAAGGATACTTGAAGGGAAAATACCTGATTGGAAGATTTACGGTGTATCTGGTGGAGGTAATGGATTAGGAGGAACTACTTATGGACTGCCACGATGTCTCACAGAAGCATTCACTGCAAAATTTCCTTTTGGGACAGTCAAACTTGCATATCCAGGACTACCAATGAAGGTTGAAATTACAGGATGGAGTCCTTTTATCCCAGGAGATGAAGATAATTCATCACTACCTGTTTCTGCACTTGAATATACCTTTATAAATGCCGGTAAAAAAGCTATTGAGGGGGTTTATTCATTCCATTCAAAAAACTTTCTTGCGACTGAAAAAACTGGTTGTGGTGTTGGAGAAATGAAAAATAATGGATTTATCCTTTATCAGAATGGGACTGATGAGAAGCCATATGATAAAGGTAGTTTCTGTGCTATGGTTATAGAAGAAATACCAGGTATTAATTGCAGATGGTTCAGGGTGGAAGGGTTTGACCTTCTAACTGTACTATGGCAAGAAATAGAAAAATCTCATATCATTTCCAATCCACCTTTTAAGGAAGATGAACCACCCAGTCCTGGAGCCAGTATATATCTGCCTCTTCAAATTCCTCCTCATTCTAAAAAAACAGTAAAACTCCTCTTTTGCTGGTATGTCCCGAACAGCAACCTGCGGATAGGAGATGACAGCACAAAAGAGTGTTATAAGCCATGGTATGCAGGTAGATTTAATGATATCCAGGAAATATCTGCATACTGGGAGGATAATTATAATAGATTAAAAGAAGAGACTTCAAAATTCACAGAGTGTTTTTATAGTTCATCTATACCGGTAGAAATCATTGATGCTGTATCCGCAAACCTTTCTATACTTAAGTCCCCGACAGTTCTGCGGCAGACAGATGGCAGGTTGTGGTGCTGGGAAGGATGTTGTGATACCGTTGGCTGCTGTCATGGGTCCTGTACCCATGTATGGAACTATGCACAGGCAATACCACACCTTTTCCCGAACCTTGAGCGGACTTTAAGAGATACAGAATTTAATGAAATGCAGGATGAAAAAGGACATCAGGAGTTTCGCGCATGGCTGCCCATCCGTCCATCAGTCCACAGATTTCACGCTGCAGCTGATGGTCAGTTAGGTGGTATTTTGAAGGTCTACAGGGACTGGAGGATAAGCGGTGATATAAAGTGGCTTAAAGGTCTCTGGGAAAAGATTAAGAAAAGTTTAGATTATTGTATAGAAACATGGGACCCTGAACATAGAGGAATTCTCCAGGAACCGCACCATAACACATATGATATTGAGTTCTGGGGTCCTGATGGTATGTGCTGCAGTTTTTATCTCGGGGCGCTGAAATCTGCCTCCCTTATGGCAGAAGCAGTTGGTGATGACGTTCCTCTTTATCGCGAACTTTATGAAAAAGGAAGGAGGTATCTTGAAACCCACCTTTTCAATGGTGAGTATTTCTATCAGGATATCAGGTGGAAAGAGCTGAAAGCAGAAGACCCTACGGAGAAGAGATTTACAGAAGACAAACAGGCAATACGCAATCTCTATGAAAAAACCAGATATGCTGGACTCTACCTTGCGTGGATTGATGAGGTAATGGATGTTATAAAGAAAGAGGGACCGGGAAAACAGTATGGAAAGGGATGCCTCGCTGATGGTGTTTTAGGAGTATGGATGGCGGAGGTATGTGGTATCAGTGATATACTTGATAATGAAAAGGTAAAGAGACATCTACAATCTGTATTCAGGTATAACTTCAAAAAATCTTTATTCAATCATATCAATCCTCAGAGACCAGGGTATGCATTAGGTGATGAAGGTGGACTTCTGCTCTGCACCTGGCCAAAAGGAGGAAAGTTAACATTCCCCTTCCCTTACAGTGATGAAGTATGGACAGGATTTGAGTATCAGGTGGCTTCACACCTGATGATGCTGGGAAAAGTTAAAGAGGGACTTGAGATAGTGCGGACAGCGAGAAAAAGATATGATGGAACAAAGAGAAATCCCTTTGATGAATATGAGTGTGGCCACTGGTATGGAAGGGCTCTTTCCTCCTATGGATTACTTCAAGGGCTGACAGGAATACGCTATGATGCTGTGGAAAAGACCCTTTATATCAATCCCGCTATAAAAGGAAATTTCTCCTGCTTCTTCTGTACCGCCACGGGATATGGACTTGCAGGTATAAAAAACAAAAAACCATTTGTGAAGGTATTTTCAGGAAAGATAGACATAAAAAGTATAAAAACCGGGGGTGAAAGATGAAAAGAAAAGTGATATTTGGAGTCATAGCAGGACTTATCTGCCTTTCTCTTACAGGATTGGCTGAAGAGATGAAAAGGAAAGATGTAAGTTTGACCGTGTATAACCAGAACTTTGCTCTCGTAAGGGATTTACGGAGTATCAACCTGAAAGAAGGAATAAATGAAATACGGTTTTTTGATATAGCAGCAAGGATAGAGCCGGCAAGCGTCCACTTCAAATCCATAACAGCACCTGATAAATGCGGGATACTGGAACAGAACTTTGAGTACGACCTTGTAAGTGCTGATAAACTTCTTTCAAAGTATATTGATAAGGTTATAAGTGTTATTTCTCAGGATGATGTTAAATATACAGGATACCTTGCAAGTTATGATGGAAGTCAGATTGTCCTTGCTGAAGATAAAGAAAAAGGACCTATATTTATGATAAACAGAAGCAACATAAGAGATATAGAATTCCCACAACTGCCTGAAGGACTTATCACAAAGCCAACGCTCGTATGGTCACTCTTAAATAATAAACCGGGTATGCATGATGTTGAGGTAAGTTATATCACGGGTGGTCTAAACTGGGTGGCTGACTATGTAGCGGCTGTATCTGACGACGAAAAAAGCATATCCCTTACAGGATGGGTAACGATAGACAACAAGAGTGGGACCAGTTATGAGAATGCATCATTAAAACTTGTTGCAGGCGATGTTTTCAGGGTACAGAAAAGAGCACCAATTGCTGACAGGATGGAAGTGAAGGCATTAGGTTCTGCTGTGCCGGAACAGTTTGAAGAAAGACAACTGTTTGAATACCACCTTTACGAACTCCAGAGGAGGACCACCCTTAAAAACAACCAGACCAAACAGATAAGTTTACTGACAGCACCAAAGGTATCTGTAAATAAGGTATATACCTACAGTGGCGCATTATACAACTGGTATTACTATGATGCCTGGCAGGGACAGCAGTGCAATAAAAAGGTAGGAGTAAACTTAGAATTCAAAAACAGCAAGGAAAACGGACTTGGCATACCACTCCCCAAAGGAACGATAAAGGTATATAAGGCGGATATAGATAAATCACTTCAGTTCATAGGAGAAAACCAGATAGACCACACACCAAAGGATGAGAAAATATCCCTCTATTTAGGCAATGCCTTTGATATCGTTGGTGAAAGGAAAATCACAGACCACAAGAAGATTACGGCTAATCTATACAGGGACTCATATGAGATTACATTGAGAAACCATAAGAAAGAACCTGTGGTGGTAAAGGTGATAGAAAGACAGTGGGGTGACTGGCAGGTAATACAGAAAAGCCACGACTATAAAAAAGAGGATGCCACAACCCTTGTATTTGAGGTAAATGTGCCAGCAGACGGGGAGATAAAGATAACCTATACCGCCGAATACAAGTTTTAATGCTTACGGTAGATTAATTGGATACTTTCCATATTTTCTTGCTGACTCTATCATATAAACAAGATTTCTGGCTGGTATATTATAGTGTATGGAGTTAGAAGACGTAAGGATTAACCCTCCACCTTTCCCAGCATCTCTGATACATTCAATAACCTCTCTCTCAATCTCTTCTTCTGTCACTGATACAAGCGTTTTCGCACAGTCCACATTCCCGGCAAGTACTATCCTATGTCCATATTTTTCTCGCAGTTCTTTAAGTTTAATTCCTGCTGATGCATCTATTTCAGCATATCCGTCAAATCCTATCTCATTAAACCACATATCCCAGTATGGCCTTGTGTTTCCATCACTTCTGTAAAAATACGGCAACCCCACACTGTGAGAAACATCCAGAATTCTTTTATATCTAGGCATGAGAAATTTCCTGAAGATATCCGGGTTATAAACAGGCCCATTTTTTGTTGCAAGGTCTCCTCCACCGAGTATAAAGTCCGCACTATGTTTTACCGCTTCTTTTATAAATGCTATAGCACATTCTGTCTGGTATTCAAGATATATATCAATCCATTCTGGATATGAAAGCGCTGCTTCAAGATAGATGGGTTGCATAGGTATTGATATACCTGTAGAAAACGCAATGGCTTTTTCCTTCCCCACTTTCTCGTATATTCTGTCCCATCCATCAAAAATGCTTTTATCATCAAAGGTAATGGGATCGCCAAGTAATTTTTCTATTGCTTTTATCTCCCTTTCAAGTGCAGTAAAACCCTCTTTCTCAAGTGATGACTCAACAGGAAAGAATTCACCTGACTCAGGAGAAAACTTATATATGGAATAGTTTCCTGTCTCCTTATTTTCATATTTATAAATGTTCTCATCAATCTTGACAGGAAGAGCATCCCTGTAAAAATTTTTTGAAGGGACAGTTCCCACTCTGATGAAATCAAAGTCAAGTTTTGTGTGCAGTTCTATTGTATCTTCAACATATCTATCAACCAGGAACTCCCTTTCATTGCTGGAAAGCAATTCTATCATATCCCTTGCAAACTCACCACCACCTGTATATGCATATCTACCCAGTATCTCTGAGGCAACCTTTGAAACAATAAGCTGGTCTCCCACAGGCACCATATCCGGTTCTTTATGCTCCATTGCCAGTAAAATCCTTTCTTTCCCTGTCATTCTCCCTCCTGAACTTGTTATTTTTCCTTTTATATTATAATATTTTTACCAGGTAGTAAAAACGGGGGAGTAAATGAAAAAAACAGTATTGAACATCCATACGGGATTTCAAATCGGGAAGGTTGATGAGAGAATATTTGGTGGATTTCTTGAACATCTGGGAAGAGCTGTATATGAAGGGGTGTATGACCCAAAAAGTATAAATGCAGATGAGGATGGCTTCCGCAAGGATGTTATGAGCACACTTAAGCGACTTAATATGACTGTAATGAGATATCCGGGTGGGAACTTTGCTTCTGGCTATCACTGGCTTGATGGAGTAGGTCCAAAGGATAAAAGACCTGTTGTGAGGGACCTTGCGTGGCAGACACTTGAACCAAACCAGTTCGGCACAGATGAGTTCATTAAATTGTGTAAAAAGATGGAATGGTCTCCTATGCTGACAGTTAATTTAGGAACCGGTTCACCTGAAGAGGCAGGAAACTGGCTTGAATATTGTAATCTACCTGCAGGAACAAGATATGCTGATATGAGGGCGGCAAACGGCAATAAAGAGCCATACAATGTAAAACTCTGGTGTTTAGGGAATGAGATGGATGGCCTATGGCAACTTGGACATCTACCAGCTCGTGACTATGTGATAAAGGCACAGCAGGCGGCTAAAATAATGAAGGATGTGGATAGCACAATAGAACTTATTGTCTGTGGTTCCTGTGGTATTTCTATGCCTACATATATGGAGTGGGATAGAGAGGTACTTGAATATATATGGGAATTTGCTGACTATATAAGTTTACACAGATATGTTGGAAATTACAATAATGACACATCTGACTTCCTTGCTGTAACAAACTCCATAGATAAACAGATAGAAGAAATGGATAGTGGCTGCAGGTTTGTTCAGGCAAAGAAAAGAAGCAAAAAGAGGGTATATCTATGTTTTGATGAGTGGAACGTCTGGTATAAAAACCATGAAAGCAATGGCAAAGGACAATTTGCACCACACCTTCTGGAAGAGATATATAACCTTGAAGATGCACTTGTTGTTGCTGGCTTTCTCAATAGTTTTATAAGGCATTCTGATATGTTAAAAATAGCCAATCTCGCACAGATAGTCAATGTAATTGCTCCTGTTATAACAAAAGGAGATGACCTGCTTATTCAGTCCATCTTTTATCCATTTGAGATGGTATCAAAGAGAAGGAAGGGGGTCTCCTTACAACTTCATATTGAGGGACCTTTTTATGAAAGTCCTTCTTATGGTTCAGTTAACTATATAGATGCCAGTGCTATACTGGGGGATGGCAAACTGCATATATTTGCTGTAAATAGAGGTATTACTGAAAAAGCAGAAGTTTTAATTAACCCGGCTGATATTGATATCTTATCTTTAGAGGGAGCAGAAATTATCACAGGAAATGACACTAAAGCAGCAAACTCTTTTGAGAAGCCAGATGTGATTGTATCAAGAGAGTTTAAGGAGGTAAAGGTCTCTGATGGTAAGGCGATATGTCAGTTACCCCCGCTCTCATTTGTTGCTATGACATTCAAAGCAGGGTGATAGAATGTTTTTTGTCTTTCCCGTAAGGGATGAGTTTGGTATAAAAAGGTTTCCTTCCGTCGTTGTATCTATTATTGCAGTAAATGTTCTCATCTTTTTCCTTTACGGGATAAGACCCGAATATATAGGGATTGTAAACCAGTATGGTTTCATCCCCTCACGATTTTCTCTGATAACTCTTTTTACATCAATGTTTCTCCATGGTGGACTTTTGCATCTTGGATTTAATATGTGGTATCTCTGGTTATTTGGAGACAATATAGAGGACAGGTGGGGACACATCCTGTTTCTTCTTTTCTATCTTTCAGGTGGGATATTTGCTGCTCTTCTTTATTCTGTCCTCATACCTGAAGCAATGAAAGATGTCCCTACTATAGGGGCATCAGGTGCGATATCTGCTGTCCTTGGTGCATATGCAGTACTTTTCCCAAAAAGCGCCATTATCTTTAAATACTTTTTCTTTGCAATTATTGTAAGATTTGGAGAGTTTGAGTTATATTCTTATGTCTGGCTTGCTCTGTGGTTTCTCCAGCAGGCAGTATCTACATTTCTTGCGGGTAAGGGAATTACTACAAGTTCAGTTGCTTTTGGTGCACACTTTGCAGGGTTCGTATATGGTATGGTTATAGGGATAGGGACAAAACTCTACATTGAGGCAAAATACAGGGAAAATGTTGAAATGGGTAAAAACATGCTCTTTCAGATACTGGGCAGAAAGCAGTTTATTCAGAGGGGTATGGAGGAGTATGGAGAGATAGAAGAGATGCGGTCAAAAATTTTAGAAGCAATGGCAGAAGAAAACAAGCACAATGCCTCTGAACTTTATGCAAAACTTATCAGAAAATACCCTGAGATAACCCTGCCGGAAAGGTTCCAGTATGAGATAGCACAGGTTCTTGTAAACAACAATTTACTTTATGAAGCATCCATAGCATACAAAAACTTTATAATTACATATCCATTCAGTAAACTTGCTGATAATGCCTTGCTTAACCTTGCTAAGATATTCACAGAAAGAGGGGAAGAAGAAAAGGCAAGATATGTTCTTATGCAGATAGTTCTTTTTTATCCATACAGCGATGTATATGAAGAGGCGAAGTATCTTCTTGAAAAAAAGACAGAGAAGCAACCTTAATCGTTTTTATAAAATACAGAACCGTAACTGACAAATTCTTCTGCCATTGCCTCTATCTTATCCCATGTGTGTCCGGGTCCTTCAGGTGAAGGATACCACTTTGCTATAAAACCACCATTAAATCTTCCAAAAGCATCTATGAGTTTTCTTGCATACCTTCTAACATCTTCAATGGTTCCCCTTACCATTGTATTCTGTATATCCACGGGACACCAGAAGCATATCTTCCCACCATAAAGTTCACTTAACCTGTCAACACCCATATTCTCCTGCTGGTCCATCTGGATAACATTTAACTCTGCCTCTATAAGTCCACCGAGTATATCTATGATATAGCCACAGCTGTGAAGAAAAGTAAGTATCCCCTTACTCCTTGCAAAACTGTATACCTTCTTATACTTTGGCTTCCATACCTTATCCCACACCTCCGGCTTGACCATAAGGCGGTTCTGCAGTCCCCAGTCATCACAGGAAATAATACCATCAACTCCACCTATTTCTGAAAGACGTTCTATCACTGTTATGTTTATCTCACAGATTTTATCCAGAAGTTTATCAAGCTGTTCAGGATAAAGATAAGGGTCTGTCCAAGCCGCCTCATGACCGCGAAGATATTCAAGGCGATGTATTAAACTGAGAGGAATACCTGCCAGCACAAACTTCTCTTCCCTGTTTTCATCAACTGCCCTTTTTACACTTTCATATCTCCTTTTATCCTCATAATCAGGGAAACAATAGCTGGAAAGTTTTGTATAGTTATCAAGAGGATGATATGTCACCTGCCCCATCGTTTTATCACCAGGTAGTTTTTCCCATATACAGCCCCATTCATCCTCCCACCTCGTATCTGTCTGGACATCGGGGTGCCAGTCAGGGTCAGGGTCGCAGCCTGTATATAAAAAATCTGAACCCCATCTTTCAGGAAGGTCCCAGGGAACCCTGTCCGGTCCCTCAAAAAGCACTGCCTTTCTTACCCTTTCTCTTGATGTCATTCTCATCTCCTTCCATATTTATTTACGCAGTCAAAGTAATAATATATATTTTCAACCGGAACATTGGATGGTATATGATTTCCAACAGCCATAAAAAATCCAGGACATTGCTTTGCTGTATCCATACACCGTTTCACTTCTGCCTCTATCTCTTCTTTTGTCCCGAATGTAAGAATTCTGCAGTCAGCATTTCCCATTATTACATGGGTCTTACCATATCTTTCAACTATGTATTCTAAACTTGTAAGTGGTTCAAATATAAAGCCATCTGCACCTGCATCAGCAATATCATCAACAAACTCAGTAAAGTTACCATCTGAACAGAATATAACCTTTATTCCTTTTTCTTTAAGTGGTTGCCATAATTTTTTATAACGGGGAAAAACATATTTTCTGTACCAGTCAGGATGAAAGATTGCCCCCTGGCTCCATACCATATCATCATGGGAGATAAACACATCTATCCCTGTTTTTGACCATGCCTTTATATTGGCAAGTGTAAGATTAAAAAATCCTTCCAGCACATACTCACCAAATCGTTGCGGGTCGACTCCGGCTGATAGTAAAAGCATATCCCAGCCAAATGCCTGGATACAACCGGAGATAATGGTTTTATAATAGCCGCCAGGCATTACCATATCCGGAAAATTTTTTCTTCTTTCATCATATATCTGTTGATAAAACTCTGCCCTTTCATCAACATCAGGTATTCCATATTCTTCTGCAGCATCAAAATTCAGCACCTCCTCAGGGGTCCTGAATGGACATTTTAATGTATCCCTGAAATCCATACCTTTTTCTGCGTAGACCGCATGCCCCATATCAGTGGTTCTACCTAATTTATCCCATGATACAGGGCCATCGCAGTCAGTCCATAAGAAATCATAGCCAGCCCACTGATAAAACTTCTGCCATGCCTTAACTGCCTCTTCTTCATCCTTGCTTAACGGGTCAAATCCTGTAAGTAAACGGACAAACTCTGTATGGTCAAAATATTCTGTGCGACCTACCCTCTCTGTCATTTCAAGATTCATTATCGCTTTTCCTATTTTATACGACATCGGCTTTTCTCCTTTCTTATCTATACTGGTATGCAGGCAATTTCCAGTTGTCCAGTACATCTGGCTCTATGTTATAAAACTTCGCGAGTATCAACCGTTTCAAATTGTCTATCTCAATCTGTCTTGCTAAAAAATAAGAAAAGATGGTCTCAATACCATAAGGAACTACCCTGCTATTTCTGATATATCCCATTATAAGGTTGTATTTCACATTATCATATTCATCTACAGTAATGGGCGTCTTTATGTGATATGTCATATTCACAGCACTCCATAAAACATCTTCCCTGACATACTTTTCCTTTTTTATTCTCCCACCATCCACTATGGAACTTAAATCCAACGGATTACCTGCGACCTGTTGCTGTATAAATGTCCCTATATTGGAAAGGTCTATCTCTATTTTTATATAGCCATCAATAAAATCTGAGCGCTGTGTCTTTACAAGATTTTTTGCTGTCTCCCAGTATATACATTTTGCAAGAAGCATCACATCTTCTTTATCCCTGTTTTTTGATATAAAGGCAACAAGTGGTTTAAGGTGTGAAGGTATATCCTTGAAATTGTTTTTAATGAATGCCTCTTTCAGTGTGAAGTAGTCAACAGAAGAATAAGGAACATAATTTCTACTCTCTTTACCGGTTCTGTAGTTATCAAGGACAACTTTAAGGTTATAAAAGTCATATCGTAGTAGCAGATAGTGGTATAGTTTTTCAGGTAATGACTTCTGCATATCCCTTATAAGGTTCAGTATAATTATGTGAAAATAGTCGGAGATATCTTCTGGTTTTGCTATTGAGGGTAGTTGATAGTGTGTACTGGCAAGAATACCGGCGACCTCTGTCAATGTCTTTGCATTAACTATCCTTGCAATATCATCATCCGTGAGAAACTTCTTCTCAAGGGACTTTATCCTTCCACTCACACTTAATATATTCATAAGATTAAGGCAAAAGTAAAAACTAAAAAGGCAAAAGTAAAAAGTTAAAAATTTTTAAGAACCTGAAAGTCCTTTTTTAATAATTCCATCTTTCCCGGGTCATACACTGCAACCGCAGGGTGATAGAGTGCCACTATCTTTATACTGGAAAATAAACCATCCCCGCTCTCAAACACCCTGCCATGCAAGGCAGTTATGGAACCCTTCTCTTTCAAAGAGAATCTGTTTATAAAATATCTTAAAGAGTGCCTGCCTAAACAGCATATAACAGATGGATTGATTATTTCCAACTGTCTTTCTAAATACGTAGTACATTCCTTGACTTCTTCATCTTCAGGGTCCCTGTTTTCAGGTGGTCTGCATTTTATTATATTGGTTATATAAATACTTTCTCTCTTAAGATTTATAGAGGAAAGAAGTATATCAAGGATATCCCCTGCCTTACCACAGAAGGGAATACCCTTTATATCTTCATTATATCCTGGGGCTTCCCCTACGAAGACAATCTTTGCATCAGGACTGCCTTCACCGAATACCACATTCTTTCTTGACCTCCAGAGATTACATCTTTTACACTGTATTGCCTGTTTTCTGCATTCCTCAAGAAGGTCGTCCTGTTTGTCCATTTTTCTGTAAAAAGAGTTTGCCTGCTTTCTCCCTTAATTTCTCTTCTATAGATTTTTTAACACTCTCCCAGTTGAAAATAACTTCCCATTTTGAAGAGAAGATAATGAATCCGTCTTTTATTGAAGTGTCCTTCTCTACCTTCACGCCCTCTATGTGTACATCTGCATCTGCAGGCACCCTGACTTTATAATCCTTCTCCTTAATATCCTTGCAGAAAGAATTGACTATCTCTTTCATATTTTTATTCACATAGTCATTGAATTTTCCCTGAACCCTCTTCAAAACCTCATCTATAAAGGTGTTCCTCAGGGCAAGCAGTTCCTTTTCCCTTCCCATAATAAAACTGTCTATCTTCCTTTCCTTCTCTCTGTCTATCTTCTCTTTTTCCACCTGCAGTTTTAACTCATATTCCTTATCTATCACACTTCTTTCAGCAGCATACCTTTCTTCAAGTTCTTTCTCGGCTTCCCTGACAATATCATCCGCTTTCTTTTCAGCATCTTCAATTACTTTTTTAATAAGTTTATCCAGCATATTACACCTTCACAGAGAATAGAAGGAATATAGAAACGACAAGCGCAAGAACTGCGTATGTCTCAACAAGTGCACCATATACCAGTGCCCTCATACTCGCTTCAGGATGCTTGGAAGCAACAGCAATACCTGCAGCACATACCTTTCCCTGATGTATGGCGGAAAATAAACCTGATATAGCGATTGGAAGTGTGGCTATAAGAATCTGCAAACCCTGAAGATTGGTAATAGCAACCGCACCTGTACCACCAAGTATACCTACCTTCATCAATACAAGAAAGCCGGTAAGAAAGCCATAGATGCCCTGTGTCCCTGGAAGAGCAACAAGGAGAAGCATAATTCCAAACTTATCCGGCTCTTCAGAAAGGACACCATTTGCCTCGCTTCCTGCATAGCCAATACCTATACTTGAGCCAGCGCCACATAAAAAGACGGCAAGTGCCGCCCCTGTCAAAGCATAAATAAGTCCCATATCCATCTTATTCTCCTTTATTTTCTTTTATCTTTTTTATTAAAGCGGGAATTACCTCAAATATATCACCCACAAGACCTAAATTTGCTACATTAAAGATAGGTGCATCAGGGTCTTTGTTTATAGCGATGATGTAGTCAGATGTCTGCATACCTGCAAGATGTTGTATAGCACCTGATATTCCGCAGGCAATATAAATTTTTGGTTTAACGGTCTTACCTGTCTGTCCGACCTGATGGGGATAGGGAATCCAGCCGGAGTCCACAGCGGCACGGGAAGCACCTACAGCACCACCTAAAAGGTCAGCCAGTTCCTTTATCATTTCAAAGTTCTTCGGTTCTCTCACTCCCCTTCCACCTGAAACAATCAACTCTGCTTCCTGAAGGTCAACAACATTTTCTATCTTTTCCTTCCCGAGTATACTTACTCTGTTCTGCAGACCATCCTTATTAAACTCCTCTGTGATAACCTCTACCTGATTTTCCCCTGTTATCTCTGCTTCATCAAACATTTTGGGTCTTATCGTTGCCATCTGCGGTCTGTGGTTTTTACATATAATCCTTGCCATAAGGTTGCCGCCGAATGTAGGCCTTGTCTGGATAAGAAGTTTTGTTTCAGGGTCAATATTTACATCAGTACAGTCAGCAGTAAGTCCTGTTTTTATCCTTGCCGCAACAGAAGGGATAAATGCTCTTCCCATCATAGTGGCTGCTGCAATTACAATATCCGGCTTATACTTTTTTATTAACTGTGCCATAGCAGTGGCATATGTCTCTTCCTGGAAGTGTTCAAGCAAGGGGTCTTCTATCACATATACCTTATCTGCACCTCTCCTTCCAAGTTCCGATGCAAGACATTTCACATTGCTTCCTATAAGCACCCCTGCAACATACTCTCCAAGGTCTTTTTTAAGTTTAAGTGATGCGTTTAACATCTCAAATGCAACAGGACAGAGTTTTCCATCCCTGCTTTCTGCAAAGAACCATATACCTTTATACTGTGATAGGTCTGTGGTTGAAATAACTTTTTCTTCTTTTTCAAGGGCATTCTCCGGGCAGGTTTTTATACACAGCCCGCACAGATTACAGTTTTCATTTATAAACAATTTATCATCTTTTATCTCTATAGCACCAAAAGGACAGGTATCTATACACTGTCTACAGAGTGTACACTTTTCATAGATTATTCGGATAGCCATTACAGAACCCCCAGTTTTTTAAGTTCCTCAATAAGTGTATCAACAAGTTTTTCAGTATCTCCTTCAACCTTTTTACCTTCCTTCTTCATATGCTCTGTCCATACATCAACAACCCTTGTGGGAGAACCATCCTGACCATAACAGGACACTTCTCCTTCTATATTATCACATTTCCATACATTAATCTGTGCCTTTTTCGCCTTCAACATCCCTTTTAGAGAAGGAATTCGTGGCTGGTTTATCTCTTTAACAACAGTAATTAAGACAGGAAGATGCACTTTAATTTCTTCGTAGTGGTCTTCCATAAGGCGGGCACATTCCATTACACCATCCGAGATGTTTTTTATTTTACTTACATAGGTAATGTATGGAATGTTAAGGTGATAGGCAATCTCAGGACCAACCTGTCCTGTGCTTCCATCAAGGGTCTCTCTACCACAGACAATAACATCAAAATCCCCAATTTTTCTTATCCCGCAACTCAGGATGTAAGATGTAGCAAGTGTATCACTTCCGGCAAACTTCACATCACTCAACAAAACAGCATCATCAACCCCCATTGCAATGGCATCACGAAGTGCCTTTTCTGCCTGCGGGGGACCCATCGTTATTGCTGTAACAGTCCCCCCAAAACGTTCTTTTAATCTCACGGCTTCTTCTATTGCATAGTTATCATATGGATTTATGATACTCTCCACGCCTTCTCTCACAATCCTTTTCGTTTCAGGGTCTATCTTCACCTCAAATGTATCGGGCACCTGTTTAATACATACAACAATCTTCATAAAAATCCCCCTTACTTTTTGAGTAATTATTATAACATACATATCTTCTGGATAAAACCTGTCTTCCTGAGAGGGTACATAAATAATACTTTTCCTCTCTCCCTCTTGCGGCGTAAGTCCGCCAATGTCTCAGTGGAGGATGGGTATTTGTTAGGAACTTATGCCCTTTAACCTTATTTCTCTAATTAAAAAAGATGGATTAAAATAGATGTATGCAAGATAGAATTGTATTTGGCCCTGTCCCTTCAAGACGTTTAGGACAGAGTTTGGGAATAAACAATATACCTCCCAAAATATGCAGTTATTCCTGTGTCTATTGCCAGATAGGAGAAACAAGAAACTTTTCTGCAGAGAGAAAAGAGTTTTATACAATTGAAAGGATTGTCTCTGATGTCTCTATTGTACTAAAAAATCTCAAAGAAAAAAATGAGAATATTGACTTTATATCCTTTGTGCCTGACGGAGAACCAACACTTGATATCAACTTAGGGAAAGAGATAGCAGCACTTAAAAAGTTTAATATACCTGTGGCTGTTATCACGAACGCATCCCTTTTATGGAAAAGTGACGTAAGAAGAGACCTGAAAAATGCAGACCTCGTTTCACTTAAAATAGATACGGTGAATATGAATATATGGAAAAAAATCAACAGACCTGTTGAAGGACTTGTCCTTGACAGGATACTTGAAGGAATTAAAAAATTCTCGTGTGAGTTTAAGGGAATCTTAATTACTGAGACACTGCTGGTAAAGGACATTAACGACTCGGAAGAAACAATAGAAGAAACAGCACTTTTCATATCAAACATAAAACCTTCTGTTGCATATATTGGCATACCGACAAGACCTCCTGCTGAAAAGTGGGTCAGTCCACCTGCAGAAGAAAGGGTATTATATGCTTATGAGACCTTCAAAGGTTATGGAATAAAAACAGAACTGATAACGGGAAGCGGAAGTGGTAGTTTTGGGTTCACAGGAGATGTTGAAAAAGATATAGTTAATACTGTGTCGGTGCATCCTATGAGTAAAAAGCAGGTAGAAGAACTCATAAAAAAGGCAGGAGATTACCAGGGTATTATAGAGAAATTATTGAAAAAGGGAGAGATACGGGAGATTGAGTATCAGGGAGAAAAATATTATATAAGAAACTTTTCTAAACAGAAATACCGGCAAGATAGCCAGTAGTAAATGCTGCCTGAAGGTTATATCCACCTGTCTTCCCGTCAATATCTATCACTTCACCTGCAAAAAAAAGTCCTGGAACTATCTTTGATTCCATTGTCTTAGGATTTATATCTTTGACACTAACACCACCACGGGTCACCATACTGTCTTCAAATGGTCTTACTGCCTTTACCTTGAAAGAGAAACTCATAAGGCATTCAACTAAAATCTTTCTCTCTTCTGATGTAATCTGATTTACCTTTTTTTCACCATCCAGTCCTGTATATCTTAGAAAAACATCTATCATTCCTGATGGTAAAAGGTTTCTCATCATATTTTTCAGTTGTTTATTTGCGTTTTCCTTTATCTCTCTTAAAAGACGGTTGTCCAGTTGCTGACTTGATAGGGCTGGTTTTATATTGATAGAAAGGATTATATTACCTTTATCAATATTTTCTGATACATCACCGCTTATATTTAGAATTGCAGGACCACTGAATCCGTAATGAGTGAATAATACCTCTCCGAACTCCTCTCCTATCTTCTTTCCATTAAGAAAGGCAAAAACCCTTACATTTTTAAGTGCAATACCTGCGCACCGCTTTGTCAGATAACCCTTTTCTATTTCTATTCCACAGAGTGCAGGAACCGGCTTTATAATAGTATGTCCCAATCTCTCTGCCAGTTTATATCCGGAACCATCAGAACCTGTGGAAGGGAAACTTTTTCCTCCACAGGCGATAACAACTTTATCTGTATAATACTTCTTCCTGTCAGATGTGATTACTTCAAAGAAACCATCTCTGGGTATGATGCGGGAAACACTCTTTTTGAAATAGACCTGTACCTTTGCTCTTTTCAGGAGATTATTAAGAACCAGCACTATATCAGCAGCATTATCACTTTCAGGATATACCCTGTTACCCCTTTCAACCTTTAGTGACAGTCCATTGCTTTCAAAAAATTCTACCAGGTCCTCACTGAAAAACCTTGCAAAACCATTCCTGAGAAACTGCCCGTTTCTATATTTTGTAATAAATGTATCTATATCTTCAAGGTTTGTAATGTTGCCCCTTCTGTTTCCTGTAAGGAGAAGTTTCCTTCCTATCTCGCTGTTCTTCTCAAGAAGAAGAGCCTTCTTTCCTCTCTCTGCTGCCTTAATAGCAGCCATACAACCACCAGGTCCTGCCCCTATCACTATCACATCAAATTTTTCCATATCTTCCTTTCTATATATCTCTCATTATCCCTAAAAATACTACTTTCTGTCAATCTAAAATGTTGATGGAAGGGATTTTTGGGGTTATAATAGTGTATAAAGGAGGGGTAGCATAGATGGTCTAATGCGGCGGATTGCTAATCCGTTGTATCGTCGAAAGGCGGTACCGTGGGTTCGAATCCCACCCCCTCCGCTCAGATGGTATATTCCAGGCACATCCTTAATACAATTTACCGTCCCCGCAGATAAAATCAGGTTCAACAAAATTGACGCTACTGCTGGAATTGTGGTATTATTTATAATATGCGCGATAAAGAGCCAATTATATTTGAAAAGATTGAAAGATTAAGGGAAGAATTAAAATACTTAAAAGACAACAAAGAAAAATTCATTAAAGGACTTTATCGCTCAACGGATATAAAAAAAATTGTAGAAAGGTCTGTTTATCTATGCTGTGAAATAGTTCTTGATATTTCAGATCTGTTGATTGTCAAAAAGGGCTTCTCAAAACCTCTAACTTATAGCGAAATAATCTACAAATTAGGTGAAAATAAAATAGTTCCAGAAGATTTTGCCCATAAATTCGTTTACATAGCAGGGTTGAGAAATTTTCTTTCTCACGACTATACTAAAAATACTGTTGGTGAACTGGAAAAGTTTTTAAGAACAGGCATTAAGGATGTGGAGAAATTTCTTGAACTTATAAAAGGCAAATGAAAAATAATATAAAAAAGATAAGATATGTTTTAGAAACGAAGCCATCTGTGATGTTTGCCTATCTATTTGGTTCCAGAAACACAAATAAAAACAATCAAAGAAGTGATTGGGACATTGCTATATATTTCAACCAGTACCCTGTAGAGAAAAACCCATGGATTAGATTTACTATCCAGGCAGAACTATCCGCTATCCTAAAAACTGATGCCGTTGACATAATAGTCCTGAACACCCTTGAGGAACCCTCTCTTGCATTTGATATTATAAACAACAGTACTATTCTTTTAGATAAAGACCCTTCCAGAAGAATAATTTATGAAGCAATGGTTCTAAATAAGTACTTTGACTGGCAATACTTCTTGAAAAGGCATCTCCATTCCATATTTTAATCTGATTTATATCTCGCTTTTTACTTCTATTGACTTTTAGGTAAAAGATTGATAAAGAAGGAAGTTGAAGTTATAATAAGCATGGGTATATGCTGAACGTTTATGGAGAGAGTAGCGAGAAACAGTTATTACTTTTGACTTTTAAGTTTTGACTTACTTATTACTTTTGACTTATTACTTATTACTTTTGACTTATTACTTTTGACTTTTGACTTATTACTTATTACTTTTGACTTTTGACTTATTACTTTTGACTTATAACTTATATTTACGTGTTTCAGTGTTTAAGAATGGAGATTAAAAAATGTCATCGTTAAGGTGGATGTTATTCTCCAATTCTAATCCCAGATTCCCCTATAAACTTTACATTGAAGAATACCCTTCCCATTTCCTCTGTCTAAATGTTCAGGATAGATGGCCTGGTCCAAATAAGCAAATTTACTGCCTCAGGGAAGGACATTTTGATGAGAAGGAACTACCTGCGATTGAACCCATTGAGATATGTAACATATTATCAAAAAGAGAATATGGCAAGAAGATGGAGATTCTTCTCAACAGGAAGATAAAAAAGAGGTGCTGGTTTCTCTTTCTTGAAAAGGAGTATAAAACAAAGCCAGGAGAGTTTTACGAGCAGATATTCTGGATTACCCAGTCATCAGCAAAGATAAGAAGAAAAGGTGCCTATATTCCTAAAGGTAGTAAAGAACTGGTACTTGAAGTGATACTTGACAAGAGAGAGCGGTATCCTTATAGATTTGAAAAAGCCATAATAAAAAAAGAGAACCTTCCTGTTGGTGATTATGGACTTGTAAAGGATGGAAAAGTAATAGCAGTAGTGGAAAGAAAAACGCTGGATAATTTTATCCATGAGATATCCACTTATGATGTTTTAAAAATATCCCTACAGGAGATGAGGCAATTCAGGTACAGGGCAGTTGTATTTGAATCCCCATATGCTGACTTTATCAACCCAAAGAAAAATAATTTTTATAAGCCCACCTATATTGCTGAAATCCTTGCAGACCTTTTTGTCAGTTTTCCAGATATACAGTTTGTATTCTGCGATAACAGAAAGTTTGCCAATGAGTGGATATACAGATGGTTCAGCAGGATAAGCAGAGAAGTTTCTATATCACAGGAATAACTCTCAATATCCCTCAGTTATAAAGCATCTTATACCTGTTGCTTCATTAATAAATCTATATAAAGATACAGTCGTTGCCTCATTAAT
>DAONKS010000007.1:0-29842 GCA_035406305.1 bacterium | reverse complement strand
CATGAACACCGGTACAGGCAACCTCTCCACAGGCATAAAGATTTTCAATGGATGTCTTTCCCCATATATCTGTTTTGACCCCTCCCATAAAATAATGAGCGGATGGTCTGACAGGGATAGGCTCTTTTTCAATATTAATACCATAATTTTTGCAGAAATTATAAATAGCAGGAAATCTTTTTCTAAGAGAACATTTTATCTCTTTAAGATCAAGATATACACAGTTTGAACCGGTTAATTTCATCTGGTCTATAATTGCTCTGGTCACCACATCCCTTGGAGCAAGGTCTCCCATAGTATGGTACTCAGACATAAAACGTTCGCCTCTGGAATTTATTAAGATACCTCCCTCTCCTCTTACACTTTCAGAGATAAGAAAACGAGGTGCTCCTGCCTGATAAAAAGTTGTTGGGTGGAACTGATAAAACTCAAGGTCTACAAGTTCTGCTCCGCAACGATAAGCTGCAGCAATACCATCCCCTGTAATAACCGAAGGGTTTGTGGTTTCCTGAAAGATATTACCGGCACCACCTGTGGCAAGGATAAACGCCCTGGCTCTGATAATAAAAATTTTCTTCTTTTTTTCATCATATACAAGTGCGGCTGCTATCCTGTTTCCATCAGGAATAAAATCTATAAGAAAATGGGAGTGGAGTATTCTTATATTTTTTTCAGCAAGCACCTTTTTATATAAAAACTCTGCTATTGCTTTGCCTGTTCCATCACCCTGTATATGCAAAATTCTTCGACAGGAATGTCCACCTTCTCTTGTGAAGTGGTAATCTTTATTTTCTCTATCAAAGATAAGTCCCGAAGAGATAAGTTCGTTTATCCTGTCTATGCCTTCTTTTACCAGGATATCAACGGACTCAATATCTGATAGCCCACAGCCTGTCTGCAATGTATCTTTTTTATGCTTTTCAGGAGAGTCCCAGGATGCTATTGCAGCAGCAATTCCCCCTTGAGCATTATAGGTACAGGTTTCTGAAAGCCCATTCTTATATAGAATAACTGTCCTGAAATTATTTAACTCAAGGGCTGCCACCAGACCTGCTATACCTCCACCTATAATAAGAAAGTCCACTTCTTCAGAATGTAACTTGTCCGTATCAAAAGAAATAAGAAAATCAGGTATCATTTTAAGTTAAACATAAAAAGTCAAAAGTTAAGATTAAAAACATCAGAATTTATGAAGATTTAAGCAGCCGAGATAACTTCTCCTTCCAGAATTTTTTTTCCTCTTCAGTTGCGTAGTCAATGATTAACCTTCCGTTTAAATGGTCCATCTCATGCTGAAAACACCTTGCAAGAAGGCCATCTGCCTCAATAAAAAACTCTTTACCTTTTTCATCATATGCCTTCAACACCACTTTTTTTGCTCGCTGTATTGCAAAATATATTTCAGGGAAACTCAGACAACCCTCCATATCAATCTCACTATCTTCAGAAATTTTAAGTATCTCGGGATTTATCACGGTTATAATCCTATCGCTGTCTTTATCAAGAGCAATAAAAACTCTCTTTGAAATTCCTACCTGTGGTGCAGCAAGTCCAAGACCCTGTGCTTTTTGTAATGTCTGTTTCATACTCTTTATTAATTTCTCTATTTTGTCATCTATATTCTTAACTTCTCCTGCTTTCTTTTTTAAAACATCTTCTCCGTATATTCTTATTTTTCTCATTTTTAAGAGGTGATTATTTTTACACCTAAATATTTTTCTACTGTTTTAATAGCACAGTATTTACCACACATAGTACATACATCTTTTTCCGTTGATTTGTATCTTTTGTGGATTTTATCAAACTTAAACGGGTCTATAGAAAGTTTTTTCTCTTCCTGCCAGTTTCTCTGTGTCCTGGCAATATCCATTTTGTAGTCCCACTCTATAGAATTTTTTAATCCTCTGGCTATGTCAGCACTATGAGCTGCAATTTTCGCTGCAATTGTGCCTTCAACAACCTCTTCAATCTCTGGAAGTCCAAGATGTTCACTTGGTGTAACATAGCATATAAAATCCGCTCCATACCATCCGGCAACTGCTGCACCAATAGTAGATGTTATATGGTCATAACCCGGTGCAATATCGGTGACCACAGGACCGAGTACATAAAAAGGGGCACCTTTACATATCTTTTTTTGAAGTACAACATTTGCGGGTATTTCGTTAAGAGGGATATGACCTGGACCTTCTATTATTACCTGAACTCCATTTTTCCACGCTATTTCTGTCAATTCTCCGAGGGTTAGAAGTTCATCTATCTGAGAATTATCAGTAGCATCTACAATACTGCCTGGCCTCATCCCATCCCCTAAACTCAATACCAGGTCATACTTTCTTGCAATATCAAGAACTCTATCAAAATGTTCATAAAGAGGATTTTCTTTTTCATTTGCAATCATCCAGCTTATAAGGAATGCCCCTCCTCTGCTTACTACCATTGTTTTTCTCGGACTTTTTCTCAATCTTTCAAGTGTATTGAGTGTAATTCCGCAGTGCAATGTAACAAAAGAAATTCCATCCTCCGCATGTTTTTCAATGACATCAAAAAGTTTATCCGGCTCCATTTTTACCAGAGCACCCTTCTCTTCAATGGACTCAATAGCCGCCTGGTATACAGGGACCGTTCCTACCGGGACAGGACTTCGTTCCACAATGGTTTGCCTTATCTTATTAATATCTCCGCCAGTACTGAGGTCCATTACAGTATCTGCACCATATTTGCAAGCGGCTTTTAGCTTTTCAATTTCAGAATGTACATCAACTATATCAGGAGATGTACCTATATTGGCATTCACTTTTATCTTAAGTCCCTCGCCAATACCAAGATATGTATTTCTGTGTTTTAGAATAACAACCTTTCCTTCTGCCACTTTCTCTGCAAGAACTTCAGGGTTTATCTTTTCTCTTCCGGCAACATATCTGACACCTTTACTTATTATTCCTTTTAATGCAGATTCCCTTTCGAGCATTTTTTATACTCCTTCTAATCCAGAATAGCACCTGTATTTGCTGACTTGACATTTTTTGCATATCTTAATAGGACACCTTCAAGTTTTTTAACCTGTATTTTTTGCTTTTCTTTTCTTTTCTTCAGTTCTTCATTACTTACTTTTATGTCAAGCCGTCTATTTTTTATATCTATCTCTATTATATCGCCATTTTCCACAAGCCCTATAGGTCCACCGGAAGCTGCTTCAGGACTTATATGTCCTATACAGGGACCTCTGGTACCACCGGAAAACCTTCCGTCTGTAAGTAGTGCAACCTTTTCATCAAGTCCCTTACCTGAAATAACAGAGGTAATTGAAAGCATCTCTCTCATTCCCGGTCCACCACGTGGTCCCTCATATCTTATAATAACAACTCCTTCCTTTATTTTACCTTTCATTACAGCATTCATTGCATCTTCTTCTGAATTAAAGACCATTGCTTTACCTGAAAACTTCATCATTTTTTCTGATACCGCTGATTGTTTTACCACCGCTCCATCAGGAGCGAGGGTTCCTTTTAAAATCGCAATACCTCCTTCTGGAGAATATGGGGAGTCAGCACTTCTTATAACATTTCTGTTAAGAATACGAGCGTTTTCTACAATCTCTTTTATTTTCTTGCCACTTACAGTCAAAAGATCTGTGTTTAAAAGATTATTACTGGCCAGTTCTTTCATAACAGCAGATATGCCTCCTGCGGCATCAAGGTCCTGAATGTGCTGTTTTGAAGCTGGGGATATTTTGCATATATTTGGAACAGACCTGCTTATTTTATCAAAAATTTCAAGGGATATTGATATCCCTGCCTCTTTTGCTATTGCTGGTAAATGCAGAACAGTGTTTGTAGATGCCCCAACTGCCATATCCACCGCTATTGCATTTTTAAAGGAATCTAATGTGGCTATATCCCTGGGTTTTACATCTTTCTTTACAAGTTCAACAACTCTCATTCCTGCATATTTTGCAAGGCGAACCCTTTTTGATGTTACTGCAGGAATGGTGCCATTTCCTGGAAGGGCAAGTCCCAGTGCTTCAGCAAGACAGTTCATAGAGTTTGCGGTGAACATTCCCGCACAACTACCTGCTCCAGGACACGCTTCTTCTTCGTAGTATTTTAAACCGGCATCATCTATCTCTCCTTTGACAAATTTACCCACCCCTTCAAAGACAGAGATAAGGTCTATTGACTCTCCTGATGGCAGATATCCACATAGCATAGGGCCACCGCTTACCAGCAGTCCAGGGATGTTAACCCTTAAAAGAGCCATCAGCATACCCGGTATAATTTTGTCACAACCGGTAATCATTACAACTCCATCAAACTGGTGTGCCTGAAGCATAATCTCAACAGAATCTGCTATTGTTTCTCTTGAAACCAAACTGTATTTCATTCCCTGGTGTCCCATAGCAATACCATCACAGACCCCTATGGTGGAAAATTCTATGGGTGTTCCACCTGCCATTCTTATACCTGCCTTTACTGCCTCTGCTATTCTGTCCAGATGGATGTGTCCGGGAACAATTTCATTGGCAGAATTAGCAACTGCAATAATAGGTCTATCTATCTCTGCATCTGTAAGACCTAGGGCTTTTAAAAGAGAACGGTGAGGAGTTCTCTCAAGTCCTTTCTTTATATTGTCGCTTCGCATAGTTCCTCCTAAATCGCCATTCTATTTATTATCTCAAGATGTGCCTCAGAGATTGGTTTTTGATTGGATATTACTTCTTTCAGCGGTACATATACTATTTCTGTCCCTTTAATTCCAACCATATATGGATATTTCCCCTTCATTAAAATGTCCACTGCAGCAACTCCAAATCTTGTAGCAAGTGTTCTTGTAAGATATGTCGGGGTTCCACCTCTCTGTATATACCCTAATACAGAGTATCTTATTTCCCTGTCAGGTAAAGCATTCTGAAGAGAAGCAGTTAAATCCTGTGCTTTTCCTGCTCCTTCTGCGAGTATGATAATAGAACTAACCTTGCCTTTTGCTGCCTGTTCTTTAAGAAGGGATACTATTTTCTCTTCAGATATTTTTACTTCAGGGACTATTACTATTTCAGCACCACAGGCAAGCGCCACCTCTAATGCAAGATTACCTTTCTCTCTTCCCATTACTTCAATTACAAATGTCCTGTTATGGCTGGTGGCGGTATCCCTTATGTTATCAATGGCAGAAACAGCGGTATTTACAGCGGTATCAAAGCCAATAGTAAAGTCCGTCCCATAAAGGTCATTATCTATGGAAGCAGGTATCAGAGCAACAGGAAAGTCAAAATCACTGGAAAGATGATATGCTCCTTTTGAAGAACCATCTCCACCTATTACTACAAGTGCTTCAATCCCTTCCGCACATAAATTTTTATAGCATTTTTCTCTGATGTCAAATTCTTTAAATTCAGGGAATCTTATTGTTTTTAAAAAAGTCCCTGCTCTATTTATTATTCCGCTGACACTTCTTGAAGTAAGGGTTATAAAATTTTTTTCATATAGTCCTCTATAGCCCCTTTCTATACCTGTTACTTCAAGGTTATAGTTTAATGCTGTTCTTACCACCGCCCTTATAGCAGCGTTCATACCAGGGGCATCTCCACCGGTAGTAAGAACTCCTATTTTTTTCATTTCCTATTTATTTTTGTTTTGTAGTTTTAACTTTTGCGTTTTGACTTTTAAGTTATTATTATCCCTTGCCGTCGCTGCCAAGGAGTTTACATTTTGCAATATACATCTTTTTCAATTCTTCTCTTGCAGGACCAAGATATTTTCTCGGGTCAAATTCTTTTGGATTTTCAGCAAGATATTTTCTAATCATTGCTGTCATTACAAGACGTCCGTCAGAGTCAATATTTACCTTGCAGACATTCATTGAGACAGCCTTTTTTATCTGTTCTTCTGGAACGCCCGCAGTATTTTCAAGTTTTCCGCCATATTTATTTATAAGCTCTACGTATTCAGGCAAAACAGAAGAAGCACCGTGAAGAACAATAGGAAAACCAGGCAGTCGTCTTGCACACTCTTCCAGTATATCAAATCTTAAAGGTGGGATTGATTCTCCTGGTTTTACCTTGAATTTATATGCTCCATGAGAAGTTCCTATTGAAATTGCTAAACTATCCACTCCAGTCCTTTTTACAAAGTCCTCCACAACTTTAGGGTCTGTATAGTGGCTTACTTCAGAAGATACATGTTCTTCTATTCCTGCAAGAACACCCAGTTCTCCTTCAACTGTTACATCTCTATCGTGTGCGTATTCAACTACTTTTTTTGTTAAGGCAACATTTTCTTCATAAGGAAGCGCAGAACCATCTATCATTACATTTGAAAATCCGTAATCAATACAACTTTTACAGAGTTCAAAAGAATCACCATGGTCAAGATTTAATGCAATGGGAATATTGCTTCCCATCTCTCTTGCCATTGCAATTGCTCCAGGTACCATATATCTCAAAAGTGTCTGGTTCGCATACTGCCTTGCCCCTTTGGATATCTGAAGTATTACAGGAGAGTTACATTCCACACAGGCAGTAATTATTGCCTGTAATTGTTCCATATTGTTGAAGTTATATGCAGGAACAGCATAACCCTCTGCCAATGCTTTTTTGAAAAGTTCTCTTGTATTAACAAGACCAAGTTCTTTATAACTCACAGCCATTTATTCCTCCCTTTCCCTTTTGGGATTTAAAAGTTAAGAGTTGTGATAACTTTATTATAAGATTTTTTCTTTATACCGTCAATAATTGATATGGTATATTTATACAAGAGATTCCTTATACTTTTTCAATTTCGTCCTTATATCCGCATCTTCTAATGCAAGTATCTGGGCTGAAAGGATTGCGGCATTTTTTACACCTGCCCTTCCTATCGCCATAGTGGCAACAGGAACTCCTGATGGCATCTGGACTATTGCCAGAAGAGCATCTATACCACGTATATCACTTGTAGGAAGAGGTACTCCTATAACAGGAAGATGTGTCTTCGCTGCGAGAACTCCGGGGAGATGGGCTGCCATTCCTGCACAGGCAATAATCACTCCAAATCCATTTTCTTCTGCATTTCTGGAAAACTCTACCACTTTATCCAGAGTCCTGTGAGCAGACATTACCAGTACATCGTAAGTAATTCCGAATTCATCAAGAATTTCTTTTGCCCCTTCAATATACTCCATATCACTTTTACTTCCGAGAACAATAGCTACTTTTTTAGCCATATCTCTTTCATCCTCCTTATACCTTCTTTTATTTTTTCTTCAGGAACAGTTATGGAAAACCTCAGATACCCTTCACCTGAAGGTCCAAATCCAATACCTGGAGTTGCTACTATCCCCGCTTTTTCAAGTAGATAACCTGCGGTTTCTATAGAACTACCCTCTATTTTTACCCAGCAATAAAAAGTTCCTTCCGGCATATTTATATTAAAACCGCATTCTTTTAAACCTTCTACGAGTAAATGCATCCGATTTTTATAAATAGTCCTTAATTTCTTTACACTTTCCTGACTTCCTGTAAGTGCTTCTATACCTGCAAACTGGATTGCTTCAAATGTTCCTGAGTCAATGTTTTCTTTTATTTTAGCAAGAGCAGAAACAAGTTCTCTATTCCCACATACCCATCCAATCCTCCAGCCAGTCATATTATATGTCTTTGATAGGGAATGAAATTCTATCCCAACTTCTTTTGCTCCGGGAAGGGAGAGAAAACTTACCGGCTTTCTGTTAAAATATATCTCACTGTAAGCAGCATCATATACAAGTATTATTTCGTTTTTTTTACAGAAATTTATTGCCTCAATTAGAAAATCCTTCTTTATAAAGGTGGATGTGGGATTGTTGGGATAATTAAGGAAAAGAATTCTGGCTTTGTTTAAAATATCCTGTGGAATTTTATTAAGTTCCGGGAGAAATTTATTTTCTACTTTAAGTGGCATAAAATAGGGTTGCCCTTCTGCAAGTATGGTACCAATGTGATATACAGGATATCCTGGCTCCGGAACAAGAGAGATGTCCCCAGGATTTAATATAGCCCATGGAAAATGGGCAATCCCTTCCTTAGAACCTATTAAAACCACTATCTCTTCGTCAGGATTGAGTTTTACCTCGTAATTGTTTTTATAAAAATCAGCGATTGCTTTTCGGAAGGCAGGTGTTCCCTTGCCCAAGGGATATCTGTGGAAAGAAGAATTACCCACTCCTTTTTTCATCGCCTCTACTATATTTTCAGGGGTGGGCAGGTCAGGGTCTCCTATACCAAAGTCAATTATATTAACACCTTCTGAAATTAACTTTTTCTTTTTTCTGTCTATCTCTGCAAAAAGATATGGTGGTAACTTCTTAAGCCGTTTACTTACCTCAAACATTCATTGTCTCCTTTACCCCGTAATCTTCTCTGCATTTATTTCATTTGTACGGGGTTTTGTTTTATCTGGGGTTCTTCTCATCTCTTATCGTGCAAAGATTTGATGCATCTTTTTAACTGAACCTTTAAATCATACGTCAAAGGCGGATGCTATCATATGTTTCATACTGTAAAAACCTGCTGGTTTGTTTACTATAAAAGATGCTGCTTTAAGTGCCCCTGAAGCAAATGCCTCTCTATTATAACATCTATGAGCAATTTCTATCACCTCTCCTTTTCCTCCAAAATAGACATAGTGTTCACCCACAATATCTCCCATACGGATAGAATGCATACCTATCTCTTCAGATGGTCTTGCTCCTGTTATTCCTTCCCTGCCATATCGTAATACCTTTTTTGTATCCCTTTTTAATACCTGACATATAATATCTGCTATATTTTTCGCTGTTCCGCTCGGAGCATCCTTTTTCAAACTGTGGTGAACCTCTGATATTTCTATTTCATATTCCTTTAAAAGACCTGCTGAAAACCTGACTATCTCAAAGAAAAGATTTACCCCTGTGCTCATATTGGGTGAAAAAAATACAGGGATGGAGGAGGATGCTTTTTCAAGAGAGAGCATCTGTTCTTTACTGAAGCCTGTTACCCCTGTTACAAAAGGCACCTTTTTTCCCACACAGAAAGCCAGATGTTGTATCACTGATTCAGGTGTTGAAAAATCTATTACAACCTCATCACCACTTAAAATATCTTCTATTTTGTCTGACACAGGGACACCAAAAGAATTTGTCTTTCCTATCAGATGATGTCCTTTATGTTCAATACCTGCCTTTACTATAAAATTCTCTTTCTGGGCCAGAGCAAGTTGTATTATAAGAGAACCCATCTTCCCTGCTGCACCGCATACTATTATTTTTATTTTCTGTTCCATTTATCCCTCCTGCTGTTCTTTGCATGTTGAGATAAATGCCTCTATATTTTCCAGCGGAACCTCTGGTTCCAGAACATGCGTTGGAGAAAGAATAAGCGCACCATCATATCCCAGTTCCTTCTTTCTTTTTCTGACAACATTTTTTACTTCCTCAGGAGAACCAAAAGGCATTGTGGTCTGTGTTCCTATAGTCCCATCAAATACAAGATATTTACCATAATCTTTTTTTATCTTTACAATATCCATACACTCAGGTTGTAAAGGATTAAGTATTGTCAGTCCTATCTCTATCATTTCCGGGATAATAGCATTGATATTGCCATCGCTGTGATACCATATCTGTATATCGGGTTTAATTGCCTTCGCTACAGAATATACCTTTACCCACCGTTCTCTCATAAATTTTCTCCACATAGGAAGTGAAAACATCAGTGCATTCTGGTTTGCCACATCATCCCCTGTTGTTATGACGTCCACTCCTGCGGAAGCAGCGAGTTTTGTTATATTTAAATTTCTCTCCATAAATCTGTCCAGTATATACTCACACCATTCAGGCCGTTCTATCATATCCATCAAAAATTCTTCATATCCCCTTACCTGCCAGGCATTTTCATACATATGACCCACCCATGTAGATGCAACTCTTCCATTTTTGTGTGCTTTCTCAACCATTTCTTTCATCCCGGTAATTTCAAATCCCTCTGAAGGAGGATATGGAAATTCTTCTATATCTTTAAAACTTTTTGCATTTCTCAAAGGACTTATATACCCGGTAAAATGATGAAATTTTGCTGGTATTTCCAGCACTCCCAGGCTGTTTATAAATGCCCCCTCCGGTTTTTCAATATCTGTAAAATATCTTGAAAAATCAGGGGTTTGTTCATTTCCTGTATATAGTGGCTGAACCGCAACAGGATTATACATCCCGAAAAACTGCCGTATTTCTTCATCTCTCTCAAGTCCGTATTTCTCTTTTATTTTTTCAATCAGAGCAGGCGTAAAAGAGGCATAAAAAAGAAAATTGGAATGATGCTGATGCGAAACGGTTGCCTTAAATATTTCAAGTTGTGTCATTTTATTCTCCTTATATCCGCACCCAGGGCAGAAAGTTTTTCTTCGAATCTTTCATATCCCCTGTCAAGATGATATATCCTTGATATTTCTGTTTCTCCTTCTGCTGCAAGAGCCGCAAGAACTATTGCAGCGCTTGCTCTCAAGTCGGATGCCATTGTTTTTGCCCCTTTTAGTTTATCCACCCCTTTTATTATTGCTTTTGGTCCATCCAGAGTAATATTTGCTCCCAATCTATTCAGTTCTCCTATATGAATAAACCTTTCAGGAAAAACTTTTTCTGTTACAGTACTTATTCCATCGGCAAGGGTGAGGAAAGCGGTCATCTGTGCCTGAAGGTCTGTCGGAAATCCCGGATAGGGAAGAGTAACAATATCAACAGATTTCCACCTCTTTTTCATAGAATGCGTCTTTATAAAATTTTTGCCCAATGTAAACGATATACCTGCTTCTTCTATCTTATCAAGAAAAGAAAAAAGATGTGATGGGATAAAATTTTCTATCGTAATTGGACTTGAAGTAATACAGCCAGCAAGTACATAGGTGCCTGCTTCTATCCTGTCCGGTATTATTGAATACTCTATTCCTTTAAGTTTTTTCACCCCTTCTATTCTGATGCAGTGGGAACCTTCTCCATATATTCTCGCCCCCATATTTTTTAGAAATTTTGCTAGGTCTACAATTTCAGGTTCACAGGAGGCAAATTCAATTATAGTTTCTCCTTCAGCGAGGGTTGCTGCACTCATCACATTTGCGGTTGCGAGCACACTTGAACCAAAATTGCCTCCTAAAAAAATTGTGGTTCCTTTCAATTTTCTTGCCTTCCCTACTATATATCCTTCTTCAATCGTTATCTCTACACCAAGTTTTTCCAGCCCTTTTATGTGAAGGTCGATAGGCCTTGTCCCTATTACGCAACCTCCTGGCATAGAAAACTTTGCTTTTTTATACTTCGCAAGCAATGGTCCGAGAAGACATATAGAGCCACGCATTGTACTGACAAACTCGTAAGGGGCTGTGTATCTGTGTATTCCAGATGGGTCTATCTCAAGTACATTATGGTCGTATTTAACACCGACGCCTAAGTACTCAAGAATTTTTATCAGTGTCCTTATATCCTTAACATCAGGAATATTATGAAGAATAGTTTTCCCGTTACCGAGGATTGCTGCTGATATAATGGGCAGTGCTGCATTCTTGGAACCAGAGATTTTAACACTTCCTGAGAGTTTTCTTCCCCCTGTTATAATAAACTTTTCCATTTTTCTCCTCTTATATGCCTGAAAATTTTAACATTTAGAAGAAATACGTCAAACTTTTCTTTTATGGAAGATGACTACTCTTTCAATCCCTGAAAGGTCTTTTTCAATTGCTATTAATTCCAGAGAACACTGTATCTGCCTTATGTGTCTTCCCTGTTTGTCTCCTATTTCAATTAGAAGAAATCCCCTGTCCTGTAAAAACCTATCAGCATCTCTTATAATCTTCTTAATTAGATTGAACCCTTCCTTTCCTCCAGAAAGAGCCCTGAAAGGTTCCCTGCGAACTTCTTTTTCAAGCAAAACTATTTCAGAACCTGGTATATAGGGAGGATTGGTCACAATTATATGAAACTTTTTTTCTTGTAGAGGAAAGGTATTTGTTTTTAAAAATTCTATTCTATTTTTCACTCTATGTAGTTCTGCGTTATAATTAGCAGTTTTAATTGCTTTTTCAGAAATGTCTGTTGCTACAATACGGCATTTTTTTATCTCTCTTGCAAGGGAGATAGCAATATTTCCACAGCCAGTTCCTATATCCAGTATTTTTATATAACCGGGGGAAAAATATCTTTTATAGATTTCTATTGCCTTTTCAACAAGAATTTCTGTTTCAGGCCTTGGGATGAACACACCTTCCTGTATAAAAAAATCATATCCATAAAAATTTACTGTTCTTGTAAGATACTGTAATGGGATACCCATAGCTCTTTTTACAAGAAGTTTATTATAACGAATTACACTCTTGTGAGGTATGGAAATATCTTCCGTATATATATAATAAACTGGCTTTTTGAGGATGTAGGAAAGAAGCATCTCAACATTTCTGCGTGGTTCCTCAATGCTGCTTTTCCTGAGGAAAGTTGTTCCTGTTTTAATAAGTTCCCTCAAAGATACTTCTTTACTTGCCTGGAGCTTTTGTAAGAGATGCGAGGACACTTGCAGCTGCTCCTTTAATTTCAGGGTAAATTCCTTCTTCACTTAAAAATTCAATTAACCCCTGAAGTTTCGGGTCAGGTTTCTGAGCAATGTATTCACCAAGAACTTCTATTATGCCCTTACGCAGTTCTATCTCTCCTGCGAGGTCTGTCTGCGGATAATCCATTCCGATACGTTCAACAAGAGCAGGTATACCGTTGAAATCCCCGAGCCTTGCAAGGGTCAGAAAATAGTAAATCTTCTCGTTTTCAACGCCGTACTCATCCCATCCTTTTTTAATTATTGACAGTCCCTGTCTATCACGCATATTTCCCAGAGCCCTTATAACTTTAAGTGCAAATATAATCTCGTTTTTATCCTCACTGGTTTCTTCATACCTGTACACTTCAAAAGTCGGTGCTCCACCCGGCATCATTACACCCGGAGGCATCCCGGGAGGAAGTATTCCAGGTTCCATCCCCGGAGGTCCGTACTGGGTCGTTACAGGAGTAGATGTAGCAGGAGGGGTAGAAGCACTTGATATGGAAATATCCGTCCTTTTCTGTTCTCTCTGCCATAGTAAAGCTTCGTATTTCCCTTTTTGCTGCTGCAATTCAATTAACTGCTTGTCCAGATTAGCCAGGTCACTTCTCTTTTTTGTTAAGGAATCTTCTATCTTGCGTATCTCTGTTCGTATCTTCTGAATCTCCTGGAGTGTTAATGGAGTTTGTCCGGCAGGTTGCATTCCCTGCATTACCCCAGGAGGAAGCATTCCGGCTGGCTCTCCTGGCATACCTCCAAACATCTCTGACACACCTATTTTTTGTTGCAATTCCATCCTTTTCTGTTCTTCCTGATTTATCTGCATATTCAACGCAATCTTCTGGGATTCAATAGATTCTACCTTTGCTGTTATGTCCTTGATATTCTTCTGTGCTTCGGCTCTTTCATTTTCTCTTTTGTCTACCAATGTCTTCAATGTATTTCTCAGTACCGCTGCTATATCATCCCTTCTGAGTCTTGCAATACTATCAAGGGCAGTAATTTTTATATCAAAAAGTTCATTTTTATCCTGAATAATATTAAGAACTGTGTCTATCGCTTCAGGAGATTCTGTTTTTCCCAGAGCAAGAAGAACATTTTTCCTTACAGGTATTTCCTTGCTTTCTTTTATGATGGTTATCATATCTGCCATAACTTTAATCAGGTCTGCCTGTTCATATCCAGGTAAAATAGACGCTGATTGATGCCTTATCTTTTCTGTTCCAAATTTTATACGTTTAATAAGTTGTTCCACTGGAATTTTTTCTTCTTTAGCTGCTCCCTCCTGGGTTAATCCTGCAAATTCCGGTGGAAACATTCCCTGTGGTCCTGTTTGTGTTTTCGCTGATTTTTCCTCTTCCTGTTTCTTTCTCTCTTCTTCCATCCTGGACCATTTCTGGACCATTTCTCTGTTTTCCTGGCTTGCCTGAATATCTTCTTTTAACTTTTTAGCCGATTTTCCTGTTATTGATGAAGGGGCAATTTTTATTACTTCATCTAAAGATTTAATAGCTTCTTCATAATTACCTTCTGAAATATATAAATGAGCGAGCGAATAATAAAAATCTGGGTTGGTATTATCTATTTCAATTGCTCTTGTATAATTATCCAGTGCTTCTTTCTTCTTGCCTATGGCGTAGTATGCCTCACCAAGATAATAGTATGGATAGGGAGATGATGGTTGACTGCCTCTGGCTTTTTCAAAAAACCTTATAGATTCTGTTATTTTCCCCTGCTTTAATAATATTACACCTTCATTTATAAAATCAATATAATCGGCTGAAAGAAGGGGGATACAAATACCTGCAATTATCATAAGAATAAATATCTTTTTCATTGTAATTTCCTCCTTAATGTTTCTATAAGGTCATCCATATCACCTTCCATAACCCTATCAAGATTATAAAATGTCACTCCGGCTCTGTGGTCAGTAAGACGGTTCTGAGGAAAATTATACGTCCTTATTTTTTCACTCCTTTCACCGCTTTTTACTGATTCCTTTCTTTCGGTATCAATTTTACTTTTTCTCTCTGTTTCATAAAGATTTTGTAGCCGTGCACGTATAATTTTCAATGCCTTCACTTTATTTTGCATCTGAGACCTTTCATCCTGACAGCTTACAACAATACCTGTAGGAATATGGGTAATTCTCACTGCGGATGATGTTTTATTTACACTTTGTCCTCCTGCGCCAGAGGAACGAAAAGTATCTATCTTAAGGTCTGCAGGGTCTATTTTAAGTTCCAGTTCTTCCATTTCAGGAAAAACAGCTACCGTAGCAGCAGAGGTATGAATTCTGCCATAACTTTCAGTTTCAGGTATTCTCTGGACTCTGTGAACCCCGCTTTCATATTTAAAGTCTCTGTAAGCCCCTTTCCCTTTAACAAGAAAGATAATTTCTTTAAAACCACCTTTTTCAGAGGGACTTGTACTTAATATCTCTAATTCATATCCCCTTCTCTCACAGAACTTTGTGTACATTCTAAACAAATCCCTAACAAAAAGAGCAGATTCCTCTCCACCAACTCCGGTGCGAAGTTCAACTACTGCATTCTTGAGATTCTCAGGATTTTCTGGAAACAGCAATTCCTTTATTTTTGTTTCAATTCTGTCTTTTTCTATCAATAGTTTTTGCATCTCGTCTTCTGCGAGTTTCTTTATTTCTTTATCATCCAAATTTAAAATTTCTTCTGTTTCGTTTATCCTTTTTTCAATTGCATCCCTTGCTTTTTTAAGATAAATAATGTTTTCTATCTCCTTGAGTTTTTTTGAAACATCTTTAAATTTTGGAGATGTTTGACCGGTAGAAGTGATTAACTGTAGAAGAGATTCATATTCCTTTGTTGTCTCATTCAGTTTATTTTCAAATACTTCCTGAAAATCTTTAACATTATTTATTTCCATACTTTTTCTTAAATCTCTCAACCCTTCCTGCACTATCTACAAGTTTATGTTTTCCCGTGAAATATGGATGGCAGTTAGAGCATATTTCTACTTTTATTTCAGGTTTTGTGGAACGGGTTTTTACTATATTACCACATACACATACAATCGTTGCTTCTTTATATTCGGGATGTATCTTCTCTTTCATATCTTTAACCTCCTGTACTGGGTTTAACTATATAATTGTTAAAATTATCCCTGCCCATCGGATTTTCTACATCGGTAATTCCTTCTCCACTGAAATATTTTATAAATTCTCCATTTATGAGTAATCTTACTTTGCTAACAGGATAAAATTGAGTTGCTGTATAGACAATCTGTGCAAGTCTGTCCATCATAAGAGTTGTTCCTCCACCCTGCTCTATCTCTTTTGAAAAATCAAGAAAAACTGTATCCCCTTCTACTTTTACATTTATAAGAGTAGCCCCTTCCGGCATTGCAGTATTTAATCCTGCCCCTTTTTCTGTTTCTTCCGGTCCTTTTAATAAGTATTCTATTGCAAATCTTATTTTTTGTTCTATATCATTAGTTCTGGGAATTTCTCTTCTAACAGGAACCATATAAACAGATTCTTTTTCTTCATAATCTAACAAATATATAAATACATTTCTTTCACCAAAAATCCTGTTTTTTTCTTTAATTCCTATAAAAAATGCCACAACTATAATGAAAACTCCTAATAATATATAAAGTAATATTCTTTCCCTCTGCTTCATAGTAATCTCTTTTTTCTGTCCTGTGAATATTTATCAGTAATAAGTCAAAACGCAAAAGTTAAAACTATTAAATATTCTTTACTTTACCCAAGTGCAGATGCTCCCTGTCTTTTTATTTTACCTTTTATTTGTTGCTTTATCAACTTATTATTTACTTTAAAAGAAAACTCCCTGTTATTAAATGCAAGGTTGTAGAATAAATACAGGGTGTGGATGCCTGCAGTAATTCAGGCATTGCAGAGGAAAGGGTATTTTAATCCATTTTAAACTACCCCCCTCAGATATATACTCTATTTTATAGGTTTTTCATCTATTACTTAACAGGTATCATTGGCATTTCTGAAACATCAACCTTTTTTTGCTCTGTTTCTGTCTTC
This sequence comes from bacterium, assembly GCA_035406305.1. Classification (GTDB taxonomy): domain Bacteria; phylum Ratteibacteria; class UBA8468; order B48-G9; family JAFGKM01; genus JAAYXZ01. Next base: position 13,241 of record DAONKS010000007.1, on the reverse strand, counting down.
TCCTGTTGTTTTAGAACAGCCAGTATCTCGTCGGTAATATCCTTTCCTCCGACAAGGATAGCGCCTTTATCCATTACATACTTATATCCCTTCTTCCTTGCTACTTTTTCAACATCTTTCAGCACTTTATCCATTGCTTCATTCTGTAACCTCATAGCAATACGGGAAATCTCCTGTTGCATTACCTGTTGCTGTTTTATCTTTTCTTCTTCTTTCATCTTATCAAGTTGTTTCTGCATATCAGAAACTTCTTTTTGAAAACTGGCGATCGCTTCTCTCATCGCAGGATGCGCGTTTATCACCTTTTCTATATCAACAGAAGCAATTGATAGTTCTCTGGATTTAATAATGAGAACAAGAAATGCAAGAGTGACGATAAGAATAACTCCTGCAAGCATTGACTCTCTTGTTTTCTCATTTTTACAAACTTTATCCATCCATAAGCATTTCATTATAGCCCCCTTTACTATCCTTTTAGATAGTATTATTTATTTTTTAAAACTCCACTACAAAAAATGACATATACGGAATTGTAGAGGAATTTTTCCACACCAATCTATTTTTTGCCACAATCTTTAACATTTTTTCATAATGTGGCTTTTCAAATGGCTTAAGAAGAACTGCATTCCCTGGTTCATTTCTGTGAGGTATTATATTGACATATCCAGGGTCAGGAATTCCGTTAAAGATAACAAGTTTCTCTTTCTGCCCATTTTTGAAAAACATCGGTAAAAGGTGAGGAGTACCGGTTATCAAGGGGAAAGGAAGATTACTCTTATAAAGATACTTTACGATATTTTGTACAATTGCCTGTCTGTGAAAGTTCATTACAGGATTTCCGTTTAAGGTATTCAATATTGCTGTTCTCCCACCTATGTCATTTTGATAAAGAATAATTCCAGGACCTACAACCTTTTTTTCTGGGGTTATAACATCAGTCCATACTTCTGCCTTTTCTTTTACCTTAAATACATTAAAAGCCGGTAGTAAATTTACACTGTCATAAAGTTCTTCATCTACTCCACTTTTCCTGTTTACTACCACTTCAAGAGAATAAGGAGATTCTTCCCTGCTCAGTGTCTTATCATATTTTACTCCTAAATATCTTTCAAATCCCCTTTTGCACAATATCCTGGCACTTTCTCCGTCCAGTAAGAGCCCTTCCTTCAGCATTTCAAGAATCTCACTATCTTCAAATATCCATGCACTGTTTCCAAATATAGCATTGACTGACTGTTCTCTTGAACAGGCAGATATTCCGTATGAAAGGAGCAATTTCCATGCAGGTAAAGGGTCAACTTGTAGTTCATATAAAGATTCCCCTTTTTCTGTTTCTACCTTTTCTGCAGCATTTTCTTTCCAGGGAATTCCAACACCAAAAAGGTTGAGTTTTTTAGAGAACTTTTTGGAAATCCATTCAAGAGATTTATAACTTCTGTCCAGTAATTTACCTGTGTTTTTATCAGGAGGATTACCAACAAATGAGAAAAGGTTCAATAATAGAGCATCAGAACCAAAAAAGAGTGATAGAGCCATTTCGCACCAGGTCTGTGTATCAGATTTACTCCATGTAGTAAATGGGAAATTTTCTATTTCAGGTGCAACTTCACAGTAAGATGGCCTGAAATTCTTTTGAGTATCAAGCAGCATAATAGAGTAAACTTTATTTTTTCCAATATCTTCATGATATGGAGCGAAATGGGGTCTATGTGCAACTCTGTTTTCTATAGTAAGTGCATTAAAAAGGGGAAGCCATCTTCTACCTTCAATGCTATGGACTGAAGGGAGTGAACTCATAAGCCCGAGTTTCGTCTTTCCTTTTGAACTCTTTTCTACTGCCCCCCTGATACCACGAGATACTTCCAGTTGAACTTCTCTCCACACATCCATCCATTTTTCCCTCCATGGATGAGGACTTCCAGGTTGTAATATTTTTTTCACAACCTCTTCTCTTGAGACCTTTGTACCTATTTTTTTAGAAAACCTTTCAATTATCTCATCTTCAAACCCACCTCCCCAGGTAAGGGGAGCATGGTTATGGTATCTAAAGTCATCCTCTATCCAGATAACACGAAATCCTAATGTTGCAAATCTGCCATAGAGGTTATTGATATATTTCTGCCAGTTTTTATCAGCAAATGAAGCGGTTGCTTTTGCTTTCTCTCCGAGAGGAGAAACCATTGGTTTAAATTTGTAATCGGAGGGGAACCTTCTACCCCTATCACAGTGCAAAACAGTCATCCAGGGATTTAAACTGACCGATATCCCTTTTGCCTTAAGAATTTCTGTTGCCTCCCTTACTGTCTCAAACCAGACATCTTCTTCTTTTTTTGATAATAAACCATTGTTCCACTCTTCCCCTGCGAAAAAAAGAACAACTTCTTCTATGTGATGTTTAATACAAAAGTTTGCAAGAACCATAGCATCTTTTTTAACATCATTCCCGGGTATAATCTGAAAACGAAGGTGATATCTAACTTTTCTCATTTTTCCCCTATTCTTCCGAAAAAACATCTGCCTGAAAAGTATAAATTTCTATATCTTTGTCTTTCCATGCATCAGGCGATAGTCCTGCTTTATACATACACAGATTACTTAAAAATTCCTCTTTGCTCCAGCCGGTTTCTTCAGCAACCTGTGGAAGAAAAACACCCTGTCTGTAGCCCTTTTTTATGATTACGCCATCTCTCCCTAAAACAATTTCTTCTACATTCTTAATTTTTTTTAGTGGAGTAAGAACAGATATTTCTATCTTTATATCCTTCAACTCTCTGTGATTTACAGGCGGGAACCGCGGATCTCCTGTAGCAGATTGTATAGCCATATCTCTCACAGCCATAGCAAGTGGCTCAATCCCTTCAATATAGCCTATACATCCCCTTAGGTCCCCTTTTTTTTTCAATGTTACAAAAACCCCTCTTTTTTCCTGTAGAACAGGGTCGTCATAGACAAGAGGGGGAAGTTCTTTACCTGACAGGTAATAATCCAGCGTCTCCCTTGCAATTTTTAAAAGTTCCTGTTTCTGCTGTTCTGTAAGCATAAAATTAGTGACAAAAGTTAAAAAGGCAAAAGTTAAAACTAATAAGTCAAAAGTAAAAACTCAAAAGAAAAAAAACTATACTAAATATAAAACCCCCTGATAGTGAGGATTTCTTTCCCCCAAACCATTTTCAAATCCCCCCTTAATTTCCTTTACAGGAGGTTTTTACTGAACTTACTCCTGTGAACTCTACTTTTCAACATTGGTAGCGAGGGGGGGATTTTATCTCAGGAGGGGTGTTCTCACCCCCCTTCCTGATATAGTTCTCCCCCCATAACAATCTCGGGGGAACGATTCCTTTCCCCCGAACCCCTTTTCAAATCCCCCCTTAATTTCCTTTACAGGAGGTTTTTACTGAACTTACTCCTGTGAACTCTACTTTTCAACATTGGTAGCGAGGGGGGGATTTGAACCCCCGGCATACCGGGTATGAGCCGGCTGCTCTGCCACTGAGCTACCCCGCCAGTGAATATCAAGTAAAAAGGCAAAACTCAAAAGTAATAAATCAAAAGTAAAAACTAAAAATCTACAATATTAATTCAGGGAACTATTTTACCTTTTAAGAAGATAATCTGCAAGTTTTCTAAAAGCAATTGCCCTGTGACTTATTCTGTTTTTTTCTTCCATTGTGAGTTCTGCAAAAGTCCTGCCGATACCGGGTATTTCAAACACAGGGTCATATCCAAATCCATTAGTTCCTCTCGCTACAAATGTTATAAATCCATTAACCTCTCCTTTAAAAATCTTCTCTTCTCCATCAATAATGAGTGCTGCTATTGTAATAAATTTTGCTTTTCTTTCTTTAATATCCTTACAGGGCGAAAGTAAATCAAGCAATTTCTCTATATTTTTACTGTCATCTGCCGGTTCTCCTGCAAATCTTGCAGATATAACACCAGGTAGCCCACCTAATTTCTCTACAACAAGCCCTGAATCTTCTCCTGCAACAGGTTCTGTACTCACAAAATTTTTAAGATGCCTTGCTTTTATAAGGGCATTCTCTTCAAAACTATTTCCTGTTTCCTCAGGAAAAACAATATTATCAGGAGCAGGTTTAACCAGTATCCCTGTGTTTTTTAATATATCCTGTATTTCTGATACTTTATTCTGATTCTTAGTTGCCAAGTAAAAGCTCAATGTCATCTTTCAGAACCTCTTTTTCTATCTTTATAATACTTTTTATTCCGCTACCAGCTATCCGTAACAAATCCATCAGGTCTTTTTCAGTAAACGGACTTCCCTCAGCAGTTCCCTGAATTTCTACAAATTCTCCTTTACCTGTCATTACCACATTGAAATCAACACCTGCCTCGGAATCCTCATAATAATCAAGGTCAACCAGCTTTTCCCCATGTACAATACCCGCACTTATCGCTGCAAGATAATCCCTTAATAAAGGAAGTTTTATGAGCCGCGCCTTCTTCAATTTTGAAAGCGCTTCTACAAGAGCAATAAAACCACCTGTTATTGAAGCAGCCCGTGTACCCCCATCTGCCTGGATAACATCACAGTCAACCATTATTGTTCTCTCACCTACTTTTTTTAAATCAAGTACAGCCCTTAGGGATCTTCCTATCATCCTCTGTATCTCCTGGCTCCTGCCGGTAAGGTTAGAACTTCTTGTTACTCTTTCGCTTGTAGACGATGGAAGTAAGGCATATTCAGCGGTTAACCATCCGCTATCAGTGCCTTTCAGGAATAAAGGAACCTTGTCATCAATATTAACAGCACATAGAACCTTTGTATCGCCCATTTCTATAAGGCAGGAGCCCATCGCATACTTAAGAATCCCCTTTGTTATCTTTATTTCTCGCATCTCTTCAAAACCCCTACCGCCTCTTCTTTTTATCTCAACCATTACAACTCCTTTCTCCTATATAAAAGGATATACCATAACAAAAAAAGAAAAATCATCCTTATTTCCGGAAATGCTTATATTCAACTCCCAGCAATGTATTTTATGTGATACTTCAAGAAATGCCCTGGAGATGTCATCCGAATTAATATCATATTGTATACCTGTACTGTATTTCCACAGTTCATTAATAACCTGACTGAATTTTCCCTCAATACCCGATACACTATTTTCCTCATCATACCTATTGCCTATTGAATAACTGTACCTGCCTGAGTTAAAAATTATATCATTAAATCCAAATAAATACTTTTCGCCATCTACATCCCATTCGTTCTTTCCTTCAATATAAAGGTAAGGAGTAAGTTTAACATCATATTTTAAAGAACAGGTGTCAAATCTTTCGCTGTCAATATCATAAAAATTTTCCAGAGATACTCTGCCTATATAGTCCTCTTCTTCTTTTAAAAACCAGTCCAGCCCGATGTTTAAAAAGTTGCCATTATCCATTCTTTCAAAATAGTCAAGATATTCAAGCTCTCCTTTTTTATAGTCAAGTTCCCGGTGAAGAAATGTTAACGAAGGCGAAAAATACTCGGTTAAAATTCTATGTTCTTTCTTCAGAGTTGTAGAGAATTTCACTCCCGCCTCTCTGAAAAAATTGAATCTATCATCTGTCTCTTCTGAATATTCAATACCACCAAGTGAAAGATATGGAGAAAATGTTAAGCCACCCATCTCCAGAGCCCCTTTCAGGGTAAATATATCCATTATTCTGAGATAGTTTTCATCTTCCTTATAGAAGTTTGTAAACCTGAAGTCATTCTCTAAAAATATTGGACCCTCTCCTATCTGAAAATAAGGGGTATAAAAACGTATCTCCGGGAGTTTTTCAATATTTAAAAAATCATCTTCTGGAGAATCCCTGAAGTTAAGATTAAATATTCCCTGTCTGAAGTTATGAGTGAAAGAAAGATAGTTATATCTTTTTGATTTTGCTATATAATCAGGGTGAAAGAAATTGTAAAAAAGTTCATTGTTATCCATCCATCGCCAGTCAAGAAGGATATTACCCTCTCCAGATGAAGATCTATAATTTTTCAAAAATTCTAAAATCAGAGCCGGCTCAATATCCCCTTCCGCCCAGTTCTTAAAAAGGAATCCTTCCCCTCTGTACATCCCTGTTGAATGGATATTAATACCTGCCCCAAAGCCCTTCTCTCCTATCAAAATCCGCTCTTTTATCACTGCATCCATCTCTGCTCCTGTTCTCTGGGCAAAGATAACTTCCACATTATCTCCCGCTTTTGAAGTATAGGCGGGTCTGGCAGTAACCAATGGCTCTTTTGTTTTCATATCAACCGTATATCGCGGGAAATAAAAAACACTGTATTTTTCGCCAAGTATAAACTTCATTCTCTGTGCCTGCAGATACTCGTTTTTTACATATTTAAGCCGCCCCGCATATATTCTGTAGTGTGGCTTTTCAAGGTCACAGGTTGTTATATAACCATTAATAAGATAAAAGATGTCTCCTTCCTGTTCTACCTTTTCTGCCTTACCATAATAAGGGGGAGATGAAAAAACGGCAGAGGACAGCACTCCCTTTCTTTCATTTATATTATAAGTTATATCTCTGGCTTTAACAGTTCCCTGTGGCGTTTCAACAAAGAGATTACCTTCTCCTAAAATATCTCCTGTTGTTCTGTTAAATTCCGCTCGTTCACATCTTATAATAATATCTTCAAAGGCAATTCTTACATTGCCGTACAAAACTGCTTTTTCAGGTTCTCCTGCCTGATTGAATAAAATCTCCAGATTATCAGCGGTATAATAGACAGGGATAAGATTATCATTGATAAGTTCTGAAGAAAATATGCCTCTACAAAGCAAAAAAGAGATAATACACCATCTTTTTAGACATCCGGACATATCGCCCTTTCAGGAAGTACAAATGCATTTGAATTAAGGATATCAAAAACTGATTACCTTATACCCTAAATACTTTTCAAATGCCTCTTTAACAGGTGATAAAATATGGTTATATGTAACACTTGTATGGTGTCTATGTCCCCTGTACCCAATGGTTTGTAAAACATCCTGCAGGTTTTCAATCTCAGCGACACCTGCACATCCAAAGAAGTCATCAGGTATAGGGTCATCTGTAAATCTGCCTTCACCTAAATAAAATTCTAATTCTCCATCCACGGTTAGCATGCTTCCAAAGGTAAAAGGTCCAGGTGCAATCCTTCCCGTGTTACATCCATAACCACAACCTGCCCCTACGCTGTTGGCAAGGATTTTATGGTCTGTGATTTTTCCTTTACAGGTCATCATATCGGCAGGTACTGGCCCGCAGTGGAAGAGTATACACTTGTCCTCTTCATCTCCGTAGTTATTATTCCAGTCAAGACAGGTTGCAGGTTTCCCTGATGCTCTGTTTAATGCAAACATAGTTACAGCATTACCTACATCTACCTCGCAGGCAGCAGGTATCCCTCTATTATTAAGTTCACTCAATATCACACAGGGAGAGATTCCCAACACCTGTTGCATCTCTGTCCAGCACCTCAGAGCAATTGCATTAAACCCATATTCTTCAATCATATCATCAATAACAACTGCGAGTTTTACAATATTTTCAAATGCTTTTCTGGGAACTCCTTTCCAGTCAGCATAACTGCTGTAAATTTTTGCTTTCGCAGTGGCTTTCCTGTCTGATGTTTTTATCTTCTGCATTCTGTGAAACACAGAGAGAAGGTCAAAGGTCTCCATAGTTATACCTTTTTTCTGGAGAGCAAGTTCATCTATCCGCACTGTTTTAAATGGTGTTGTTCTTGCACCTATAGCACCGACAACCATACTATTCATTCCATTGACAACCCTGCACAGACGGTCAAAGTAGTCAATATTCTCTGCAAATGTAGAAGATTCAGGATGGACAGTATGTGGTTTTAAAGCAGTAAACTTCACCCCGTACTGGCAGAAAACATCCATAATAGAAAACTTCCCGCAGAATGCATCCCTTCTTAATTCAGGACGCATCTTATCCAGTTCATCAGGATATGCCTGTATAAGTATGGGAACCCCTGCTTCTTTCAATGCCTCAACTGCGCCGGTTTCATCACCAAAGTTAGGCAGAGAAAGTATTACCCCACCAAATTTTCCACGATTTTTCTTTAAAAACTCTGCATATACCCTGCCTTCCTGAACTGTTTCCACTGCCCCGTATCGTGTTGCTTTTTCGTCAAGGATGAGTGTCTTATGCCCCAGCCTCTCCAGTACTTCTTTCATTTCCTTTCTTGCTTCTGCCATAACAGATGCAGGGAAAAAACCCCTGTTACCAAAAAATAATGCAAATGTCGTCTTTTCTGCTTTCATTCATTCCCCCTTGTTCTTGTTCCTGATATTTTACTATTTTAAATTCCTTCCATCAAATTATAATAATGCTTGACGGTTACCATAGCAAAGGTTATAATCTTTTTGAGTTTAGGATTTTGTATTTATAGTTTTTTAATATTGGGGGATTAGCTCAGTTGGGAGAGCACCAGGCTGGCAGTCTGGGTGTCAAGGGTTCGAATCCCTTATCCTCCACTTTTTAAGAATATGAAGAAATCATTTACTATTTATGATTTGCCAGAGGAAGAAAGACCACGCGAACGACTGGTCAAATTTGGCGAGCAAGCACTTTCAGCCCAGGAATTACTACAGATTATTTTAGGCAGGGGCATTGCCGGTGAATCAGTAGCAGTTACGGCACAAAAACTGCTATCTGAATTTGGCAGTCTTCAGAAATTAGCCGAAGCAAGTATTGAAGAAATATCCTCTATTAAGGGAATTGGATTGGCAAAAGCCAGTCAAATAAAAGCCGCTTTTGAAATTGGTCGTCGTATTTCAACAATATAATTTGATATATTTCCAAAAATCGTCTAAAATGACAATATAAAAATTTATATTTACAAATTATGAAAAATTTTAAAGCTGGTATTTATAAACAACAATATCAATACAAAAGTTTTAGTCCTTCTTTTATTAATCACGATTTTGAATGGCAGGATAAAGAAATTACTATTTTACTGGCAGAAGCAATGCGTCTTTTGGGCGAACTTAATGCTTATTCTTTTTTAATTCCAGATGTTGATTTTTTTATCAAAATGAATGTGGTAAAAGAAGCAACAAAATCAAGTATGATAGAAGGCACAAAAACTGGAATAGAAGAAGCGGTTTTACCAAAAGAGGAAATATATCCGGAAAAAAGAGATGATTGGAACGAGGTACAAAATTATATCAAATCTATAAATTTCGCTACTGAGGAGTTAAAAAAACTGCCTGTGAGTGTCAGATTAATTAAGCAGACGCATAAAATTCTACTCTCTGGTGTTCGTGGAGAACATAAGTTGCCAGGAGAAATTAGAACAAGCCAAAACTGGATTGGCGGCTCTTCTTTAAGCGATGCTTTTTTTATTCCGCCTCATCATAGCGAAGTACCTGAACTTTTGGCTGATTTAGAAAAGTTTTGGCATAACAAAAATTTAACCGTTCCTCCTCTTATAAAAATTGCTATTTGTCACTATCAATTTGAAACTATTCATCCATTTTTAGATGGCAACGGCAGAATTGGTCGTCTTCTAATTGTTTTACAACTGATTGACGCAGGAATTCTGAATAAACCGACTTTATATCTCTCTGCTTTCTTTGAAAAAAACCGCGGTAGCTATTATGATTCTTTAACAATGGTTCGCCAGACTAATAATTTGGAACAGTGGGTAAAATTTTTCTTAAATGGGGTAATTGAGACCGCTAGAGATGGTATTGAAACATTCAGAAAAATAATTGTTTTGCGAAAACGATACGAAGAAAAAATAATGACTTTAGGAAGTCGGGCTAAAAAAGGCCAAAAACTTTTGCTTTTTATGTTTTCTCAACCAATTATCAGTGCTAAAAAAGCGGCAAAAGAATTAAATGTGAGTTTTAACAGTGCTAATCGGTTAATTAAAACATTTATAGCTTTAGGATTATTAAATGAAATTACCGGTTTTTCCAGGAACCGTCTCTTTGTCTTAAAAGAATATTTAGATTTATTTAAAAAATAAACTATGTCCAAACAAATAGAACAATTACAAAAAGAAATTGGTAGATTGAAGAAGGAGTTGAAGAAAAGGAAGAAATATGGCTTGGTTTGGGAAGATAAGCCAGAAGATGTAGTTGAGATGTGTAAAGAAAGATTGAAAGGATAGGAGTGGATAAGGCGCTGAGATGGATGGAAAAGGCAGAGATAAATCTGATTGTGCTTGTCTAAAATACAAAGGCGGATAAATACACTTTCAAAAATTCAGGGTTAAGTGTCCACTCCTTCTTCAATAAGCACTTCACTTGTAGTGGCTGATATAATTTTTATTTCTTCTGTAATCCTTTTTTTCTTCCAGGTGCCACGCAAAAACCACAGAGCAGTTATAATCGCACCAAGAACATTAGTAAGGAGAAACGCCATCCAGATACCCCTTTCCTGCATACCTGCAAAATGGGATAATATATATGCGAAAGGGAACCTTAATAACCATAGCGAAATAATGGATAATGCCATAGAAGTGATGGTATTCCCTGACCCGATAAAGGCACCATTCAATGTGTGATGTATTCCTATAAATCCAAAACTTAAAGCTATTGTTCTTATAAAAAGTGTACTTGACCTTATCGTCTCCTCTTCTCCAGGAATAAACACAGAAGAGATTTTCTGGGCATAAATAAAGGTTATTATCCCGATGAATGTAAGAAAAACAAAACTTATTGTTGCTGCTGTTCTCACTGTACTTACAGCCCTTTCCACCTTTCCTGCGCCTATGTTCTGCCCTACAAGAGTGGATACAGCCATAGCCAGTCCAAGTGTGGGGACTATAATAAATCCCTGTATCCTTGTTCCTATTCCGTAGGCAGCCAGTGCAACTGTTCCAAAGCCAGAAACTAAAAATATCATAAGGTTCATTCCTAACCCGATTGTTGACTGTTCTATAGAAGAAGGCAGTCCTAATTTAAACATTTTTTTAATAAGGGAAAAGTCCGGTTTTAAATTATAAAAACGAAGTTTTATCTGATGGTTTCCTTTTAACATCATATATATTCCTATTCCAGCTGATAATCCCTGGGTGATAATTGTTGCTACTGCGGCTCCTGTAACTCCCAGCGAAGGAAAAGGTCCATAGCCAAAAATAAACAGCGGGTCAATAATAACATTCAGAGTTACTGTGATAAGAACAATATACATAGGGGTTTTTACATCCCCTACCCCCCTCATCAATGACTGAAAGACCATAAATGTAAAAACAAAGATCGCACCGAGAAAAGAAATTTTAAGATAAGAGACAGCGTTGACAAAGACATCCTTCTCTGCCCCCATTATTCCAACAATAAAAGGTGAAAGAAAGTATCCAAGACATCCAAGAACTGCAGAAACAATAAAAACGGTTAACAATGTCTGGGAAGTGATATAATCCACCGCATCTATGTCATTTTTCCCTTTATACTGAGCAACAAGGATAGTCCCTGCCATAGTCAGTCCGCCTCCGAGAGAAACAATTAAAAAGATGATAGGGAAACTTAAAGAAACAGATGCTATCGCTACACTTCCCAATCTTCCCACCCAGAATGTATCGGTTAACTGGTATGCTGTGTGAAGAAAGTTTGCAAAGATAACAGGAATAGAAAGGGTTATTAAAGATTGCAAAATAGGTCCCTCAGTTAAATTGTTTTTTTCTTTCATATTATTTTATGGTTTTGAAGAAAGGTATTTAACAAAGAACTCCTTAACGGTCTTTTGATATTCATCTGTAAAGGCACGGTCAAGCCCTGTATGTGCTCCTTCCACTGTAAATAACTTTTTAGGTTGAGGGGCTTTATTGAAAAGCCGTTGAGCATGCTGATAGGGAACAAAGTCATCTTCTCGGGAATGGATAATAAGAATAGGTGATTTGATGCTTTCAATAAAAAATTCAGGACTGTTTTCAATAAAATCCGCTCCCAGTACATATCTCCCCAAAAGACGGGACAGGAAAGAAAAGATATATTTCAGAGGACCGAGATTTTTATAATAATGCGTCACCATCTCAGGAAAGTTTGCAAATGCAGAATCAGTAACGATTGCATCAATTCCTTCATATTTTGCCGATGTTATAATCCCCACTGCTCCTCCCAGCGAATATCCCCATATACCTATTCTGTTATTTTTTATATCATCCCTTGACTTTATAAAGTCCATTGCTGCCCTGACATCCATAAATTCCTTCAGCCCGAAATAGGTAATCTTTCCTTCACTCTCACCGTGTGCCCGAAAGTCAAACAGAAGGAGAGAGAATTCAGGATATAGAAATGAAACAACAGGAAGAATATCCGACTTATTTGAAGGATATCCGTGAAGGCATATAATAACCCCCTTCCCTTTTGAAGAAGGAATAAACCACCCTTTCAGGTTCTTCCCATCAACTGTTTTTAGAATAATGTTCTCGTAAGGAAGCCCCATATCTGAAGGAAGTAGATATACAGGCATTCTGGCAGGCATAATTGCACGCCAGCCAAAAATTATTGTAAGCACTACAATTATTATAACTGCATCAATCAGGACTCTTACCCACATCTTCATTTTTTAATTGTCGCCTGTAGTTGTCTCTTACTCTTGTGAAAAATTCAAGATAACTTTCTGTTTTATAATCCGGATATGTCCATGGTAAAAAAACAAACCTTCCTTTTTCAAAGTAAAGTGTAACTTCTGCAAAGATACCCTTCCCCAGATAAATCCTGTGATAGAAGTCCTTCGTAGAAAAAAGAACTATATGTGACATATTTAGATATCCCGGGTCAAGATTAACCCTTCTGGGAAACTCTGTATCCGCATAAAATTCTTTTTCAATATCATTTGTTATATGTTTCCATAAATAAGAATCTTCTGGAGAGACCAGATTTTTGAATGATACAAAACTTCTCTTGAGATTATCTCCCATCTCTTTATAGTAATAATCTGTAAAGGCAAAAGGAAACGGTCCTGCTGAAATGTCTATCTCTCCGATTTTTTCAGTCAATCTTTCTGTTACCTTTCCAATAATACCTTCATCTCTATATAATATCCCGCAGAATAACTTTACCTTTTGATATTCTTTCCGTATCTCCATTTTCAGTTTTCACTTTTGCCTTTTTAGTTTTAACTTTTTCCTTTTTCCTTTTGCCTTCTGACTTCTTACTTTTAACTTATTACTTCTTACTTTTAACTTATTACTTTTTAGTTTTGCCTTTTAACTTTTTACGGTAATGTCAAGATTTTTGTGTAAATTCATTTTGGGTGTTCCTGTTTTTCTCTGC
>DAONKS010000006.1:0-30109 GCA_035406305.1 bacterium | reverse complement strand
AAGGTCTATCTCATAAGACATTAAACTTGAAAGGTCTTCAAAAATTTTGATATCCCTTTTTAATAAACTGCCTAATATATGGTTATTTTCTGATTTTTCGTCTGAAATGACAATATCAGCACCCGAATATTTTCTCGCATGTTCAGGTAGAAGTTTTGCATAAGTTCCACCAAGCACTATTTTTGTTTCAGGGAAGTATTTTTTTAATATACTTATGGTTTTTACAACTCCTGGGTACCAGTACGTCATCTTTGATGTAACAAAAATTGCTTCTGGTGTTTCGGGTAACGATTCCAATTCTCTGATAAATATCTCTTCGGGTATGCCGTATCTTTTGTATCTTCTCTGTATATCCTTCAATAATATGGGTTTTTCTACTTCTTTATATGGAAGGTTACCTTCTCCTGTTTCTTTTCGTTTAACCCTGAAAATATTTCTGTCGTAGTTTATATCAATGAGGTCAATGAGTTTAACTTCAAATCCCTGTTTTTTAAGAAGATATCCTGTGTGGAGAAGGCCGAGTGGCATCATCCACATATCATAGGCCGCAAAATCATATATCCAGGGGTTTATTAGAAGAAGCATAGTTAATAAGTAATAAGTAAAAAGTTAAAAGTAATAAGTCAAAAGTCAAAGGTCAAAAGTCAAAAGTAATAAGTCAAAAGTCAAAAGTAATAAGTCAAAAGTCAAAAGTAATAAGTCAAAAGTCAAAAGTAATAAGTTAAAAGTAAAATATAAATCTGGTTATACAAATCCTTCTATTAAAAGGGCAGGTCTTCACCTTCTTTTTTAGAAATAATTTTTTCTGTTTTTTTAGAATTACTGGGTTTCTGCTTATAATTTTCTATGTAGATAGACCTCGTTGGGAATGCAATAGAAAGTCCCAGTTCTTCTAATTTTCTCATAATGGCAAGGTTAATTCTTTCCTTTACTTTAAGATATTCTTTAAAGTCAATACCTTTTACGAAATATACTACGTTAATATCTAAACTGGAACTCCCGAAATCGGAGAAATTTACAGCAATAAATTCAGGGTCCACTCCTTCGTCGTTGCTTATAATATTTCTTATAACATAAACGGCTTTTTCCATATTATCAGGGGTTGTATTATAGGTCAATCCTATTGTTTGAGATACTCTTCTTTTTGAACGTTTTGAGAGATTATCTATTATTGAATTTGCTATTGTTTTATTAGGAATAGATACAAGTGTTGCTTCAAATGTGCGTATGCGGGTTGAACGAAAACCAATGTCTTCAACCGTTCCCTGAATATCTCCAATTTTCACCACATCTCCTACCAGAAATGGTTTATCAGCAAAAATTGCCACAGAGCCAAAAAAGTTTGCGAGAGTGTCCTGCAGTCCTAAAGCGACAGCAAGTCCACCGATACCAAGTCCTGCAAGTAAACTTGAAATGTTGTAACCTGAAAGTTGTAATATCCATAAAAATATAATAAGGACTAAAACGATTTTAGATGCCTTGCTTATAAAGGGAACCATCTGTTCGTCAAGTTTTGATTCGGTTTTTATAGCAAGATTAGAAATATATTTTGTTCCAATATCAATGATTCTGAATAAGAACCAGAGCAAAATGAGTGCAGTAATTACTTTAAGGATAGTGAATACAAAACCATTTATATTGGGTTTTGTGGGTAAAGGGAGCACAGCAAAGGCAGATGAAATACATGCAAGTAGAATTATAAAACCGAGTGGTTTGCTGAGGGCTTCAAAAAAAAGGTGGTCTATCTCTGTTTTTGTCTTTTTAAAAAAAGGAATAAGGTGTTTTTCAAAGACATGGTCTGATAGTTTTTTAAGGGCAAAACCAAGGAAGATTAAGATGATAGCCGCTATTATCTCATTGAGAGTAACGCCTGCTATCTTTTTCTGTGTCCATACAGGAAGATTAAACAACCCTTTTGATAAAATTTTCTGCTCTGTTGTTATCTGTCCCAGAAAAATAAAAAAATTGTTATACATAGTAATAAATTATAAAACAGATGAATAGTTTATACAAACAGATTATATAGGTATTAAATAAGTGTTTCCTGGAAAAATATAGTTGTTTCTTCAATAACGGTCTTTTCTGAAAAATCTGTTGTAAATGTATGGCCACCTTCTTCAAGGATAAGTAATCTGGGCAGGACCGCCCGGTTGTGGAAGGCCTCAAAATATACCATAGAATGGTCAACAGGCAAGGTAGCATCATCTTTTGTATGAATAATAAATGCATTACCTGTAAATTGTTTTGCTGCTTCAAGTGGTTTTACACTGTGTAAAGATTTGAAAAACGGCTTACCGAGATAGTGTCCAAGTCCTGGTGGATATACCTTTCCTTTTTCCTGCAATATCTTTTTCAGTTTTCTTGTAAGAACCTTTTGTTCTATCAACTCAGGATATGCAAGAGGAGACCATAGTACAAGAGTTTTTACTTTATACTCTGCTGCAATATAGTTAGCCGTAATCGCTCCCATAGATAATCCAAGAATGCCAATGCATGCTTTATTAAATGCACTATCTGCCATAACAAGTTCTATTGCTTTCCTCCCATCCTGTATTTCCGTATGAAGTGTCATATCTTCAAAATTTCCTTCACTGTCTCCAGAACCCATAAAGTCAAATCTGAATGTGGCTATACCATTAGATAAAAGATTTCTTGCCAGTTTTGTGAATAAGAAATGGCTTTCTGCTTTATGTCCTGTAAATCCGTGAAACATTATCACCACAGGGTATGGCTTTTTACCTCTTTCCGGAATATGCAATACACCTGCAAGGTTATATCTACCACTTTTAAATCTTATATCTTTCTCCATAGGGTCTCCACCTCTTTTAACACATCTTTCACTGTAATTGAGTTAAGACATTTTTTCTCTTTACATAACCGCCTCTGTTCTATACTACAGGGGCTGCATTTCTCTTTTTTGTAAAGTATTCTAACATTTTCACCCGAAGGAGACCAGATAAATGGTGATGTTGGCCCGAAGATAACAATAGATGGTACACCTCCAGCAGCAAAAAGATGAGAGATGCCGGAGTCATTGCCGATATAAAAATGAGTTCTTTCTATATAATGGACCACCTCTTCCAATCTTTCAGATACAACAATATCAGAAGAAGCTATATTCTCATACCAGAATTCACACTGTTGCATCTCTGCATATCCTAACAACACAATGCCTCTCATTTTAACAGATAGTTCTTTGTATACATCCATAAATCTTTCCTTCGCCCAGTTTTTGTAATAAGAACCGCTGCCGGGATGGATAGCAAAGAACTCTTTCGGAACATCAGAGTTTATCTTTAAAACAGGTATCTCAGATACCTTAGAGGTAAATTCATATACCGGTTCAAGCAGATACTTTACTATATGGTTTTTTATTTTTTCTGGATTTACCGGCTTAAACACTACCTTTCCCTTAAACAAACTCCGGAGCATTCTTGAAAAAACCTCTTCCTCATCTGTATATGATAGTATGAGATTGAACTGCTGAAGAAAATAAAAAATCTCTTCATTTCTTTCACCAGCAAAAAGGGATAGTAAAAAAGAATTATCAATACCAACAAATCCGTCAACTTCTGTATATTTCAAGCAAAACTCTTTATAACGGTTATTGGAAGCCAGTATAACTGAATATCCGCTATTTTTAAGGGATTGTATCACAGGAAGGACTGTTATGACATCCCCTACCCCGCCATATCTTATTACAAGGACTTTTTCCATTTTTCAGTCGTATGTTTTATAATGTTATATTAAACTAGGGAGTCCAGATGGAAAATAAGAAAACAGATTTTATAAGAGAAATTATAAATAATGACCTTAAAGAAGGCAAGTATAAAAAAGTTCACACACGATTTCCGCCGGAACCCAATGGTTATCTACATATAGGTCATGCAAAAGCGATATGCCTCAATTTTGAGATTGCCAGAGAGTATGGTGGAAAATGTAATCTGAGATTTGACGATACCAATCCTGCAAAAGAAGAAGAGGAATATGTCCTTTCTATAAAGGAAGATATAAGGTGGCTGGGATATGACTGGGAAGACAGGGAGTATTATGCATCTGACTATTTTGAGAAACTCTATGAGATGGCAGTTGATTTGATTAAAAAAGGGAAGGCGTACGTTTGCGAATTAACAGCAGAACAGATAAGAGAATACAGGGGTACACTTACAGAACCAGGAAAGGAAAGTCCTTACAGAAACCGTCCAATAGAAGAAAATCTCAAACTATTTAAGGAGATGCGGGAAGGTAAATATCCTGAGGGTGCAATGGTTTTAAGGGCAAAGATAGATATGGCATCTCCCAATTTAAATATGAGGGACCCTGTAATGTATAGAATTATCCACACAGACCATCACAGAACAGGTAATAAATGGTGTATATATCCGACATACGACTGGGCACACGGTCAGTGTGATTCCATAGAAGGAATAACGCATTCTATATGTACACTGGAATTTCAGGACCACAGGCCTTTGTATGACTGGTTTATAGAACAGTTAGGTATACACCATCCCAGACAGATAGAATTTGCACGGCTTAACCTTACCTATACAGTGATGAGTAAAAGAAAACTCCTTGAACTTGTAGAAGGTAGATATGTTAGTGGATGGGATGACCCACGCATGCCAACCCTTTCGGGTATGAGAAGGAGGGGATACCCTCCTTCAGCGATAAGGAGGTTTTGCAGTAGTATAGGGGTAGCAAAGACAGAGAGTGTTGTGGATATAGAACTTCTTGAACACTTTGTTCGGGAAGAACTTAATAAGACCGCTGAAAGAAGAATGGCGGTTTTAAATCCGTTGAAGGTTGTGATAGTAAATTATCCTGAAGGTAAGACAGAAGAACTTGATGCAATAAATAATCCAGAAGACATATCTGCAGGAACAAGGAAGGTTTCCTTTTCAAAAGTGATATATATTGAAAAAGATGATTTTATGGAAAATCCTGTTCCAAAGTTCTATCGTTTAGCACCTGGCAGAGAAGTGAGATTAAGATATGCATATTTTATAAAATGTGTTGATGTTATCAAAGATAAAAATGGTGAGATTGTTGAAATTCACTGTACATATGACCCTGCCACAAAAGGCGGGGATGCTCCAGATGGTAGAAAAGTGAAGGCAACACTACACTGGGTATCAGCAGAGCACTGTATAACAGGAGAAGTACGATTATATGAACGCCTTTTTATTAAAGAAGACCCGATGTATACGGGAGAAAAAGGAGATTTTAAGGATAACATCAATCCTGACTCTTTGAAGGTATTGAAAAATTGTAAATTAGAACCATCCCTTGCTAATGTAAACGTTGGTAGTGTTTTCCAGTTTGAACGGCTGGGATATTTTTGTGTTGACCCTGATACAGTAGAAAGGGCTCCTGTATTTAATAGAACTGTAACCCTGAAGGATGAGTGGGAAAAAATAAAAAAGGGGGTAATAAAATGAGAGCACTTTTATATACTAAAAAGATTCCTGTAAAGTACAGTGTTGATATATTCATTGCAGGAGCAGGTCCTTCAGGTGTTGCTGCAGCTATAGTTGCTGCCAGAGAGGGAAAGAAAGTTTATCTTGCTGAGGCACATACCTGTATCGGGGGTCTGGGGACTGCAGGACTTGTCCCTGTCTTTATGCGGTTTACAGATGGCATTAATTTTCTTGCAGGGGGAATAGGTAAAGAGATATTGACAACTTTACAGAAATCGGGCGGGACTTTTCCACCTGATGGTCTATGTATAAAGGCAGAAGTCCTTAAAAGGGTATATGAAACAATGTTAGAGGGCAGTAAAGTTCATTTTACATACCACACAAAACTTATAGATGTTATTGTTAAAAACGGTATTGTTAGCGAAGCAATTTGCGATGGAAAATCAGGACTATTTGCGGTAAGGGCTAAGGTTTTTATTGATGGGACAGGGGATGGAGACCTTGCTTACTTTTCAGGAGCAGATTATGAAAAAGGTGATAAAGATGGATTGATGATGCCCGGAACACTATGCAGTTTATGGGCAGGTATTGACTGGAAAAAAGTAGAAAAAAGTAAGATGCCTGAAGCAAGCCGGCTTAAGGATGCTTTCAGGGATGGCGTATTTACAATAAAAGACAGGCATTTACCGGGTATGTTTCGCGTGGGTGAGATTACAGGTGGAGGTAATATAGGGCATACATTCGGGGTTGATGGCACGGATGAAGAGTCGTTAACAAAAGCATATATATGGGGTAGGAAGTTAATGATTGAATACGAAAAGTACTATAAAAAATATCTTAAGGGATTTGAAAAAATGGAACTTGTTGCAACTGCTTCTCTTATGGGTATAAGAGAAAGCCGAAGGATAAAGGGTGACTACGTACTTAACCTTGAGGACTTCAAAAGCCGTGCTGTCTTTGATGATGAGATAGGAAGATATTCTTATCCTGTTGATATACATTCGTCAAAACCGGATAAGAAGTCATATGCACAATTTTTGAAAGAATATAGTTCATATCGCCTTGGCAAAGGAGAAAGTTATGGTATCCCTTACAGGATATTAACGCCTGTCGGGCTCAAAAATGTTCTTGTATGTGGCAGGTGTGTTAGTACAGACCGCTATCTTCAGTCATCCATAAGGGTAATGCCAGGTTGTTATATTACAGGACAGGCAGCAGGTATGGCAGCAGCAATAATGGTAGAGGATAAAAAAGATAGTAGAAGTATAAATATACGTAAACTGCAGAAAAAGTTAAAAAGGATAGGAGCATATCTTCCATATTTTAATAAAGGGTAAAAAGAATGACTATTTAAGCATAAGCATTGCTATCGTCAGGTAAATACCTGTTCCCATAATATCTGATAGTGTTGTAATTAAAGGGGCACTTGCTGTTGCAGGGTCCTGCCTGAATTTTGTGAATATAAATGGTAGAGTCATTCCCATTAAACAGCCTGCTATAACATTTACAACCATAGATATCACAACAATTTTACAGATATCAAAACCACCTCTAATAACACCCATAAAAGAGATTCCAAGTCCCATTGTCAGTCCAAGTAGTAAGGCAATGAAAATTTCCTTCCCGAACATTTTGAGCCAATCCCCCATTTTTATTTTTCCAAGTGCCATTGACCTTATTACCAGTGTTGCTGATTGAGCACCTGCATTACCTGCGGTATCTACAAGTACTGGCAGGAATGTTACAAGTACAACGTACTTTGCAATCATTTCATTAAATTTATTTATAATCCCTCCTGTAAATAAATCCATAAATAGTAAGAAGATAAGCCATGTTATTCTACTTCTGTAAAGATTTTTAACAGGTGTTCCTAGAGGGTCTGTTATCATTTCAACACCTGCTGTTTCAGGTGTAATAGCAAACATTTTAGTCATATCTTCTGTGTGCTCCTGCTCAACAACATTCAGAACATCATCAACAGTTACTATTCCAAGTAAGATTCCATCTTTGTCGGTAACGGGCAAAACAATCAGGTCATATTTCCTCATTAAAGTTGCTGCTTCTTCCTGGTCTTTGGTAACTTCAATTGAAATATAATGATAATCCATTATTTTTTCTATTGTTTCGTTTGGTTCTGAAAGAATCAATGTGCTCAGGAAGATATCATCAAGTAATTTCCCTTTATCATCAATGACATAAACAACGTTTATTGTTTCTGCTTCTTTTCCAAATTTTCTTATATGCTGTAATGCCTTTTCTACCGTCCAGTTCTGTTTTATGGCTACATAGTCGGGTGTCATTAACCTTCCAACGCTGTCTTCAGGGTAGCCCAGAAGTTGCATTGCCTCTCTTCTTTCTTCAGGTGGGAGAAGATTAAGAAGCCGTTTTGTTACGTTTGCTGGCAGTTCTTCAAATATATCGGTTCTGTCATCAGGGGTCAGTTCAAGGAAAATCTCTTTTATGTGGTCATTACTCATCTGCTTCAAAAGTTTCTTCTGTTCGCTGGAATCAAGTTCGCTGAATACCTCTGCTGCAAGGTCACGTGGTAGAAGACGAAAAATGATAATTCCCTCATCTTCACTGGCATTGTCTATCAAATCAGCTATATCCTGGGGTTCCCATTCTGCAAGTGTATCCTTAAGCACCCGCCAGTTTTTCGTCCCAATCAGTTCTTTTATTTCCGGAGTTAACAGTTCTCGCAACATAATACTAAATTTTACCACTCTTAGAAATATCTGTCTAAATATAAGTAAAAAGTCAAAAGTTAAAACTCAAAAGGCGAAAGGCAAAAGTAAAAAGTAATAAGTAATAAGACAAAAGTAAAAAGTTAAAACTATTGGAAATTCGCTACTAATCCTCAGCGGTATTAAGTAAGTATATAAAAATTTATGCTCTGGAAAGAGATATTTCTATAGAATGAATCTTATTTGCCTTTTTATGGTTTTGAAAAATTCTGGATGTATTGATTTCTCCCAGATATGTCCATATTGTATCATCTACAAGAATTGCCTGTGGATTACTTACCTTTCCTGTAGTTTTACCTGTTTTCACAGGTATAAAGTGCCCTTTCTTATTTGCTATTTCTAAAAAAGTAATACCTATCCCTCCATATCCATATGTTTGAAATAAAACCTTTTCGGGAATTTTAAAACCGGAGATAAAATGTGTGAAAGTATAATAGGGTATCTGAGAATAGTCAGTTATATCAGGTTTTGGAACACCCGTATATATCTCTTCCCATTTTTTTGCACCTCTGTATTTAATAGAAATTTTAACCTTTTGAACACCATATGGGTCGGGCAGGAAGTATCTGATATATAAGACCCCCCTTCTTAATAATTCACCGGATTGTATTTCATTCAAAAGAATTTTTATCTCTTCGTATATTTCTGTATACAGGGTGTCTGTTTTTACGGGTAAAATGCCAGGACGGAATTTTCTCCACTGTGCTCTTCTTATGCCTTTTATTCTTTCTATTTCTTCAAGTATATGATTTCCTTCAGAAAGGATAACTTTTAGTTGAATTTCTCTTCTGCCCGAGATGTATTTACAGATATTTGAGAAAAATTTTCTTATATTGAGATGTAATTCTTCTATTTTTAATCTTAAAAGTATATCGTTTAATACATCTTTTCCTGTGTCATATGAAATCTCTTTCA
The DNA here is from genome assembly GCA_035406305.1 of bacterium. Taxonomy (GTDB): domain Bacteria; phylum Ratteibacteria; class UBA8468; order B48-G9; family JAFGKM01; genus JAAYXZ01. Next base: position 21,030 of record DAONKS010000006.1, on the reverse strand, counting down.
GAAAAACTTTTAATTGCTTTTCAAAAAATGTTAACAGTTTAATACGGATATGTTCACAGGGGGTAAGAGAACCTCTGAGAAAATTATGGATATCCCATCTCCCATAGTATTTGATATTGAATAAAAGGTCAAGAAACTCCGGGTTGTTTAATCCAAATATCTTTCTGCAAACTTCTTTATATAAAACATCAGCATTATCAACTATTCTTTTTTCCCATAGTTTCCCTGCAAATGCGATATTGGGATAATCTTCCAGCATAAAACTGTCTCCTTTTTCCCAGATAGTTAACAGGCCACCAAGGGGTTTATAGTTCAAAGCATATTCGGTAAGAGTTTTCACATTTTCAGGATGTATTTCTCTTGGCGCTATAAGATACTTAAATCCAAGTTTCTCATAAATAGCAAGCGGGTCAAATCTTTTGCGATTCCCAAAATGGGTCTTTGGAATATCTATAAAAGTATCATAGTGCCAGCAACACATTATAATATCCACCGGAATTTTTCTGAGAGCTTCAGGGTAGTATTCAAACATATCGTCCCACATCATCATCTTTTTACCGAGTTTACCAGTCACGATATCATATGTTCTTTTCAAATGTTTCACAAAAATATCTGCTTCGGTCTCTCCCCTTTTTATACGGTTGCGACACAGGGAGCAGAAACCTATATCCCATACCTCATCATTGCCTATATGAAAATATGGAGAAGGGAATATCTCCGCAATTTCTCTGTAATAGTTTTCAAAAAATTCATAGGTTTCTTCTCTGAATGGACATACAGTTGAGAGATAACCGCTGAAACGACCTGTTTTCCCTTCTCTCAATTCTGCAAATTTTACCAGTTCGTTAAACCGAAGAAAATGTTCAGCATGAGCAAAGTTAGAAACAACAGGAATAACATCCATCTTCTTTCTGGTGGCGTACTCAACAATTTCTTTCATCTCTTCCGGCGTATAACTTTCATATTCGGGCATAAACGGAAAGGTCTTTGTTCTAACTCTTCCTTCAAGATAAAGAACCAGTGTGTTATAGCCAAAACTGGATGCAAAATCTATGAAGTGTTTGATATAATCCAGAGTTTCCATCTGCCTTGCAAGATCCATCTGTACTGCTCTTATCTTCATATCTTTCCTCCATTATAATTTATATTGTGAATTAGATATCTCCGTAGCCAAATTTCCTGAAAATATCAGGCCTTTCTCTCCAGCGCTCTATAACCCTAACCCATAACTCCAGATATACCTTTTTCCCTGACATTTCTTCAATTTCCTTCCTCGCTGCCTGACCTATTTCTTTTAGTTTAGAACCGTTTTTACCGATAACGATGTGTTTCAGGTTTTCCCTGTCAACAATAATATTTGCCTTTATAACCATCATATTCTTGTTTTTATTCCCTGGTTTTATCTCCTCTACTTCTACTGCAATGGCCTGTGGAACTTCCTGATACGTTTTGTTGACCGCCTTTTCTCTTATTATTTCAGCGATTGTATACTGTAGTGGTATGTTGGTTTTCATATCTTCAGGAAATAATCTATCTCCTTCAGGAAGATGGGAAAATATACACTTTCTGAGAGTATCAATATTTTTGTTTTTCAATGCAGAAATGGGGACTATATCAGCAAAATCATATCTCTCATTGCTTTCTTTGATAAGAGGGAGTAAAGATTCTTTATGTGGAAGAAGGTCTATTTTATTAATCACAAGGATGCTCTTTTTATCGAATTTTTTAACGGTTTCCATTATTCTTTCGTCTTCTGTTTGCCATCCACGGGATTCTATTACAGGAAGTATTATATCCGCTTCTTCAATAGAGTTAATTATGGTTTTCTGCATCATTCTGCCGAGTTCATTGCGGACATTTTCAAAACCGGGAGTATCAAGAATGGCAATCTGCCCTTCTTCAGAGTTATAGATGCCAAGTACTCTAATTCTTGTAATGGCAGGTCTTGGAGAAACAATGGAAACTTTATTGCCAAGCAATGCATTTATGAGGGTGGATTTACCGGCATTTGGTTTCCCGACTATTGAGACATACCCTGATTTCATAATAATAAGTCAAAAGTAATAAGTCAAAAGTTAAATATACCACAAATAACTATTCTATAAACTTTTAATCCAGAAATCCTTTGTGATTATAAGTTTAAAGAAGAATTTCACATCCTCTATCTGCAGATTCCTTTTCTTTTAAGACCACTGCGAGGGAGTCCCTTGCATCTTCTGGTGTTACGACATTAAAGGGTTTATTGTGGATTACATGGTCCACAAAATATCGGAGTTCATAAAAATATCCTCCGAGGTCATCAATATTACCCCCCACTCCTTCTGCTTTTACTTTTTCAAAGGTTGGCTTATCTACCTTCCCTGTGGCTTCATAAACAATAAGTGATGGATTGTTTCTTGAGTTGAATTCAATCACTGCTTTTTCAAATTTAGCAAGATAACTCATTTCAAAAGGAAAATTCGCAGGATAGTCCCAGCCACCTTCGGCTGTTATTATAAGGTCGTCATTGAAGGTAAAGGTTGTATATATGTGAGAGTAAGGCCTTTCTTTATTTATTGCTTTTGAATATATCTTTTCGGGTTTTTTCCCGGTGAGGTAGCATATAAAATCAGTATCGTGAATATGAAGGTCCACCAATGCACCTCCGGATTTATCACTATCCAGAAGCCAGTCCTGCCATCCCCATGTGGGTAATGGTGAAATTCTCCTGCAGGAAAGAGTAATAAGTTCACCGTATTTCTTTCTGTCATATACTTCTTTAAGAAATTTATATTCTGCCCAGAACCTTATAACCTGGGCCACCATAAATCTCACTTTATGTTTTTTACAGACTTCTATCATTTCATTCGCATCTTTAAGGGTGAGTGCAATTGGTTTTTCACAGATTACATCTTTACTTCTCTCCGCTGCTTTAATCACGAATTCCTTATGAAGAAAGGTCGGAAGACATACGTCAATAACTGTAATATCTTCTCTATCAAGAAGTTGCTGTGGGTCAAAATAAGCGATTGATTTGAATTTTGTGGCAAGTGATTTTGCCTTTTCTCCTCTAATGTCTGCAATACCGGCAATTTTAACATCAGGAAGCTGATTGTAAACAGTAGCATGCATACTTCCCATAAAACCCGCACCTATAATTCCTACTTTTACCATTTCTGCTCCTCCTTTTTCATCTCCAGATTATTCTGAACGCAAATATATTTTTACCTTCTATACTTATTATCAATCCTCCATCATCAAGGGCATCTATAAAGTTAATTTTCTCTCTGATATCGTATTTCCATAACTGATTTTTATTGTGAGAAAGGAAATAGAAATACTTCCCCTTTTTACCGCTCATCAATCTTATGATTTCTGGTTCTGATGCAGCATACTGGACTTCTTTACCTGATTCAAAATTGAATACATCATTACCCTCATTATCTATAATAAATGTTTTACCCTGTTCTGTTACCGCCCTATTATAATTTTCAAAAGCATTTATATCCACAATTCTGTTATTGAGATTTTTCTTCCATAACACATTCCCTTCATCTGAAAAACACCAGTATTCTCCATTTTCCATTCCTGCAAATATCCTGTGGGAATCATTTGTAATTTTTATTCTTGTTATCCACTGCGGTAATTTTTCTTTCCAGAATGTTTCCCCTTTTATATCCTTGAAAATAATCTCATTGTTAATTCCAAAGACAATAAATCTTCCTGCCTGTGCAATATCAATGTCTCTTATATAATTTCCTGTTTTTTCGGACCACCTTATACCTTTCGTATCTGCAAAATATACCTTCCCATCAAGAGAACCCCAGCCATAATATTCGCCGCAGGGTGAAATTGCTACTTTTAAAACTTTTTCAGATGTTTTAAACTGCCTCAGAACGGTTCCCTTTGAAGTAAGGATATAAACATTCCCGCTTTCACAGCCAATTATCATTCTCTTCCCATCGCTGGAAAGTTTCAGGTCTGTAGCCATACTATCAATTTCATATTCCCACAGGAATTCTGTTTCAGGAAGAAGGAGACTGTCTGATATCTCTTCTCCCTTGAACTGTGAGGTAAACCTTTGAATAAGATTTGCAAGATACAGAGTAGATTCTGTTTTATATTCATAACTATCAAACCATGATTTATTTTGTGGGTCAAAAACATCTACATGAAAGATATAATATTCGTCTATCTTTGTTAAAGATGGCCTTAATATATAATCAATGTTGAGAATCTTTCCTACAGTGGATAACTCATCTGGATACTGTAAATCACTCTCTGTTAATTTTTCCTCTGACAGGACCTTTTCAAAATCCCTCTTAGAAATAATAGAAAAATTCTCCATCTTATTTATCTCGTCAATAAAAAGTTTCTGAAAATCGCTCTTTATAAAATCCGGGATATTACTGAAATAAACATCAAGAGATAATAAAACTACTTTTTTCATCTTTATATCAAGATTTTTTATTTTTCTGGCAATATATTCTTTGCTGAATGAAACACCATGAAAGTTTTTACTATCTATAACTCTGGAAATATTCTCGTACATTATCCTGGCATCTTTAAGCATTCCCTCTTTTTCGTATATCTCCGCTACTTTAGCCATATAAGATATATCAGGTATAATTGAGTGAACAATATATCTGTTGTAATAATCAAGTGCTTCCTTCACTTTTTTATGTGAATAAGCATAATCTCCTATAATCCTGTACAGATAAGCATCGGGTGTGGCATATTTGAGAAGAGCAAGTGCTTTAACATCATAGGGCCAGCCAGAAGGCCAGCTTCCTGTGATAAAAGGTCTTGTTTCTTCTATCTTCTTTTCCGCCTTTGAAAGCCACAAATCCGCTTCTTGCCATTTGCCTGAATTATCTGCTTTATTCGCATTCTCAATATATAGCCATACATTTTTATGAAATACAACAACCAGTTCTTTGTTCTTATCAAACCAATCACTGGAATAACAATAACCCGTAAGAATACAGATAAAAGCGACCGATAATATAAGTTTTTTAATCATTCTCATTGCTCCTTAAAATAAAGAATTCCAAACTGCGCAGGATTATCTATTCTCCCGCTCCATGAAGTACCGGGGATGTGCTGTGATTCACGCTGGAAATTTATACTCCAGATATCCCCGGGTAATATTTTTTCTACTTTCAAATCTTTAAGTGGAATAGCCATTTCTACAAGCCATCTCCTGCTTTCAATATTCGCTTTCACTTTCCAGTTTGATGACCATAATCTTTCAGGCTCATCATCTTTATAAAGTTTCCATACATAGGAATATTTTATATGTTCCAGTGGATGCATTACAAACTGGTACCATTCCCTGGCTGAGTTCAGGGGATTTATGGAAACCGTGATAATATCTCTTGAATTAAAATCAATTTTCGAAACATCAGGGTCTTCGCAGATGAAAAATAGATAAAGATTATCAGTGTCATAAGCGACCCTTACCGTTGTGGCAACAGATGTTTTGATTTTTTCTCCTTCCAGTTCAATAAACATATCTGCTTTTTCAGCAGATAACCAGAAACCTTCTTTGTTAAACCCATCTATATCCACAGATGAGGATGCAAAGGTAGCGGTCAATCTTTTTGGAGAAACCTCTCTGATGCCCAGTTTTTCAATGTACAATTTTTCTCTTAGAGATGGTATCTTACTTCTCAGTGTTAATGGTATTTCCTTGTCAAGAAGATATTTATTAGCAGATGTTCTGATAGGTTCAATGCTTTCTTCCGATAACCTTACAAGCAAATCCAGCCCTTTTTCCTCTCCCATCCTTGCAAGTGCCCATGCGCTGGCCACCTTAACATCAAGTTCTGAGTCCGCGAGATGCCTTAATAGAACAGAGGATGCCTTTTTATCTTTTAAAAGAGCAAGGGTTTCGGCAGATATTCTTTGATAGTTTGGCTCTTTGCTGTCCATATATCTTATCGCCAGAGGAAATCCATCAGATATTCCCATATTGGCAAGTGCTCTGGCACATATAAGTTGAAATTCAGGGTCAAAATGTTTAAGGCCTGTTTTTAAAAGGGGGATTGATTCCCTGTCTTTTATTTCACCTGCAACAATTGCTGCCAGTTTCTTTATAGAAATATCCTTTTCGTCTAATAACATTGTTCTTACTTTTGCTCCGAAAATTTTTTCAGGGTTTTCTTTTACAATAAGTAACATCTTCTCTCTTACTTCAGGATATTTTGAGTAAGACATATTAAGGAGTAATACCTGTAGACTACTTGCTCCTGCCAGGGCTTCTACCTTCTCCAGAATAAATTCGCGTTCGTTCTTTTCAGAACTTGTAAGTTTTATCTGCATCTGTCTGGTGATATTACCTGTAAGATTTACAGCTTCTTTTTTTACATTCAATGAGCTGTCATAATTTTCCAGATACGCAAGTAATTTAAGATACTGTGTATCAAATCTGTCAATATTATAAAATGCCCTGATTGCTGAGCATCTGATATCAGATTCAGGATTATCCACCAGTTTTAATATAAACTCTTTTACTGTTTCGTTGCCAATTTTACCCAGGAAAGAAATGGCAGAGACTCTTGCATCAAGAGGGTTAGAGGCGTCTTCTATAAAACTTTCAAGTGGAGAATAGAAAAGTGGGTCTCTTAGCTGTAATATCAATCTTCCAGCATATTCTCTTACTCTTTCAGAATTATCTGCGAGGCGCTCTATAATATATGGATAGGAAGCAGGTTCTCTGAATTTTTCAAGAGCCCATAGAGAATATATTCTTACTGATTCATCTCTATCTGAAAGGCCTCTTATCAATCCTGCGGTTCCCTCTGTCATCTTGAGATTTACAAGCGTTTTGATGGCTTCTATTTTAATCTTCGTGGGTTCATCTACAAGAAGCCCTTCTATTTCCCTGCCGCCATCTTCACTTTTAAACTTTTCAATTGCCCAGAGAGCCCGTATCTTTACTTCATCGTTTTTATCGGATAGCATTTCTATGAAATAAGGAATTGCCCTTTTATCTCCTGTGGCTTCAAGTAACCATAAAGTCCGTATTTTGAGTTCAGGATTAGTGCTTTTTAATGTATTTAGCACAGGTCTAATTTTATCTTCAGGAAATTTCTTGAACATTGCCCTTGCTTCGTCTCTTCCCATCAATGTCAGCATTGCCCAGAGGACTTCTGCTTTCACTATTTCATTTGTATCCTGTAAGGCCCCGAGAAGGTCTGAGAGAATTCTTTCATCACCATATTTACCAAGTCCAGTAGTAGCATAATATCTTACCTGCCAGTAACTATCTTTCATGGCACGTTTAAGGTCAGGGATGATATCGTCTCCTGTTCCATATTTTACCAGCCCTTTTATCCCATAAAGTCGTACCTGCCAGTAACTATCGCCAAGCGCATTTCTAAAATATGGTATACAGGTGGAGTCGCCTATATTCAGAAGTGCAAGTGTTGCCCTGCTCCGTATTTCTTCATTTTCATCGGTGGTTATTACCTCTCCGAGTTCAGGGAGATATACCTTGTTTCTGGAATTTTCAATTCTATTAATAAGTTCAACTTTTTTCTGAAAAGTTCCGGATTTTAGTCCTTCTGTTATCTCAATATCCGGTTTACAAAACACGATGCTGAAGTTAAGTAAGAGTATGATAAGCCCTGTTTTTATTTTATTCATTTTTTGCTTCTCCTTTGTAAAAAAAACGTGGAAATCCTATATCTATAACTACTATCTTTCCACAGTATTCAGGGCCACTATTTATATAAAATCCTTTTTTGGCAAAACCAAAACTTACGGTGATATTGCCCTTTACACATTCTCCCTGAACAATTCCAGTATCCGCATCCAGACCCGATGGAATATCAGCACAAACAACAAATCTTTTACTCTCATTTATAAGTGGTACTACCTCTGCTGCTATCCCTGTAATACTTCCCTGTATTCCCGTCCCGAAAATCGCATCTACAATAACATCTGCTTCTTTCAGAATTCTAAAAATCTTTCTGTCTTTTTTAAACAGAAATCTATCTATTCCCATTTTACACAAAATCTGATAGTTTGTAAAGGACAAACGGGAAAATTTTTCAGGTGGGTCGGTATAAACTACTTTTACGTCCATTCCCATATTAAAAAGGTATCTCGTTGCCACAAAACCATCACCGCCGTTATTACCCTTCCCTGCTACTATGCAGATTTTTTTATCTATCACCCTGCGTAATCTACTGTTAATAACCTCTGCAAGAGTTCTTCCTGCATTCTCCATAAGGATTAGACGGCTTATCCCGTATGTTTCTTCTGTTTCCTTTTCAATCCTTGCTATTTCTTCCCTTGTAAGAATCTTATACTTTTTTAACATTCTTTATCCCATATTTCTTTCTGAGTTTTTTTAGCAAGCTATGGGCTACTTTATCAACAGGCCCTGCTCCTATCGTAAGTATAATGTCACCTTTTTTTACTATTTCATATAGATATTCCACAATTTCATCAAAGGTTGGAAGATACAGTGCTTCCTTTCCATTTTTCCTTATTTTTTCCACAAGCATTCTTGCATTAACCAGTTTCTGCTCTATTATAGAATCTCTTACGAAATAGATATCCGGTACTACTACTTTATCTGCATCTGAAAAAGACATAGCGAATTCTTTCAGGAGGAAACGAGTTCTACTATACTGATGTGGTTGAAAGACAACTATAAGACGGTTGTCAGGAAACATATTTCTTATACATTTTAGTGTACACTTTATCTCTGTAGGATGATGTCCATAGTCATCAATTATAGTTATTCCTCCTGACTTTCCAAGGATTTCGCATCTCCTGTGAACTCCATTAAATTTCTCCAGACCTTCTTTTATACCTTCCCACGGAATATTTAAGTATCGGGCGCAGGCAATAACTGCAAGTGCGTTTTTGATGTTATGAATACCTGAAAGCCCGATTTTTATCAGCGCTTCCTTTTTTCCTTCAAACAGGCACTCAAACTCTGAAGTGTTTTTTGAGAATTTTATATTTTTTGCCTTCCATTTTCCTCTGTTAAGGCCATAAGAAACCATGATTTTTTTATCTACTGTTTTGATAACATCAAGAACATTTCTGTCATCTGCACAGTAGATAACCAGACCCTTAATGTTATTAATAAAATCTCTAAAAGCACTTTTTATCTCCTCTATATCCCTGTAATAGTCAAGATGGTCTTCTTCTATTGCTGTAACAACCCCTATCTCCGGTCTGTAGTTAAGGAAAGACCTCTTATATTCACATGCTTCCACTACAAGCAAATCGCCTTTACCCGCTTCAGAGTTACCTATATTTCGTATTTCTCCCCCGATAAGGAAAGAAGGGGAACATCCGGCTGTTTTAAGTACAGAAACAATTAAAGATGAAGTAGTTGTCTTACCATGTGTTCCTGCGATAGCAATACCCTTTTTTTTCTCCATAACACAGCCAACTGCTTCAGGGTAACTTATAGCTGGTATATTGTATTCAATAGCTTGTTTATATTCTGGATTATCAGGAAGTATGGCATGTGAATGGATAATCAGTTCAATATCTTTACATATATTTTCTTCTCTCTGCGGGCAAAAGATTTGTATCCCCTTTTTTTTGAGTTTTTCCAGAACAATTGATGGATTATTGTCAGAACCGGATATTTTTTTGTCCATAGATAGAAGCAACTGTGCAAGTCCACTCATTCCCGTTCCACCTATTCCTATAAGATGTATTCTCTTTGCTTTTTCAAGTATATTATTTTCCATTTTTTAACAACTCCATTATCGCATTTACATTATTACCGGAATTATCTACAATTGAAATTTTTTCAAGGTTCTGTTTTATAGTATCCAGTTCTTTTAATGTTTTCTCAAAAACGTCAGGAAATAACTGTATGCTATCAGGATTCTGGTCAAGCATATTACAACCACCCTGTTTTGCAAGGTAAATGGCATTATATCTTTGATGACCACCTGCATAGGGATACGGAATAACAATAGCGGGAATTTTCCATTCACAGATTTCCGCAATTGTCCCTGCCCCTGCTCTGCATATTATTATATCAGTTATACTGTATAACTTTGCCATATCAAAATAAAAATCAAAAACCTGGGCTTGTATTCCATATTTCCTGTACCTCTCAATTAACACTTCTTTATCTTTACCCGCCAGATGGATAAACTGAAGTTTCTTTTTACTTAAATAATCCATATTTCCAATAATGAGATTATTCAGAAAGGTAGCTCCCTGGCTCCCCCCGAGAATAAGGACGGTTTTATCTTCTTCAGTGAAATTAAACTGGGTAAGGACATCTCCTTTCTGGTATCTCTTTTTAAAATCTTCGGGAACAGGAAAACCTGTAATGACTGCTTTCTTTTTATGCAGGAGAGAAGTAGAAGGAAATGAAAGTGCTATTCTGTCAGCAATAAAACCTGAAAGTTTCGTAATCTTTCCAGGAATAAAGTTTTGTTCGTGGACAAAACTTTTTTTGTTGCATAAAAAGGATGCTAATAAAAAAGGAAATGTTGTATAACTTCCTGTAATTACAATTATATCAAATTTTTCTCTCAGAAGTATGATACAAGAATGAAATATAAGATATATAAGTTTGAAAAATGAAAAGGGTCTTTTTGCAGTAATTTTAACTTCCGGGATAATCCTGTAATAGAATTTTTTCTGCTGTAGCCACCGGACAATATAACTCCTCCCGGGAACAAAGAGAGATACTTCAACATTATTTTTATCTCTTAACTGTTCAGCAATGGCGAGCCCCGGAAAAAAGTGTCCTCCTGTTGGTCCTGTTACAATTGCTATTCTTTTAATTTTCTTATTCACAAAAGATATTATAACATAAAGTAACAAGCCAGAAGTCTTATTCGTACGCTGGAAACGTAAAGGGATGTTACCATTTGCTTATTGTTAAGATAAAAAGTAATATAATAAAGATAAAATAAAAAAGAGGTGCTTTGTGGAAAAAGGGCTGGTTATAGTTGAATCACCGACGAAAGCAAGAACTATAGGTAGTATTCTGGGCAGGGAATATAAAATTATGGCAACTATGGGGCATATCAGAGACCTCCCTGAAAATGATATGGGGGTTGATATTGAAAATAATTTTAAACCAAAATATGTTCTTATCCCGGGAAAAAGAAAGATAGCAGCAAATCTTAAAAAATCCGCTGAACAGTATAACGATATATTTCTTGCTACAGATGAGGATAGAGAAGGAGAAGCCATTGCCTGGCATATAGCGCATATCATCGGTAAAAATCCTGACGAAGTGAAAAGGGTTGTCTTTCATGAAATTGTACCGGATGCCATCAGAAAGGCATTTAAATCTCCCCGCTCCATTCATCTTAACCTTGTGGATTCTCAACAGGCAAGAAGAGTACTTGATAGGATTGTTGGATATACATTAAGTCCATTCCTTGGAAAGGGTCTTTCAGCGGGTAGAGTTCAGTCAGTGGCTCTGAAATTGATAGTGGAAAGAGAAAGGGAAATTGAAAACTTTGTTCCACAGATATACTGGATTGTAAAAGCAAAAATTGTAAAAGAGGGAAAAGAGTTTTTTATGACTCTTGTGGAAATAGAAGAAAAAAAGATAGAAAAGTACGGATTGAAAGATGAAGGTATCGTCAATAGCATAATTGAAGACCTTAAAAAGGGAATACTTGTTGTTGTGGATAAAAAAGAGGAAGAGAAAAAAATTAAGCCCTACCCTCCTTTTATTACAAGTACTCTCCAGCAAGATGCTTCTATAAAACTCGGTTTTTCTGCTTCCAAGACAATGGTGATAGCCCAGCAACTTTATGAAGGTATAAAAACAGATGAAGGAGATATAGGGCTGATTACTTATATGAGAACCGACTCTCCTTCTGTAGCAAAACCGGCAAGAGACCAGACGTTGAAATATATAAAGGAAACATTTGGATATGACTATGTTCCTGAAAGACCTCATACATATAAAGGAAAAGCATCAGCACAGGAAGCACATGAATCAATAAGACCCACTTCTGTGTTAAGGACACCTGAAAAGATGAAGCCATTTTTGAATGAACAGCAATATAAACTGTACAATTTGATATGGAAGAGGTTTGTTGCCAGTCAGATGAAAGAGGCAATTATAAAAAATATAAAACTTTTTGCCAGAAATGGAAAATATGGGTTCTTTACTGAAAGCAATGAGATTATTTTTGATGGCTTTACAAAATTGTGGGATATAAAGATTGATTCTGGAGAATATGCTATTGCAGATATTCAAAAAGATGAGATACTGGATATTAAAGAGTATTTCAAAGAGCAACATCAAACCAGTCCTCCTCCAAGATATACAGAGGCAAGTTTAATAAAAACACTTGAAAAGAATGGAATTGGAAGACCTTCCACCTATGCCCCGACTATTTCAATACTTTTTAATCGGGGATATGTAAAGAAAGAGAAAAAAACACTGATACCGTTGAAGATAGGAAGAGCAGTGTGTGAAATACTTGAAAAATTTTTCCCTGAAATAATAAAAATAGATTTTTCAGCAGAAATGGAAGAAGACCTTGATAAAATTGCAGAAGGTGAAAAAAAATGGACAGAAATATTACAGGAATTCTATGGCAGATATAAAATTATGCTGGAAAGAGCAAAAGGAAAAATAGCGGAGCATAATGAAATATTTAATCGTGTTGTTGCAGAGGGTAGAGTATGTCCAAGGTGTAAAGTTCCGCTCATAGTTAAACAGGGACGTTACGGTATCTTTTTAGGATGCAGTAATTACCCGCGGTGTACATTTACGGAAAGGATTGGAAATGCTTATAATCCCCGCAATAGACCTGAAAAGAAATGAGGTTGTACGGTTATATAAAGGGAATTTTGACAGAGTATCCCGGTATAATGTAAAACCCGTTGAGGTTGCACGTAAATTTCTTACTGCTGGCGTGAAGCGGTTACATATTGTGTTTTTGTGGGGCGCCCATACAGGGTGGTTGTCAGAAGAAAAAGTTGTACTGAGCCAGATAATAAGAACGAGAGATATTTATGACAATACCTGTAAAATACAGATAGGCGGGGGATTGAGGAGATATTCCCAGATAAAATCCTTTATTGAAGAGGGTGTTGATTACATAATAATGGGAACATCTATCTTAATACCCATTGCTCTGGAAGAAGGATTTTTGAAAAATGATATCAAACTTTTTTATCAGCAGGCTGGCAAGACATTTGATGAAGAGAAAGAAATTCCAGAAGTTGACCTTATTGACAGGATAGAATACACATTGAAAGAAAAAGTAATAATTTCTGTTGACTACCGTAAGGATGAGATAGCCCTGAGTGGATGGGAAGTCACCATTCCTCTTACTCCTCATTATGTGATAGAAAAATTATTAAAGAAAGGATTTAAAAGATTTATTATTACCAATGTAGAACGGGATGGAACACTTAATGGAATAGATATAACTTCCGTGGAGAATATCTTTAAGAAAATATATAACTTTACTGAAAAACCTTATGAGATTATTACATCAGGAGGAATTACAACAGAAGCAGATATAGAAGTATTTCAACATATGAAGTATAAGCCAGATGGGGTTATCATAGGAAAAGCGCTGTATCAGGGTAAACTTGATATACGGGCACTTGTAAAAAAATTTCAGGAGAGACAGAATGCGTAAACTGATATTTTTTACATTTATTTTTTGCGTTTGCGCTACTTTTTTAATCTCTTCGAATATTTATGAAGGAAGGGTTTTTCCAGCGAATAACAGAGAGTATCAGAAATTACTTCTTCCCAGATTAAAAGAGGCAAAAAAATCCATATTTATAATTATGTTTCTTGCAAGTTATTATCCTGAATATCCCGATAGCCCGACAAACCTTTTTATACGAGAACTGATAGTAGCAAAGCAAAGAGGAGTTAGAGTGGAAGTAATCTTTAATCAATCAGATAAGGATTATTCTTCACACTCAACAGTGGAAAATCTAAAAACAGCAAGATATCTTTCTAACAATGGTATATCTGTATATTTCTCACCGCCGGACATAACCACCCATTCAAAATTGTTAATAATAGACAGAAGGTATGTAGTAATAGGTAGTACAAACTGGTCCTATTCAGCAATGGAAAAGAATAACGAGACATCCGTGATTATAGATTCACCTGAACTTGCAGGGTTTTATACAGAATATTTTGAAGAAGTAAAAAAAGAATGTAATCTGTTTTTGAAACCGCAAAATTAAAAGTAAAAACTTAAACCTGACTATTTTCTACTTTACTCTTGTTTTGTGTAATTTATATTCAATACTATCAAGCAATGCCAGTAATGACGCCTCAATGATATTTTCTGAAACACCTATTGTTCCCCATGAACCAGTTTCGTCTGCACTTTCTATGATGACTCTTGTTACCGCTGCAGTTGCATCTTCCGGATGCAGTATTCTCACTCTGTAGTCAGTGAGTTTTACCTTTTCAATTTCAGGGTAGAACTTCACAAGCGCTTTTCTTAATGCATTATCAAGTGCATTGACAGGGCCGTTCCCTTCGCTGGCAGTATGTTCAATATACCTGTCAACTCTAACCTTCACAGTGGCTTCTGAAACGACTTTATTACCACGCTTTTCCACGATAACCCTGAATCCTTCCACAGTGAAAAGTTTTTTGTACTCACCGACTGTTTTTTTCACCATAATATCAAAAGAAGCATCCGCGGCCTCAAACTGGTATCCTTCATTTTCAAGATTTACTACTTTGTCAAGGATTTTTTTGATAAATTCAGGTTTCCCGTCAAGATTATACATTCTGGTTTTCTGAAGTATTGTGCTTTTCCCTGAAAGTTCTGAAAGAAGGATTCTTCTTTCATTTCCAACCTTTGCAGGGTCTATATGTTCATATGTTTCAGGATTTTTATTAACAGCATCTACGTGTACTCCACCTTTATGTGCGAATGCACTCATTCCCACAAATGGCTGGGAATTAGGGGGAATTATATTGGCGACTTCATATATAAAACGAGATACTTCTGTGAGATAAACAAGTTTATCTTCATTAACACAACTGTATCCCATTTTTAATTGTAGAATTGGAATGATTACAGCAAGGTCAGCATTTCCGCAACGTTCTCCTATGCCGTTCATTGTTCCCTGGATATGTTTTGCGCCCATTCTCACAGCTGCGATAGAGTTTGCCACACCAACTCCTGAATCATTATGGGCGTGGATACCAAGCGAAGTTTTAACTTTTTCCGTAACAGTTTTTACTATCTCTTCTATTTCAAATGGTAATGAACCGCCATTTGTATCACAGAGGACTATTTTATCTGCACCTGCGCTTTCAGCAACTATAAGAGTTTTCAGAGCATATTCAGGATTTCTTTTATATCCATCAAAAAAATGTTCGGCATCAAAAAAAACTTTTCTCCCTTCTGATTTAAGAAATTTCACAGAGTCCTCTATCATTTTGAGATTTTCATCCAGTGATACTTTTAAAACATCCATTACGTGCAGGTCCCATGATTTACCGAATATAGTGATATATTCTGTCTCACTTTCAAGCAATTGCTTAAGGAAGGGGTCTTTGTCTGCAGAAAGGTTTTTTCTTCTGGTACTGCCAAAAGCAACAATTTTTATGTTTTTGAATTTTTTGTGCCTTACTCTTTTGAAAAATGTAATATCTTTTGGATTAGAACCGGGCCAGCCACCCTCAACAAAATCAATACCGAACTCATCCAGTTTTTCAGTAATTCTTAATTTATCAGCAAGGGTAAACGAAATGGATTCTCCCTGTGCACCATCGCGAAGTGTCGTATCATATATCTCTATTTTTTTCATATTTAGTCCTCCATCAGTTTAAATTTTACTATTATAGTTTGCCATCTGTCAAAAAGGATTACATTTCATAAAATATGTGGTATTATTATAAAACTATGAAAAGATTACTTTTATTCTTTTTCTGTATGGTCGGTTTTTTATCGGCAGAGAGTGTTGCCTATCGGCTGGATATAGATGGCGCTATAGGACCAATTACCTACTATCAGGTAAAAAATATCATCAAACTCGCTGAAAGGAATAATTCAGAATTTGTATTACTGGTAATTGACACACCCGGGGGTTTACTTTCTTCTACCAGGAAGATAGTTCAGGAGATACTCTCCTCAAAAGTCCCTGTTGTTGCTTATGTTTATCCAAAAGGTGCCCAGTGCGCATCAGCTGGAGTTTTTATAGCCCTTTCCTGTCATATTGTTGCTATGGCTCCTGCAACGAATATAGGTGCTGCCCACCCTGTAACTCTTACAGGGCAACAGGAAGCAAAAATGGAAGAGAAAGTTGTTAATGACACGGTGAGTTTTATAAAAAGTATTGCTGCCTACAGGGGTAGAAACATTGAGTGGGCAGAAAGGACTGTAAGAGAAAGTATATCGTCCACAGCAGACGATGCACTTAAAAATAATATTATAGATATCATTGCTGCTGATATAGATGAACTCCTATCCGCCATTAATGGAAGAACTATAAAGATTACCGGTGCTGTTGAAACCGAGAAGGTATTATCTACCACTGGTATTTCATTATTAACACCAGAAGAAACATTTAAGGAACGAATTCTTAAGCTTATTTCTGACCCCACGATTGCTTATCTGTTATTGACAATAGGAATGCTGGGTATATTAATTGAACTGTATCACCCGGGTTTTGGTATCCCTGGAATTGTGGGTACTGTTTCCCTTATCCTTGCATTTTTTGCACTTCATACACTTTCTATTAATATGACAGGATTATTACTTATTGCTGTAAGTTTTATACTCTTTGCTATAGAGGCAGTAACTCCTACCTTCGGATTGTTTATAATATCAGGAGCAGTAACACTATTTCTCGGCTCTTTTTTCCTTTTCAGACCGGAGGGGGAACCGGGTGTATCTGTTTTTATAATAACAGGACTGACAGTATTTGTATCTCTTATACTTGGATTTGCTGTATGGTTTATGTTGAAAACAAGAAAAAGAAAGGTTGCCACAGGAAGAGAAGCACTGATGGGAGAAAAAGGAAGAGTAGTAAAATCTCTTAAACCGGAAGGGCTTATTTTTATTCAGGGAGAATACTGGAAGGCAAGAAGCATATCGGGAGAAGTCCATGAGGGTAAAGAAGTGGTTGTCAGACGATATGATGGACTTGTACTGATAGTGGAACCTGTTGATGAATCCAGGAGGGAAGATGGAAAGGAAGGGATATGAATCTGATGCGTGGAGAATATTCAGGATAATGTCGGAATTCGTAGATGGCTTTGAGACACTTGAAAAGGTTAAAAATGCTGTGACTGTATGGGGTTCTGCAAGGATAAAAAAAGATGATGTACTTTATAGAAAAGCGGTTGAAACAGGAAAATTACTCGCGGAAAAGGGCTATACTGTTATTACAGGTGGTGGCCCTGGCATTATGGAAGCAGCAAATTTAGGTGCTACACTTGGAAAGGGTGAATCAATAGGAATAAATATTGAATTGCCACATGAACAGAAGCCCAATCCCTACATAAAAACACTAATATCATGCAGATATTTTTTTACCAGGAAGGTAATGTTTGTAAAATATGCTAAGGGTTTTATTATTTTTCCCGGGGGTTTCGGAACTCTGGATGAGTTTACAGAAACAATAGAACTTATTCAGACAGAGAGGATTCATAAGTTTCCTGTAATCCTTATAGGAATGGCTTACTGGAAAGGGTTGATTAAATGGATGGAAAATGCCCTTGTAGACAGTGGATATATAGACCGTAAGGATATGCGCCTTTTTAAAATTGTTGAAGAGCCGAAAGAAGCGGTAAGATGTATAGATGAATTTTATAAAAAAAGGACTAACCAGAAAACAAAGAAATAAATTCCGCGAGATATTTTTCTGCAATATCCTTACTTTTTGCTTCAATATAAATCCTTATAACAGGTTCTGTCCCTGATGGTCTTATATGAATCCACCCATCCGTTCTTATTATTTTTATTCCATCTTCCTGATTGACCTTTTCTTTTCCTGATACCTTATATTTAACCTTTTCCATTATTTCTTCTACCTTTTTCCTGTCAGAAATACCAACCTTTTTCTTTACCATAAAATATTCTGGCATTTCATTTATTATCTCAGATATCCTCACTCCTCTATATGCTAAATATTCTAAAATTAAAGCCATACCAACAAAACTGTCTCTTCCATAGTGAACATCGGGAAATATAACACCCCCGTTTCCTTCCCCACCTATAACAGCACCTGTTTCTTTCATCTTCTCCACAACATTTACCTCTCCTATTTTCGTTCTGTAAACTGAGACACCTGAACTTCTGGCAATATCTTCTATAAGGGCTGTTGTAGACAGGTTAACCACTATATTTCCTTTTTTGTGGTATTCAAGTATATCTCTGACAGCAAGGACAACAACCATTTCTTCTCCAGGAATATTTCCATCTTCACAGACAATAGCCAGTCGGTCACAGTCAGGGTCCTGCGCAAATCCAATATCTGCCTTTTCTTTTATTACTGTTTTAGAAAGCGTGACAAGGTTTTCCGGGAGTGGTTCAGGATTATGTGCAAAGATACCAGGAGGTTCTTTATTTATCAGGAGTACATCACACCCAAGTTCTTTCAGAAATTTTTCTGTAAAAACTGTTCCAACCCCCTGGCATACATCAACAACAACCTTAAATTTTTCCCTCGTTATCCTTGCAATATCTACCGCTCTGTATATATTATTGAAATATCTATCAGTATATTCCATAGAAGAAAGGAATCCCGGCTCTCTGGATATGGTAAACGCCCTTCTATAATAAATATCAAGCATTCTTTTCATCTCTTCCGCATTCAAAAAAGTACCTTTTTCAGAAAAAAATTTTATTCCGTTGTATTCCTGTGGATTATGACTGGCTGTAATAACAACCCCTGCTGCCTCTCCCCTTTCCTCTTTTTCTATTATATAACCCATCTCCGGGGTGGCTGCAATTCCAAGGTCAACCACATCTTTTCCTGTACAAAGAAGTCCTGTTATCATTGAGTCCTTCAATGATTTCCCACTGCTTCTTGTATCAGAGCAAACAAAAACTTTTTTAGCCCTGATATAACTCCCGAAGACAACTCCAAAATTAAAGACGATTTCTGATGTAAGAAAATCAGGGTATATTCCTCTTATCCCTGAAACACTTATCTGCAATTCATTTTTTATTCTATCACTCATAAAACACCCTTTTTTACTGGAATAAGATACCTTTCCATCCCGTTTTTTTCTATTGCTTCAAGTGTGGCGGCCTCTTCTATTTTAAAATCTCCTACCCTTGTCCTTTTTAAAGCAACCTGAGTCCCTCCACAGCCAAGTTTATTGCCAATATCCCTGCATAATGACCTTATATAAGTACCCTTTGAGCATACAACCCGCAAATCCACATAAGGGAGAGGCATACCCATTATCTCAATTCGCTTAATAAGGACTTTTCTCGGCGGAGGAGATACGGCAATTCCTTTCCTGTGTAATTTGTATAAAGGAGTCCCTTTCTTTTTTATCGCAGAAACAACTGGAGGTATCTGTTCAATTTCTCCTTCAAATTCTTTTATAACTTTTATCACATCATCTTCACTAACTCTTACCTCTCTTTGTTCCATAACTTTACCTTTTATGTCATCTGTATCTGTTATCATACCAAGCAGTATTTTTGCTTCATATTCTTTTTCCATATCCATAAAAATGGTACTCATTCTGGTGGCTTTTCCTATACAGATAATAAGAACTCCTGAAGCAAGAGGGTCAAGTGTCCCCGCATGTCCTATCTTCTCTTTTAATCTGAAAGTTCTCTTTATAAAGCGTATTACATCATAAGAAGTAATACCTGCTGGTTTATTAACGGGGATTATTCCATCCATATTTTCTATTAGAATTTGTTTTATCTATTTCTCTAAGTATTTTTTGCTCCACCTCATCCAGTGATGTACCTGTAAAATAAAAACCTGCTGCTTTTTTATGTCCTCCTCCACCAAATTTTGAAGCAATACTTTCAACATCAAATCTTCCTTTACTTCTTAAACTGACCTTTACTACATTATTATGCGCCTCTTTAATCAGAAATACTATATTTGCCTCTTTTATCTTTACCAGTAAATCAATAAATCCCTCAGTGTCTTCCTCTTTTGTTCTTGTCTTTCTGTACATATCCCTGCTTATTTTCATCCAGCAGACCTTCCTTTCTCTTTCAAACTTCAGATTTCCAAGTGCTAGAGAGAGTAGTTTGATAGACCTTAAAGGTCTTTCTAAATAGACCTTCTTTGCTATTTTTTCAGGGGTAATCCCTTTATTTATTAAGTCCTGAACAACACCCATAGTAAAAGGCCTGATATTATAGATAAAACTTCCTGTATCTGTCAGTATAGCGGTATAAAGGCATTCTGCCTCTTTCTTTGAAATATTTCCGCTGAAGTGTGAAATTAAAAAGTAAACCATCTCTCCTGTGGCAGAAAAATTATGATTAATCCAGTTGATATTTGCAAATCCCGGATTGGAAAAATGATGGTCTATATTTACAACTATTTTTGCCTTTTTCACAAGTTTAAAAACATTACCCGTCCTATCAGAAGAACCGCAGTCAATTACTATTGCGACATCGGGAGTCAAGGAAAGCTCAGAAGTGCAGATATGAACCTTTTTTGTATAAGGTAAAAACCTGTATATTAGAGGGATGCCATCATGATTTACAATAACTGCTTCTTTTCCTGCTCTTTTTAACGCACTGTATAGTGCAATTTCACTTCCTATGGCATCTCCGTCTATATTCCGATGGGTAGTAAGTAAAAAAAATCTTTCCTTTTCTAAAACTTCAACTATCTCTGACACCTTTTTTGCATCATTATATCCTAACTGGATTTCCATAGAGAACCTCTTTTATTTTTTCTTTTAAGACATCAAGGCCTTCACCTTTGTATGCAGAGATAAAGATGGCATCGGAATATCTGTTTTTAAGTATATGCAGGTCTTCTTGATTTAACAGGTCTATTTTGTTATACACATCAATCTTTGGTTTATCTTCACAGGATAGCAATTTAAGCACATCTATAACAGTAGTATATTGTCTCTCCATATTGGGCGAAGAG
>DAONKS010000005.1:20198-34696 GCA_035406305.1 bacterium | reverse complement strand
CTCAGTTCTATATAAGGACCACTGATGTAACAGGACAGATAAAGTTGCCGGAAGGTGTAGAGATGGTGATACCAGGTGACAATATAGAGATGGAAGTAGAACTTATATATCCTGTGGCGCTTGAAAAAGGACAGAGATTTGCTATAAGAGAAGGTGGAAAAACTGTCGGAGCAGGCGCTGTAACTGAGGTGATTAAGTAATTTAAAAAATTTTGCAAAACAATTTTTTTATGGTATAATAAATTCTTACAGATTTTGTAGAAAGGGTGTTAAGCATGGAGAAAAAAAGAATGCGAATAAAACTTAAATCTTTTGACAGCAGGGTGCTGGACCAATCAGCTAAAGAAATAATAGAGATGTTGAAAAAAACAGGAGTGAAGGTATCAGGTCCTATTCCTCTGCCGACAAAGAGAGAGATATACACTGTATTGAGGTCTCCTCATGTGAATAAAAAAAGTAGAGAGCAGTTTCAGTTAGAAATTCACAAGAGGATAATAGATGTAATAGAACCAACGGCAAGAACGGTTGATTCTCTTAGCAGATTAAGTTTACCCGCTGGTGTAGAAGTTGAGATGAAACTGAGTTGAAAAGAAGGGCGAGTTGGAGATACGAGTAGGTGAAAGTCCTACCTTTTTATTATACTCCCCTTTCACAAAAAGATGGGGGGTAATTTATCAGAGGAGTGCAATGAAGATTGGTTTGGTAGGTAAAAAAATAGGGATGACCAGGATATACAGGGAAGATGATGGTTCTGTTATACCAGTAGTAATATTAAAAGCAGGGCCATGTTATATCACAGGCATCAAAAAGACAGGAGAAAATGGATATACGGCTATCCAGATTGGTTTTGAAGAAGTCCCGGAAAGAAAATTGAATAAACCAATGCTTGGATATTTCAAAAAATCAGGATTACCTCCGATGAAGGTTTTGAGAGAAATACGACTGAACAATGATGGTGAAATTGCTAACTTTAACGTCGGGCAAAAACTTACAGTTGATATATTCAAAGAAGGGGAATATGTTGATGTTACAGGCACATCCATTGGTAAGGGATTTCAGGGAGTTGTAAAAAGACATAAATTCTCTGGAGGTCCTGCAACCCATGGTTCTATGTCCCATAGAGCCCCTGGTTCAATAGGAGGAACAACTCCTCCAAGAGTTTTAAAGGGTAAACGGATGGCAGGACATATGGGTAATAGAAGAGTGACAGTGCAGAATCTTCAAATTATTAAAGTTATCCCTGAAGAAAATATCATACTTATTAAAGGACAGATTCCCGGTCCAGCCAATAGATATATAGTTATAAAAAAGGCACTGAAAAAATGAAGAAGATAAATATATATAATATGGCGGGGGAAATAGTGGGAGAAGAAACTCTGCCGGAAGAACTTATAGGTGGTATACCAAACCAGAATGTGATTTATTATTACATAAAAGCATATCTGGCAAATCAGAGACAGGGCACTGCTTCTACAAAAACAAGGGGAGAAGTTTCAGGGAGTGGTAAAAAACCATGGAGACAGAAAGGGACAGGACGTGCAAGGGTAGGTTCAATAAGAACGCCTCTATGGCGGCACGGAGGAGTAATCTTTGGACCTAAACCAAGGGACTACAGACAATATATTCCCAAAAAAGTTAAGCAACTGGCATTAAAAGAAGCGTTGAAATGGAAGATACGGGAAGGCAATTTTGCTATTTTTATCCCTGATAAGATTGAAATTCCAAAAACAAAAATTTTCTCTGAGTTTTTAAAGAAAGCAGGGTATACAGGGAAAAAGGTCCTTTTTGTGCTAAACAAAGATAAAGAAAAAAATGCTTTAATTGTAAAATCATTAAAAAATATAGATTCCATAACTTATGATTTTCCTGACAGATTAAATGCATATACCATTCTTAACTCTGATAAAATAATTGCTGATAAAGATACCTTTAGTGTTATAAAGAATTTTTTAGGAGGAGTTAATGAGGAGTGAAAGATTTGATATTATAAAATTTCCTATTGTTACAGAAAAAGCAACAGGAGCAGTTGCAGAAAACAAATATACATTTAAGGTTGATAAAAAGGCACGAAAAACCCAGATAAAAGAAGCGATAGAAGAAATTTATAATGTGAAGGTGGAGAAGATAAATATAGTTAATGTACATCCCAAAAAAAAGAATTACAGATTCAGGATTGAGGGCTATAAATCCGGATATAAAAAGGCAATAGTAACACTGAAAGAGGGGGATAAAATTGCCATTACGTAAATTAAAGCCAGTAACACCCGGGCAGAGACATACGATACTCCCTGACTTTTCAGAAATTACCAGGGATAAACCAGAGAAGTCACTTGTCAGGGGTATGAGAAAAACAGGTGGCAGAAACAACCAGGGTGTTATTACAGTAAGACATAGGGGGGGAGGCCATAAAAGACGTTACAGGTTTATAGATTTTAATGGACGGCCAGGAATTCCAGGCAAAATTGCAAGTATAGAATATGACCCCAACCGTTCAGCGAGAATAGCTCTTGTCCACTATTATGATGGAGTGAAACGTTACATAGTGGCACCGGTAGGATTAAAGCCTGGTGATATCATAAAATGTGGCGAAGATGCTGAAATAAAACCGGGGCATAGATTACCCCTTAAAAATATCCCGGAAGGTATTCAAATTTATAATCTTGAGATTGTTCCCGGAACAGGGGGAAAACTTGTAAGGTCAGCAGGAACACTCGCTACACTTATGGTTAAAGGAGAAAAGTATGCACAGGTAAGGCTTCCTTCTGGAGAGGTTCGACTTTTTGATATCAACTGTATGGCTACCATAGGACAGGTGAGTAACCCTGAATACAAATATATATCCATAGGTAAGGCGGGAAGAACAAGATGGCTTGGAAGAAGACCGATTGTAAGAGGAGTGGCTATGAACCCTGTGGACCATCCACACGGTGGTGGTGAAGGCAGGGGTAAAGGAAATATATCCCAGAGTCCGACAGGTATTCCTTCAAAGGGATACAAAACAAGAAATAAAAAGAAACCATCTACCAGTAAGATATTGCAGAGACGGAGATAAAAAATGAGATCCAGGAAAAAAGGTCCTTATGTGGATGAAAATCTATTGAAAAAGGTAGCGAAGAACAGGGAAAGTGGAAGAAAAGATATTATTAAAACATGGTCAAGGTCTTCAGTAATAATACCTGAATTTGTTGGCTATACATTTGCTGTTCATAACGGTAGAACCTTTATAAATTTATATATTACAGAAAATATGGTAGGGCATCGGCTTGGAGAATTTGCTCCCACAAGAACATTCAGGGGGCATGGAGCCCATACTGAAAAGACAAGAGAGAAGACATAAAGAAGGGGTGTTTAGATGGAAGTTGTGGCAAAAGCTAAATATGTAAGACACAGCCCGAGAAAAGTAAGGGAGATAGTTGAACCTCTGATAGGGAAGGAAGCTAACGAAGCGCTGTCTATTGTAAGGAATATACCGAAACGGGCAGGTAAGACATTAGAGAAAGTTATAAAGTCCGCAATATCAAATGCAGAAAAAAAGGCATCAGGGGCCGAATGGAAAATAAAGAGCATAAGAATAAATGATGGGCCTGCCTTAAAAAGATTCCGTGCAGCCACTATGGGACGTGCGGTTATGATAAAAAGAAGAACAAGCCATATCACTGTAGTACTTGAAGAAATTCAACGGAGAGATAAGTAAAATGGGACAGAAAGTAAATCCAGTAGGACTCAGAATAGGAATTGTGGAAAGATGGAAGGGAAACTGGTTTGCCGGGAAGAAGGAGTTTAAAGAGTTATTAAAGGAGGATGTAGCTATAAGAGAATACCTTGCGAGAAGATTCCCAAGAGGGACCATAAGTAAAATAGATATTGAAAAGACAGATAAGTTGATAATAAAAATACATACTACGAGACCGGGTGTAGTACTTGGAAGGAAAGGTTCTGAAATTGATATGGTAAGGGATGAACTCTATCAGATATTCAAAAAACAGGTAAGTATAGATGTTCTGGAGGTAAATCCTCCCGGGATAAGTGCACAATTCCTTGCTGACTCAATAGCAATACAATTAGAGAAGAGGTTACCACATAGACAGGTAATTAAAAAAGCAATGGCACTTGCAATACAATCAGGTGCCCACGGTGTAAAAGTAAGAATAAGCGGCAGAATAGGGGGTGCAGAAATAGCAAGGTCAGAACTATATATGGAAGGGAAGATTCCTCTTCATACATTAAGAGCAAAAATTGATTATGCTGTATCTGTAGCATTTTTAAGGTCAGGTACAGTAGGAATAAAAGTATGGGTTTATCTTGGAGAAGTCCTGGAGAAAAAGGAAACAGAGAAGGAGAAGCAAGATGCCACTAATGCCTAAAAGGGTTAAATACAGGAAAGCCCAGAGAGGAAGGACAAAAGGGAAGGCGAGCCGCGGTAACACTCTGTTTTACGGCGACTATGGATTGCAGGCAATCGCACCGGGATGGCTTACAAATACGCAGATTGAAGCAGGGAGAATTGCTATTACCCATCATCTTAAAAACCGTGGAAAGTTATGGATAAGGGTTTTTCCTGATAAGCCAGTTACCAAAAAACCTGCAGAAAGTCGTATGGGCAAAGGCAAAGGAGATGTATCACACTGGGTTTCTGTAACACTGCCTGGCAGGATTCTATATGAGATAGGTGGAGTTCCTGAAGATATGGCAGTTGAAGCACTAAGGCGCGCAGCACATAAACTGCCCTTGAAAACAAAGATAGTTAAACGTGTCATAGTTAAAAAGGAACAAGAGGAAGAGACGTAAAGATGAAAAAAGAAGACCTTAAAAAGTGGCGGGAAGCAACTGTTGATGAGATAAACTCAAGGATAGCAGAACTACAAAATCAATTATATAAATTAAGACATCAACTGAGAATCGGACAGTTAAAGGATTTTTCCATTATTAAAAAGACCAGAAGAGAGATAGCTGTCCTGAAAACTCTTATTGGGGAGAAAAATGGAAGCAAGAAAAAAGGTAAGGGTTGAAAAAACAGGTAAGGTTGTAAGCAGCAAGACAGAAAAATCAAGGGTTGTGCTGATAGAAAGGAAAGTTCAGCACCCGATTTATAAGAAATATTTTAGGAAAATTAAAAAGGTAATGGCACATGACGAAAAAAATCTATCCAGGGAAGGTGATATAGTAAGAATTGTTCAGTGCAGACCTTTAAGTAAACGGAAAAGATGGAAGATAATTGAGATTTTAGAGAGAGGAGAAGAGAGATAAGATGGTTCAGTTAAGGTCAATTCTAACGGTTGCAGATAATACAGGTGCAAAAAAGATAATGGTTATAGGAATTCCCGGGTATTCGCATAAAAGATACGCAGATGTCGGTGATATAATTGTTGCCAGTGTCAAGGATGCTATCCCTGATGGTATCGTAAAGAAAAAAGAAAAGGTTAAGGCAGTTATTGTAAGAACAGTAAAACCAATAAGAAGGCAGGATGGTTCAACAATTAAATTTGACCATAACTGTGCTGTTATAATAGACAACGAAAAAAACCCGAGAGGAACACGGGTCTTTGGCCCTGTCCCTAAAGAATTAAGAGAAAAACAGTTTACTAAAATTATATCTCTGGCACCGGAGGTCCTGTAAATGAATTATAGAATTAGAAAAGGTGATTTTGTACAGGTTATAAAAGGTAAAGATAAGGGGAAAAAAGGTCGGGTAATAAAGGTTTTCCCTGAAGAAGGGAGAATTCTTGTTGAAGGAATTAATTTTGTCCATAAACATACAAGGCCTAAAACTGTTGATAAACAGGGTGGAATTATTCAGATGGAAAAACCCATATCTTATTCTAATATTATGTTTTTCTGTATGAAGTGTTCAAAACCAACAAAATTAGGTGTAAAAATTCTTCAAGATGGAACGAAAACGAGATACTGTAAGAGATGTAATGAAATTGTAGAGGTAAAGTAATATGGAGCCAAGACTAAAAACATATTATAAAGAAAAGGTTATCCAGGAAATGATGAAGAGTATGGGTTATAAAAATCCTTATCAGGTGCCAAAACTGGTAAAGGTTGTCTTGAATGCGGGGATAGGTAAGGATAATAAAGATGCAAAACTCATTGAATCCATTCAAAAAGAAATGGCACTGATTACGGGACAGAAGCCCATTATTACAAGAGCACGTAAATCTATCGCGGGTTTCAACTTAAGAAAAGGAGATATCTGTGGTATTACAGTAACTTTGAGGGGTAACAGAATGTACGAGTTTATTGACAGGTTGATTACAGTTGCTTTGCCGCGAGTAAGGGACTTTAATGGACTGCCTGCAAACTCAACAGACAACAGAGGCGGTTATACTATAGGAATAAAAGAGCAGGTAATTTTCCCTGAGGTTGATTATAACACAATATATAAAGTAAAAGGAATGAATGTAAGTATTGTAACAACTGCTAAAATAAAGAAAGAAACAATAATATTTTTAAGGAAGTTAGGATTTCCTATACGGGAGGAATAATTGGCAAGAAAGTGTTTTTTTGAAAAGATGAAAAAAGAACCAAAGTTCTCTGTAAGAAGAAAAAATAGATGCTGGAGATGTGGCAGACCCAGGGCATATTATAGAAAATTTGGAATATGCAGGATATGTTTCAGAGAACTTGCTTCCAGGGGTGAAATTCCCGGCGTAAAGAAAGCAAGCTGGTAGGAGGAATAAGATGACAATGACTGACCCTGTAGCAGATATGATTACAAGAATAAGAAATGGAAACTTAGCCAACAAGGACTATGTAGTTATTCCACATAGTAGTTTTAAGGAAGAGGTCATTAAGGTTTTAAAAGAAGAAGGTTTTATAAAGGATTATGTAGTTACAGAAGAAGGTAAAGCAAAATATCTCAAGGTTTTCCTGCTATATTCAGGTAGAAGAAAAGCAATAACTGAGATAAAGAGAGCAAGTAAACCGGGCAGAAGAATATATATAAATAAAGATGAGATACCTGAAATTAAATCGGGCTATGGAATTGCAATAATTTCAACTTCAAAGGGAATTTTAAGCAGTAAAAAAGCAAAAGAAATAGGGATAGGGGGAGAACTTCTTTTTTACGTATGGTGAGGGTAAAAAAATGGCAAGATTAGGTAAGAAACCAATTTTAATACCAGAAGGTGTAAAGGTTAAACAGGAAAAAGACGTTCTTATTTTTGAAGGGAAAAACGGAAAATTAGAGCAGATAATTCCTTCAGGCATAGAAGTAGTTTTAGAAGGAAATTCTATCATATTGAAAAATCTTATTTCCCCAGATAACAGAAAACTCTATAGAAAAACTGAAGCGCTACAGGGGCTGATGAGAAAACTCATTCTAAATAAAATAAATGGGGTAAAAGAAAAATTTGAAAAAGTGCTGGAGTTGCATGGCGTAGGATATAAAGGGGAGGTTCAGGGTAAAAAATTAGTCTTATCAATTGGTTTTTCAATTCCTGTTGAGATTGAAATTCCTCAAGGTATTGAGGTAGAAGTTGTAAGAAATACTATGATTTTTGTAAGAGGCACAGATAAAGAACAGGTGGGCAATTTTTCAGCAAGTATAAGAGCAATATTTCCTCCGGAGCCATATAAAGGTAAGGGAATAAGATACCGTGGAGAGTATGTCCGACATAAGGCAGGGAAAACAGGAGTAGGAGCAACACAATGAAGATTACAAAAAAGACACGAAGGGAAAAAAGGCATTTAAGAGTAAGAAAGAAAATATCAGGGACGTTGGAAATCCCCAGGGTTGTTGTTTTCAGAAGCAATAAACATTTTTATGTTTCCCTTGTTAATGATGAGGTATCTCCTTCCAGTGTTTTATTAACTGTTTCAAGTTTATCTCCTGAATTCAAGGAAAACAAAACAGATAAGTTAAAAGGATATAATATTGAAGGAGCGAAAAAGGTAGGCGAAATCTTTGCAAAAAAATGTATAGAGAAAGGAATTACAAAGGTTGTTTTTGATAGAAGTGGCTATAGGTACGGAGGAAGAGTCAGTGCTTTTGCTGAAGCCGCAAGAAAAGGAGGGTTGAAATTTTGATGAGGGAACAATTACTTGATGCAATTGAGGAGAAACAGGTTGTTGTAGAAGTGAGAAGGGTGATGAAGGTTACCAAGGGTGGTAAAAACCTTAACTTTAGAGCCCTGGTGGTTGTTGGTGACGGTAAAGGAACTGCTGGATTTGGAATTGGTAAAGCAGCCGAGGTCCCTGAAGCAATAAGAAAAGCGACTGAACAGGCGAGAAAGAATATGATAACAATACCCATCAAAGAAACCACAATACCTCATGAAGTTCAGGCGAAATTTGGGGCCTCTCGTGTTATTATTAAACCAGCGGTTCGTGGACATGGGATGGTTGCCGGAAGAGCAATGCGGGCATTTTTTGAGGTCTGCGGTATAGCAGATATCACCTGTAAGTCATTAGGTTCCACAAATCCTTTAAATGTAATAAATGCTACGATGAAAGCACTTTTGAAACTCAAAAGGAAGGAAGATGATGAAAATAGAACTGATTAAACCACCCGCAGGGGCAGTGCGTAAGAGGAAACGGGTCGGGAGAGGAGATTCTTCAGGACATGGTGGAACCTCTACAAGAGGTCATAAAGGGCATAAAGCAAGGAAGGGATTTTCTCTACCTTATAATTTTGAAGGCGGCCAGATGCCACTAACCAGAAGATTGCCAAAGCACGGTTTTACACATCTGAAAAAGGTCTATCCAGAAATTGTCAATCTGGATAAGATAGATAAAAAATTTGATGGAAATAGTGTAGTAACTCCTGCGATTATGAAAGAAAAGGGCCTTGTAAAAAAAGGAGTCCTTGTAAAAATTTTAGGAAAGGGTGAGATAAAGAAAAAAATGGAAATTCAGGCACATATGTTTTCAGGTAAAGCAAAGCAGAAAATAGAAAAAGCAGGTGGCAGGGCAATTGAAATTAAAAGGGAGAAGAAGTAATGTTAGAGGGTTTCAGAGATAGTTTTAAGGTTCCTGACCTGAGAAAAAGGATTGTTATAACCATCCTTCTTTTAACTGTATACCGGTTGGGATGTTATGTACCGTCTCCTGGAATAGATGGTAAAGCCCTTGCAAAATTTTTTGAACATATCCCGAATACACTTCTCGGGCTTGCAGACCTTTTTTCAGGAGGGGCACTGAGTAATGCCACAATCTTCGCTTTAGGAATAATGCCATACATAAGTGTCTCTATCATTCTTGAACTGCTAACATCTATTGTCCCTTATTTTGATAATCTCCGCAGGAGTGGAGTTGAAGGAAGAAGAAAACTTACTCAGATTACAAGATTTGGAACAGTAGGACTCTGTATGTTTCAGGGACTTGCAATAAGTATGTGGCTTGAAAACCCTGTACATTTCGGTGAGATAGTTATTGTCCCGAATCCCGGATGGTTATTCAGATTTACCACTGTGGTCACACTCACCACAGGGACAATTTTTCTTATGTGGCTGGGAGAACAAATAACAGAAAAAGGGATAGGAAATGGTATTTCTCTTATAATCACTGCAAGTATTCTTTCAAGGATGCCTGTTGCATTCCACAGGGTTGTACAGTTAGTTGCTGCAGGAGAAATCAGTTTCTTCGCTGTACTGATTATGATAATTTTAATTTTCATTGTTGTTGCCTTTGCAATTATAATAAATGAAAGTGAAAGAAGAATACCTGTACAGTATGCCAAGAGAATCGTAGGAAGAAAGATATATGGGGGACAGACAACCTACCTTCCGATAAAACTTAATCAGGGAGGAGTTATACCGCTCATATTTGCTATATCAATCCTTACTTTTCCCGCCACCTTTCTGGCTTTTTCCACAAACAGGATATTACAGAAAATTGCTTCCTTATTATCTCCTACAGGTGGAGTGGGAATGTTCCTTTATGCCATATTTACGATATTTTTCTGTTATTTCTACGCCAGCATTATTTTTAATCCTGATAATGTCGCTGATGACCTTAAAAAGTACGGTGGGTTCATACAGGGAATAAGACCGGGAAAATCAACAGCGGTATATCTGGAAAAGATTTTAAACCGTTTAACTCTACCGGGTTCTCTAATGCTAACAAGTATTGCAATTTTTCCTTATATTATTATGCATGTTTACAAGAGAATTCCTTATATAGTGGCAAGTTTATTTGGTGGTATAGGGCTCCTGATTATTGTTTCTGTTTTAATTGAAACAATAAGGCAGATTGAAGCACATCTACTTGTGAGACACTATCAGGGATTTCTCAAAAAGGCGAAAAAATAATGAAAAAAATACTTGTTTTGCTTGGGCCTCCTGGTGCAGGAAAAGGTACTGTAGGTAGTGTTCTGAGCGAAGAATGGGAATTACCCCTCATCTCATCAGGAGATATCCTGAGAGAGAATCTTAAGAAAGAAACAGAGATAGGGAAAAAAGCAAAAAAGTACGTTGAATCCGGGGAACTTGTTCCTGATGATATTGTTATAGAGATGATAAAGAAGGAACTTGATAATTCTGTATATAATGGTGGTTTTATACTGGATGGTTTTCCAAGAACTATAGAACAGGCAAAGATGCTTGACAAATTAATTGATGGTAATAATGATATAAAGGTAATTTATTTAAAAGCAGATGATGATTTTCTGGTAAAGCGACTTTCTCTAAGACGGGTATGTGAAAATTGCGGAAAAATTTATCATCTTGTGAACCTCCCGCCGATTAAAGAAGGGGTATGTGATGTATGCGGTGGGAAACTCATCCAGAGAGTGGACGATAGAGAAGACGTGGTAAGAAGAAGATTAAAAGTTTATAGAGAGCAAACAGCTCCTTTGATAAAATATTACAAAGAAAAAAATATACTCTTTATGGTTAATGGTGAAGGAAATCTTAAAGATACTTTATCAGAGATAAAGAAAATTACTGAATGGTAAAAACACAGAAAGAGATAGATAAGATAAGAACTGCATGCAGGATATGTAAATCCATACTCATAGAATTAGGTAAGATGGTTAAAGAAGGGATAACTACATACGATATAGAAAAAAAAGCGGAAGAACTTTTCAAAAAAAACAGGGTTTATCCTGCTTTTAAAAATTATAGAGGTTATCCTGCTGTAGTATGTGTATCAGTAAATGAAGAAGTAGTTCATGGCATACCATCAAAAGAGAAGGTGTTAAAAGAAGGAGATATTGTCTCTATTGACATAGGTGTTATATATGATGGATATTACGGGGACTGCGCAGACACTTTCCCTGTTGGAAAGGTGCAGGATGTACATAAAAAGATGATAGATGTTGCCAGAAGGTCTTTTAAAGAATGCCTTTGTGTAGCTATCCCCGGTAAAAAAACCGGGGATATTGGAGCAGCCATAGAGAACTTTGTAAAACAGAATAAATTCTCTGTGGTAAGGGAGTTTGCAGGTCATGGCGTAGGGAAAGAACTTCATGAATATCCTGAGGTGCCTAATTTTGGACAGCCAGGAACTGGAGAATTACTGAGAGAAAATATGGTAATTGCTGTAGAACCTATGATTACTGAGTATGATTCTCCTGTGAAAATTCTGGAAGATGGCTGGACAGTTGTAACAAAAGATGGTGGTTTTTCCGCTCATTACGAAAATTGTATATTAATAAAAAACGAAGGGCCAGAGATACTGACAGAGTGAACAATTATGGCACAGAAAGAAGAGAAAATAAGAGTGGAAGGAACTATTACACAGGCATTACCAGGGACAGCTTTTCTGGTAAAACTGGAAACCGGGCACACAGTAACTGCATATTTATGCGGAAAGATGAGAATGTATTATATAAAGATAATCCCTGGTGATAGGGTAATGGTAGAAATCTCACCGTACGACCTGACCAGGGGAAGAATAATAAAAAGGTTATAAATTTCCGGAGAGGATAAGAAAATGAAGGTAAGAGCATCTGTAAAAAAGATCTGTCCCAGGTGTAAAATTGTGAAGAGAAGGGGGAAAGTACTGGTTATATGCAGTAATCCCCAGGATGGACAGAGACATAAGCAAAGACAGGGTTGATATCAGTAACACCGTAATAATAAAGGAGAAAGGGGAAAATGGCAAGAATATTAGGAGTGGAGATACCGGATAATAAAAAAGTAGAAATCTCTCTAACCTATATATACGGTATTGGAAGAGCCACTGCAAAAAAAATACTCGCATCTACAGGGATTGATGGTAATAAAAGAGTTAAGGAATTAAAGGAAGAAGAGATTGGTAAGCTTGCTGCTTTCTTACAGAAAAATTACACTATTGAAGGGGACCTGCGGAAAAAAATTACAGAAGATATAAGAAGACTGATAGAAATTAATACTTACAAAGGGGGACGACATCGTCTTTCTCTTCCTGTAAGAGGGCAGAGAACAAGGTCAAATGCAAGAACAAGAAAGGGCCCGAGGAAAACAGTAGGCGTTGTAAGAGATAAGACAGCAAGAAAAGCAATTAAAGCACAGAGAGAAGAGACCAAACAAGAGGGATAAAAAATGGCTGAAAATAAGAAAAAATATGTAAAGAAGAAAAAAAGAAATGTTGAGGTATCTAAAGGAGTAGCCCATATAAAAGCAACATTCAATAATACTGTGGTAACCATTACAGATACGGAAGGAAGGGTACTCTTGTGGGGTAGCGGAGGAACAGTGGGTTTTAAAGGAACAAGAAAGGGAACTCCCTTTGCAGCGCAGCTCATAGCAGAAAACATCGCCAGAAAAGCACAGGCAATGTTTAATATGAAAGAGGTAGATGTATTTGTCAAAGGGCCTGGTCCTGGAAGAGAAACCGCTATAAGGGCACTGCAATCTGCTGGCCTTGATGTAATATCCATAAAAGATACTACTCCTATACCTCATAATGGATGCCGACCACCAAAACGTAGAAAGGTATAAGTAAGATAGATTAAAGGAGAGAGAGAAAATGGCAAAGGTAAGTAAACCGTTATGTAAAATATGCAGAAGATACGGAGAGAAATTATACCTTAAAGGTAAAAGATGTGAAACGGTAAAGTGTCCTCTTGACCAGAGAGAGGGTAAAAAAAGGAAGGGATTTTCTTTTATAAAAAGGAAAAAGCTATCTGAATATGGACTCCAATTAATGGAGAAAAACAAGGTAAAATTTTACTACGGTGTTTTAGAGAGACAGTTTTATAGATATTTTGAGATGGCTAAAAAGAAAAAAGGTGTAACTGGTGAAAACCTGCTTAAACTTCTTGAAAGCCGTCTTGATAACTTAGTATATAGAGCAAACTGGTTTTATTCCAGGAGAATGGCAAAGCAGGCAATAACACATGGAGCAATACAGATTAATGGAAAGAGAGTAAACCGCCCTGGTTATATTGTTAAAACAGGTGATGTGATAAAACTCCATCCTAACAGTAGATATATAAAGACGGTGAGAGAATGTATTGAAGAATATAAAAGCCATATAGTTCCTTCCTGGTTAAAAATTGACGGGGAAAATCTTACCATAGAAATTGTGAGAGAACCTGAGAGAAGTGAAGTTACATTACCCATAAATGAACAATTGATAGTAAACTTTTATTCTAAATAATTAAAGAACTCCAAAAAGGAGAAAAAATGAAAGAATTCATATTTCCTGAAAAGGCCGTGTGGGAAAAAGAGACATATAGAGATAATTATGGAAAGATGATAGTTGAACCACTTGAAAGAGGATATGGAGTAACCCTGGGTAATGCATTAAGAAGAGTCCTGCTATCATCCATTGAAGGGGTTGCGATAACTGCCATCAAAATCGACGGTGTGTCTCACGAATTCACTACCATAAAAGGGGTTAAAGAAGATGTGGTGGAGATAGTGATGAACCTGAAACAGGTTGCTTTGAAACCAGTAATTTCTGAATTTCCTCATCTAACACATGAGATAGAAATAAGTGATAAGGAAGAAATATGTGCGGGTGACTTAATAAATGACGGCAGTGTAGAAGTTCTAAATAAAGATTTGCATATTGCTACTTTAATGCCGGGGAAGACCTTTAAATTTCAGATTGAAATAAGTAAAGGACGTGGATATCTCCCTTATGAAAAGATGAAGTTGATAAGAAGCAACCCTCCTATTGGCACCATCCTTATAGATGGGCTTTTTTCTCCTGTAAGGAAAGTGTCTTTTAGTGTTGAAAATACACGGGTAGGACAGTTTGTGGACTATGAAAAGTTAATACTTGAAGTGTGGACAACAGGGGCAAAAAATCCTCAGGAGGCGGTAAAGGAAGCGACTTCTTTAATGAACCGTCATTTCTCTATTGTTGAGGGACAACAGAGATTCGGAGAGGAAGAAGAACCAGAAGAAAAAGTATTAGATAGAGAGAGAAAACAATCCATTGACCTCAATAAACCCATAACGGAGCTTAAACTTAACACAAGGATATTGAATGGATTAGTATCAGCCAGAATAGAGACATTAAAAGATTTACTTTCAACACCGAAGGAAAAACTTGAAGAGATTAAAAACCTGGGGAAAAAGTCCATTTCTGAACTGGAAGAAGTTTTAAAAGATATGGGTTTCA
>DAONKS010000005.1:0-20098 GCA_035406305.1 bacterium | reverse complement strand
AAAGAAAAAGACCCTGTACAGATTGCAATGGAAGAGTTTTTAGAACGCGGAGAAAAGAATGAATGATTTTTTTGGACTATTACAACTTATGAAAGAGTTGGACGCATCAGACCTCCATATAAAATTTGGCAGAAAACCCATTCTCCGTATAAGAAAGGACTTGAAAATTATTGAGGAATGGGAAAAACCTTTTACGAGAGAAGATATTTATGCCATATTGCAAAAGGTAATGCCTAAAAGGCATATAGAAATATTTGAAGAAACCAAAGAAGCGGACTTTGCATTTGATGACCCTGATGTTGGCAGGTATAGAGTTAATGCTTTCAAGCAGAGGGGATATACAGGACTGGTCTTCAGAAGAATAAAAGATGTAATACCAACCTTCAGCGAGATAAACCTCCCTCCAGTACTTGAAAAGATTTCAATGTTTAATGATGGAATTGTTCTTGTTACAGGACCCACAGGTTGCGGAAAATCAACAACTCTTGCTGCAATGATAGAAAATATCAACAAGCAAAAAGAAAGACATATAATAACTATAGAAGACCCTATAGAATATCTGTATAAGGATAAGAAATCCGTAATCAACCAGAGAGAAGTAGGCATAGATACAAACTCTTTCGCTGAGGCATTAAAGCATGTTTTAAGAGAAGACCCTGATATAATCCTCATTGGTGAGTTAAGGGATGTTGATACCTTTCAGGCAGCTATAAATGCCTGTGAAACCGGACACCTTGTATTTACAACTCTTCATACTGTTGATACGTTATCAACTATTGCAAGAATTCTGGACTTTTTCCCTTCTTCCCAGCAGGAACAGGTAAGAAAAACAATCGGCTATCACCTGAGGGCATCTGTATGTCAGAAACTTGTCCCGAAGAAGGATGAAACAGGAATGATTCCTGTATGCGAAATAATGGTAGTAACACCTCTGATTTCCAAACTTATCCAGGAAAACAAAATGAACAAGATATACTCCGCAATGGCTTCAGATAAAGAAACAGGTATGCAGACATTTAACCAGCATCTTGTAAAACTGATACAGGGGAATGTAATCAGCCAGGAGACAGGATTTGCCATATCTCCCGCACCACACACACTTGAGATGAATCTCAGAGGGATATTCCTGGATGAAGATACCAAAATTATCGGGGAGTGACACTTTACCTGATTTTTCTACAGCAACAGGAATAGCTTTTTTCATTATCGCCTTCTCGCTTATCATCTCATTTCTTACAATGAGGATTTATCCTGAACATTCAGATATACTTTCAATAAGTATATGGGGAATTTTTTCCTCTTTTATTCTGACAGTAATATTGTTATGGTTTATACTTACAAAATACAGGTCTTACATCATCCAATTGTTAGACCGCCCTTTTGATTATTTTGTCAAAGGATTTCACTATTATCTACGTTTTCTACCCATTCTTTTTCTGGTAACAATACCTTCTTTTTATATATTCAAAAAAATTGGTTTTGCACCTGAACAGCAACAGGTTATATCTTTATATTTCCAGACAGATTCTTTCTATCTTTTATTCATAATATTTTTCTTAAGTTGTATAGTAGCCCCGTTCAGTGAAGAACTTATCTTCAGAGGGATTATTTATGCGGGCCTTAAAAAAAGCTTTTCTGTGCCATTATCAATGATTTTAAGTTCTTTGATTTTTGCACTTTTGCATAATGAGATATTTGTTTTTACTGGACTTTTTGTATTTGGGATTTTTCTATCATATCTTTTTGAAAAATACAAAAATTTGTGGTTATCTATAAGTGTGCATTTCTTTAACAATCTTTTCACCACCATTATTGTTTTATTTGTTAAATATTTTTATAATATAGCGCCGTAAGGAGGGGAAAACCGTGAAAATAATGGTAATAGGTAGCGGTGGGAGAGAACATGCTCTGGTATGGAAGATTAAGAAAGATAACATTGATGCAAAATTATTCGCTGTCCCGGGCAATGGGGGTATCTATGATATTGCAGAATGTATCCCTGTAAAAACAGGCCATCTTGAATATATTGTGGATGTAGCCATAAAAAACAATATCAATTTGACCGTTGTTGGACCGGAAGCCCCTCTGGCAGAAGGTATATCGGATGTATTCCAGCAAAAGGGTTTAAAGATATTCGGGCCTGTCAGAAAAGCCGCTGAACTGGAAGCATCAAAATCATTTGCTAAGGAATTTATGAAACGGCATAAAATCCCCACTGCTGGATTTGAGATAGTTGATAACTTTGAAGAAAGCATCCGTATTCTTGAAAAGAGAACATTTCCCTGTGTTATAAAATATGATGGACTTGCAGCAGGGAAGGGCGTTCTTGTAGCAAAGGAATTTGATGAAGCAAAAGATTTTCTTGAGAAGATTTACAGGGATAAAATATTCGGAAAGAGCGACAATAAAGTTGTTATAGAAGATTGTCTTACAGGACGTGAAATGTCGTATCTAATATTCACAGATACTGTGGATTTCATTCCTATGGTTCCTGCAAAGGACTATAAAAGGATATTTGATGGAGATAAAGGTCCAAATACAGGAGGTATGGGCTGTTATTCTCCTCCTTCCATTTTTAATACTGAACTGGAAAACAAAATAAAGAACGATATAGTTATTCCAACACTCAAGGGTCTTGAAAAGGAAGGGATTGACTATAGAGGTGTTCTATACTTTGGACTTATGATTACTTCAGAAGGTCCTTATATGCTGGAATACAATGTCAGATTTGGAGACCCTGAAACCCAGGTAATACTGCCACGACTGGAAAGCAATATAATAGAAATAATGGAAGCAGTTACAGAGCAATCACTGAAAAAATGTAGGATTCGATGGAGTAATATGAAATCTCTGTGCGTAATACTTGCTTCTTCCGGTTATCCCGGAAAGTATGAGACAGAAAAAGAGATAAAATGTCTTGAAAAAGTAAAAAATATGGATGTGATATTATTCCACGCAGGAACAAAAAAAGAGAATGGAAAGATATTTACTTCAGGAGGAAGAGTTCTTGCCATAACATCCACAGGTAATACCTTTGAAGAAATAAGAAAAAAAGTATATGAAGCGGCTGATACTATTGATTTTGAAGGTAAATACTATAGAAAAGATATAGGAATTGAAATATAGACCAGGGAGGGGATATGGAAAAAATAAAAGCAATCGTAGCAGGGGCAGGCGGAATTGCCAATTATCACATTCAGGGGTATATCAAAGCAGGTGTGGAAGTTGTTGGAATTGCTGATATGGATGTAAAAAGGGCAGAAGAGAAAGCAAAAATTTATGGAATAAAAAAGGTATATTCTTCTTACGAAGAAATGCTTGAGAAGGAGAAAGACGACTCCTGTGTTAGTATATGTCTACCTAATTCTCTACACTGCGAAACAGTTATTAAAGCCCTGCAATCTGGAAGGAATGTTTTCTGTGAAAAACCACCTGCTTTAAATGCAGACGAAACAAAAAAAATGGTGGATATTGCAAAAAAGGAAAAAAAGATACTTATGTTTGACTTCAATAATAGAGCAAGGCCAGAAGCACAGGTACTTATGAAATATATAAAAAATGGAGATATTGGAAAGATAAACTCTGCCCAGGCGCTATGGATAAGAAGATGCGGTATCCCTGGATTTGGCGGCTGGTTTACCCAGAAAAAACTCTCAGGGGGCGGTCCTGTAATTGATTTACTTCATATGATAGACCTCGCACTATACTTTATGGAGTTTCCTCAACCTGCATGGGTACTTTCAGGTGTCTTTAATGACTTTTCGGGCAATTCTGACTTTAAAGGTCCCTGGGGTATTCCTGATGTAAAGGGTGGAAAAATGGATGTTGAAACATCCGCCCACAGTTTTATAAGATTCACAACAGGTCAGGTTCTTTTCACCAGAAATAGTTGGGCTGAAATGAACAAAAGAGAAGAGGTCTCTGTAACATTCCAAGGCACAAAGGCAGGCGGAATGATAAGACGACTTTTCGGAAGGGATGGCATAGATGAAACAGCAATTGATGATTGTGAGGTCTACACAATGGAATATGGAAAGCCAGTTAATAGAAAAATCATTACCGAGCCGGATGAGAAAATGGGGA
Organism: bacterium; assembly: GCA_035406305.1. Taxonomy (GTDB): domain Bacteria; phylum Ratteibacteria; class UBA8468; order B48-G9; family JAFGKM01; genus JAAYXZ01. The sequence goes on along the minus strand of DAONKS010000005.1, from coordinate 16,015 downwards.
GGGAAAGAGCAGTTATCAATTTTGTAAAGAGTATAAAAGGAGAGGAAGAACCATATTCAAAACCGGAAGAAGCAGTAATACTTATGAAAATAATAGATGCCATATATATCTCAGCAGAGAAGAAGGAACCTGTAAAGATATACTAAACTATTATTAATGTATTTCTGTCTAAAATAAACATAGATAAAAAAGGAAGAAATGAATATAAAGAGAAATAGTGGGGTATTTTTTGCTATTCTATTGCTTGCTGGCTGTTCTCCACAATATCTTGAAAAGTCAGCGGACAGAGAAGTATCTGTTATCATGGAAGAAAAACAACAGAAAATCAAAAAAGATACCCTTCCTGAAAATGCAATTACAGATACAACATCTTCAGAAACGATTATCCTTGACCTTAAAGATGCCACAAACCTCGCTAAAAACAATAACAGGACATACAAATCAAAACAGGAAGATGTATATCTGAATATTCTGGACCTCACCTACCAGAGGTATCTATTCAAAACAAGATACGGATTTGGAGGTGGTGTTTACGTCGATAAAGGAGATGAAGAAAGTGTCTCAGGCGATGTTAACTTTAAATTGTTCAGATGGCTTGCCACAGGAGCACAGATTACCTTTGATATAACCAAGAACTTTATAAATTATCTTACAGGTGATAAAAAAACGGATTTCCAGACAATAGTTTCTCTTGATATCCTTCAGCCATTACTGAAAGGGGCAGGAAGAAGTATTGCACAGGAAGACCTCATTCAGGCAGAAAAAGAAGCGGTGTATACAATAAGGGACTTTATAAGGTACCAGAAAAGTTTTTCCATTGAGACATCTGAAAAGTTTTTGAATATCATACTCTTCCAGAAAAGAATGGAAAATTTTTATAACAACTATCAAAGTATAAAAGCAACACGAGAAAGAATTGAGATGCTTGCATCAGCAGGACGTATTCCTCCACTTCAGGTTGACCAGGCAAGACAGAATGAATACACTGCCTATCAAAGGTGGGTGAACGCTATAAACTCCTACACTTCAGCACTTGATAATTTTAAGATATTTCTCGGACTTCCAGCAAAATCATCCATCTCAATAAAAGACACTCTCATTGAAAATATTATGGAATCAGGCATAGCCGAGCCGGACATTGATATAAAGGGTTATGTAGAAAATGCAATGAAAAAACGGTTAGACCTCATCACATCCTATGACCGGGTAGAAGATGCAAAACGAAAGATTAAAGTTGCACTGAACAGATTAAAACCGGAAGTAGACCTTATAGTGCGTGTAACTGCAAACACCGACACCCATTCCTACCCCAACATTGAACTCGATGAACCCACATACAGAACAGGTATTGAGTTTGACCTTCCTTTAGATAAAATTCCCAATAGAAACTATTACAAAAAGGCACTCATTGACCTTAACAGGAAACAGAGGGACTTTGAAAACAAACGGGATACAGTAATCCTTGAGGTCTATCAGCAATATAGAAACCTTCAGGAATATTATCAGAGTTATCTGACACAACAAAACAGTTTATTACTTGCAAAGAGAAGGGTAGAAAGTACAGACCTGCTACTTCAGGCAGGAAGAGCAACTACGAGAGACATACTGGAAGCAGAAGAGTCATATCTCAGTGCTAAAAACGACCTGGCAACTGCTGTGATAAATTATCTCCTGTCATATTTGAGATTCCTTAACTCTGCAGAACTACTTGAATTAGATGAAAAAGGTATGTGGGAGGAAACATATGAAAAAATTGTTAAAAATACTGCTGAAAAATAAACTCTTTTATCTGGTTATTTTATTACTTGCTTTATTTATTATTGGAACAAGAATCCAGATACAGAAAAAAAAGGCAAGGGGACTTGTACTATACACTGTGAAGAGGCAAAATCTCACAATATCTATTATTGAAGGTGGAAACCTTGTGGCTCTGGAATCCCAGAAGATTGTCAATGAAGTCCCTGGCACCAGAAATATCCTTGAGGTTGTTGATGAAGGTACTCGGATTACAGAGGAGGATGTAAAAAATGGCAAAGTCCTTCTAAAACTTGATTCCAAAGACCTTGAAGATAAACTTGAACAATTGAAAATTACAGTGGAAAACAGTTTAGCTGCTTATACACAGGAACAGCAGCAGATGGAAATTCTTAAAAAAGAAAATGAAAGTAATATATCTCAGGCAAAACTGAATGTTCAATTCGCAGAGATGGACCTGAAAAAATATCTTGGAGATATACTCGCAAAAGAAATTATAGAAGAGAATAATGTTGATATGTCTCAACTTATCAAAAGTGACAAATTAGGTGGGGAGGCGCTCAACAAAAAAAGAGCACTTGAAAATAATATAGACATCGCAAGAGAAGAGGTAGCGAGGGCAAAAGATACTGTGGACTGGAGTGAAAAACTTGCAGAGAAAGGATATGTTACAAAAAGTGAACTTGAGGCCGATAAACTTGCACTAAAACAGAAAGAGGTTAAACAGGAACAGGCAGAGCTTGAGTATAACCTGTTTCTTGAATATGAATTCCCTAAAGAAGTAGAAAAACTACTCTCAAACTACAGGGAAGCAAAACTACAATTTGAACGGGTAAAAGATACTGCAAAGGCAAAAATGATTCAGGCAGAGGCAAACCTGAGAAGTAAAAAAGCGTCATACATCCTTAACAAAAATAATATGGAAGATGTTGAAAAGCAGATAGAAAAATGCACAATAAGAGCAACAAGACCCGGCTTTGTTACCTATGCTACAAGTGATAGACCATGGGCAACATCATCTCCCATCCAGCCCGGCACATCTGTAAGACAGTATCAGGAACTCCTGAACCTTCCTGATTTTGACACTATGGGCGTGGAAATAAAAGTTCATGAATCATCTATAAAAAATATACGAGTTGGGCTACCTGCACAAATCAGAATAGATGCGTTTCCTGATGTGGCTTTAACAGGAAAGGTAGTAAAGATATCTGTTATGCCTGACACTACCTTAAAATTTCTAAATCCTGATATAAATGTATATGTTACCCGTATAGCGCTTGATAAAAGTATGAATTTTTTGAAACCAGGTATGAGCGCTAAAGCAGAGGTCTTTATAAAGGAACTGGAAAATGTTCTTGTTATTCCGGTCAATGCTGTCTTTTTTAAGGCAGGCGAGCCATACTGTACGGTTTACAAGGATGGTAATATAACGGACAGGAAGATAACACTGGGTGAAAGCAGTGAGACAATGGTTGAAGTAAAAAGCGGGCTTTCAGAAGGAGAAAAAGTGGTTATTAGACCCGGAGTGGGTATAACATCTGCGATTAAAAAAACTGAGATGGAAGAAAAGGGAACTTTCAAGCAGGAGACATCAGAACCGCAGAAAAATATACAACAACAGCAGCAGATAAGTCCCCCTGTGGTTGAAAATCAGGCGCCCGCTGAAATACCATCTGCGGGTACACCTGCTATGGAAAGAAGAAAACCCACTGGGACACAAAGAGAAAACAGTAATCCAGGCAGAAGACCATCTGAACGTATGGAGTAATAGATGGGAAACAGATACATTCTCAGATTGGAAAATATAAGTAAGACATACACTCTGGGACATATTCAAATTCCTGTATTAAAAAACATCTCACTTGCCATAGAGGAAGGTACGCATATATCACTTATGGGACCATCTGGTAGTGGTAAAACAACTCTTCTTAATATACTCGGATGTCTGGATAGACCAACAGGTGGGAAATACTATATTGACGGGAAAGAGGTTTCATCCTTAAATGATGATGAACTTTCAGAAGTAAGGAGCAAAAAGATTGGTTTTATATTTCAGTCATACAACCTTATTCCGCATCTTACAGTAATAGAAAATATAGGCCTCCCGCTTTTTTATCAGGGGCTTGATGAAGAAACAATAACACATAAAGCAATAGAAATGGCTGAAATTGTTGGGCTTGGAAACAGAATAAGACACAAACCCAGTGAACTTTCAGGCGGACAACAACAACGAGTTGCAATAGCCAGGGCGCTTATAAACAATCCCGCATTCATACTTGCAGATGAGCCAACCGGAAACTTAGATACAAAGACAGGGAAAGAGATTATGGAACTCTTAAAAAAACTGAATGAAGAACAGAAAACAACACTATTTATAGTTACCCATGACAGCAATATAGCCAGTTACGGAAAATTGACTGTAAGAATACTTGACGGTGAGATTGTAAACGGATGAGACACATACAGATACATATATCCCATATAATGAGAGTTGTAAGGGCAGGGTGGAAGAATATCTACCTTCATAAGTTACGTTCATTGCTTACTGCATTGGGTATTATATTTGGTGTCGCGTCTGTTATTGCTATGCTTGCCATTGGAGAAGGAGCCAGTTATGAGGCACGGGAAAAAATAAAAGAACTTGGAAGCAATAACATAATAGTTAAAGCAGTAAAACCACCAACCCCTCCAGGGACACAGCAAACAGTAATGCTTCCTGTCTATGGACTCACACCTGTTGACATAAGAAGGATAGAGATAATCCCTTCTGTTGAAACTGTAGTTCCTACCTGGGAAGATAAAAGAGATGTATGGCATCTTGAAAAAAGTATATCCGCACGTATTGTCGGGACATATCCTGAATATCTTTCTGTAATGAATCTGCAGGTAGTAAAAGGTCGTTTTTTCAATGAGATGGATACAGAACTTATAAAACCATATGTGGTAATAGGTTCTTCAGTAAAAAACCAGTTATTTCCTCTTGAAGAAGCAGTAGGGAAGACCATCAGGATTGGTTCAAACTATTTCACAGTTATAGGAGTTGCTGGAGAAAAAGCCGTCACTTCAGGGGTTGGATTTGAAGCGGAGGATATAAACTTTGATGTATATATGCCACTTACAACCCAGAGAATTTATTATGGAGAATATACAGTGGGCAAAAGAACAGGGGTAGGAATAAGAGGACTTGAAAGGGAGTGGGTTAAATACCACCGTTTTATTATAAAAGTAAAGGATATGGACCAGATAATAACCACTGCTGCAATAGTGGAAGACATCCTGAAGAGAGAGCACAAACAGCAGGACTATGAAATCCTCGTCCCCTTACAACTACTGAAACAGGCAGAACATACAGCAAGGATTTTTAATATAGTCCTCGGTTCCATTGCGGCTATTTCCCTGATTGTCGGTGGAATAGGGATTATGAATATTATGCTTGCCACAGTTACAGAAAGAACCAGAGAGATAGGTATCAGAAGGGCTCTCGGAGCAAAAAGGAAGGACATTATAAAACAGTTCTTAACAGAAGCCGTTATTCTTTCTTCTATCGGTGGTTTTATAGGAATAGTTTTGGGAGTGGTTATTCCAAAGGTTGTCACAAAATTTGCAGGAATGACAACAATTTTAACACCATGGTCAATAATACTTGCTTTTTCCATCTCTGTTGCTGTTGGTATCTCATTTGGGATATATCCTGCAAGAAAAGCCGCATATCTTGACCCCATTCAGGCATTAAGGTATGAATAGGAAGAAGGCAAAAGGAAAAAGTAATAACTCAAAAGTAATAAGTCAAAAGGAATAAGTAATAACTCAAAACTAATAAGTAAGAACTCAAAAGGCAAAAGGAATAACTTAAAAGTCAAAAGTAATAAGTAATAAGTCAAAAGGAATAACTAATAACTCAAAAGTTAAAAGTAATAACTCAAAACTAATAAGTAAGAACTCAAAAGTCAAAAGTAATAAGTTAAAAGGAATAACTCAAAAGTAATAAGGCAAAAGTAATAAGTAAAAAGGCAAAAGTTAAAACTCAAAAGGAAAAGAAGGGTAGGGTGAGGGAAAATTTAAGAAATTTCGCCAAACTGGCTGGTGAACAGATTATAATAAAATCCTTTCTCTTCCATCAATCCTTTATGCGTTCCCTTTTCAATTATTTCGCCCCCTTTGATTACAAGAATTAAATCAGCATTCTTTATTGTATTTAACCGGTGGGCTATTACAAAACTTGTCCTTCCTTTCATCAATGTTACCATACTTCTCTGAATATCCATTTCTGTTTTAGTGTCTATACTGCTTGTTGCTTCATCCAGAATTAAAATCTTCGGGTCAGCCAGCATCGCTCTTGCAATTGCAATAAGCTGTCTCTGTCCCTGGCTCAATTCCTGCGCCCCATCTGAAAGAACTGTATCGTATCCTGCAGGCAGGGTCAAAATAAATTCTTCAGCATTTATTGCCCTGCATACTGCTTCAACCTCTCTGTCAGTCGCCTCCAGTTTTCCATACCTTATATTCTCTCTTACTGACTCCGAGAAAAGGTATGTATCCTGAAGCACAACCCCGAGAATAGACCTTAAACTTTCCTTCTTTATCCTTCTGATATCAATGTTATCAAAGAGAATTTCCCCTTTATCAATCTCGTATAATCGTGCAAGAAGATTTATGAGGGTTGTCTTTCCTGCCCCTGTTGGACCTACAATTGCAATCAATCTGCCAGGCGCAATATGAAAATTTATATTTTTGAGAACATATTTCTCATCTTCATAAGAAAACCAGAGATTTTTGAATTCAAGAGATTGTTTTATATCCTCAATATCTGCTAACCCATCTTCATCTTCTTTTTCCTTCTTTTCCTCTATAATCTCAAAAACCCTTTCCGAACTTGCTATTGCGCCCTGAATAATATTAAACTGGTTCGCAAGCTCATTCAGTGGTCTGGTAAACTGTCTTACATAGTTTATGAAACTTGCTATTGTTCCAATAGTAATTATATTTCTTATAACAAAAACGCCTCCTATGCCACCTATGATGGCAAAACTTATGTTGTTCAGAAAGTTCATAAGTGGCGGTATAATACCGGCTGATTTCTGTGCCATAATCCCGTAATCTCTCAGTTCAGAGTTCTTTTCCTCAAACCTTCTTATTTCCTTTTCCTCCATACCAAAAATCTTTATTATTTTCAAACCACTAATATCTTCTTCCACGAGCCCGTTAACCTCACCAAGTTTTGTCTGCTGAAGAGAAAAGTACTTCCTTGTCTTTGCAGATATAAATTTTGTGGTAATAGCCATAAGGGGAATTAACATAATACTGAATAATGTAAGAACAGGACTTAAAACAACCATCATTATAATTGTACCTATGAGCATAATTATTCCTGAAAAGAACTGAACTATCGCAGTTGAAATACTTGTGTTTATCATATCTATATCATTTGTCATTCTGCTCATTATGTCCCCGATAGGTCTTTTATCAATAACCTTGAGGGAAAGTTTATGGAGACAGTCAAATACATCCTCCCTGAGGTCAAAACCCACTCTCTGGGATATATTTGCCATTGTAATACCCTGGATATATAAAAGGATGGAATTAAAGATGTATATGGTCAGCATAAAAAGAAGAAATCTCCCGAAACCTGAGATAGCCCTCGGTATTATATAATTATCAATTCCTTTTCCTATCAGATATGGTCCTAAAAGTGAAAGGACTGAACTTCCGATTGCACAGGTAAATGTAAGAAAAAGATATAATCTGTACTTACCCAGATACTTAATAAGTTTTTTCAGTGTTTTTGTTGTTTCTTTTGGCTTTTCAGAAGGTAGATGCATATGCCTGCCCGGACCTGGTGGACCAAAAAATGGTCCATGAGACAATCTCATCCTCTGGTGTTCCTGAAATCTATCCCTTTCAGACATTTAACCGTTCTCCTATCTGGGACTCATATATCTCTCTATAAACATCGCATTCATCAATAAGTTGCCTGTGGCTTCCAATCCCTATAATTTGCCCTTTCTCAAGGACTATGACTTTATCTGCTTCCATAACTGTAAATATCCTCGGAGTAACAATAATTTTTGTGCAATCCTTTAATCTATCCTTCAAATTCCTTAATATCCGCTTTTCCGTTATGAAGTCCACTGAACTTGTACAATCATCAAAAATAATAATCTTTGGCTTTCTGACAATTGCCCTCGCTATTGTTAATCGCTGTTTCTGCCCTCCTGATAGATTTACACCTTTCTGTCCTATAAATGTGTCAAGCCCCTCAGGAAGTTTCATAACAAAGCCATAAATCTCTGCTATTTTCAGAGCTTCTTCTATTTCTGCATCCGATGCATATTCATCTGCCCATTGCATAATTTCCCTTATAGTCCCTGAAAATATCATTACCTCCTGTGTAACAACACCCATATGTTTCTTCAATATATAAGGGTCAATACCCTTCATACTTATTCCATCTATCAGAATATCTCCAGAAATTGGTTCATATAAACCAGCAATCAGGTTTAAAATGGTGGTTTTTCCTGAACCTGTAATTCCGATTATTCCTGCTGTTTCCCCCTCATCTATTGAAAACGAAATATTCTGTAGAAAAGGAGCATTCTCTGTTTCTCTATAACTGAAAAAAACATTTTTGAACTCTATCTTTCCTTTTATAGAAACCATAGAATAAAATTTTTCTTTTCTGTCTGGTTCTTTCATCTTCAGGACTTCATTAATTCTTTCCACAGAAGCACCTGCTCTTGATATAAATATAAACAAATTACTTATCATCATAAGGGACATAAGAATTATCATCAGATAATTGATAAACGCCATTATCTCACCCACCATAATTTCATTGTTTATTGACATCCTGCCACCAAACCATAGAACAGCAATTATGCTTAAATTTACAATAATCATAACAATCGGACCGATTTTAACAATAAGATTAATTGCACTCAGAGATGCATCAACCAATTCCTTATTTGCATTTTCAAAACGGTTTTTCTCATAGCAGGTCCTGTTAAAAATTCTTATTACCCTTATACCTGCGAGGTTTTCTCTGATTATAAGATTAATCCTGTCTATCTTTTTCTGCATAGCGGTAAATAAAGAGAAACTCTTCCCTGTAATAAAATAGAAAATAAAAAGAAGCAGTGGGATTACAATAAAAATTATCAGGGAAAGTTTAAGGTTTATAAGAAAAGCCATAATAATTCCACCGGCGCATAGAAAAGGTGCTCTAACAAGCATCCTTAAAGAGATAAGAACAAGTTGCTGTGCCTGAGACACATCATTTGTCAATCTTGTTATGAGGGAGGATGGTGAAAATATACTGATATCTTTAAACTGTGAACTCTGAATTTTTTTAAAAATGGCTTTTCTTAAATCATGTCCGAAATTCTGACTTGCGATACTTGAAAATATTGTACATCCAATGCCACCGACCAAACCAGCAATTGCAATTCCAAGCATTGAAAATCCGGTATGTATTATAAATTTTAAATTTCCCTTTATTATCCCTTCATCAACAATATGAGCAAGAAGTTTAGGTTGCAGTAGGTCCATTGCCACTTCAAAAATCATAAAGAGAGGGGCAAGAATAACCGCTTTTTTATATGGCTTCAGATACTCAAAAAAAATGTCAAAATCCCATTTCCTGAAATTTTTATTTCTCATTATAGTAGAAGTTCCGTGAATATTTACTGAAACACGTAAATATAAAGGTAAAAGGAGTTTTCGCTACCTCTTTTTTCTCTTATATGGCTGTATTTTCTGATGTTTTAGATAATTTCTGGTGAGTTCTTCCAGCCGTTTAGAAACCAGATAGTTAACAGTGCCTTCTGGATAATTTCCTTTTTTGTCTTTTTCCCCTGCAGGAATTCCTGTAAGAATTTCTATTCCTTCATCTATAGTGTTCACAGCCCATATATGAAATTTCCCCTTTTTCACTGCATCTATAACCTCATCCTTCAGCATAAGATGCCTTACGTTTGAAAGGGGAATAATAACACCCTGATTACCTGTCAGCCCTTTTATCTTACAGGTATGATAGAACCCTTCTATTTTTTCATTAACACCTCCTATGGGCTGAACCTCCCCTTTCTGGTTTACTGACCCTGTTACCGCTATACCCTGCTTTATAGGAAGCCCTGATAATGCAGAAATCAATGCATAAAGTTCGGCAGAAGAAGCACTATCTCCTTCAATTTCCTCATAGAGTTGTTCAAAACACAGGGTAGCACTGAAGATAAGTGGCTTATCCACACCATATTTTTCTCCCATATAGCCAGTAAGAATTAAAAATCCTTTATTATGTATGGTCCCTGAAAGTTTTACTTCCCTGTCTATATTTATCATTCCACCTCTTCCTGTATAAACCCTTGCTGTTATTTTTGATGGCTTCCCAAATGAGTAATCCCCGAGAGTTAATACAGAAAGCCCGTTTATCTGTCCTGGCACTTCACCTTCAGTATCCACCATAATAGTGCCTTCTTTAATAAGTTCCTCTATACGTTTTTCTATAAGGTTTGCCCTGAAGACCTTTTCTTCCAATGCCTTTTTTACATTCTCCGCTTTTACAATAGAAGAATTTTCTGATATAGCCCAGAAGTTTGCTTCTCTTATAATGTCGGCTATCTCACTGAATCTTGTTGTCAGTTTATTCTGGTCTTCGGCAATTCTGGCTCCGTATTCAATTATCTCTGCAGCAGATTCTTTATCAAAAGGGAGTAGATTTTCTTCCTTACAGATTTTGCTTATAAAAGCAAAGTAGTTTTCAACCCCTTCCTTATCTCTGTCCATAATGGTGCTGAAGTCCGCCTTAACCTTAAATAGTTTTTTAAAGTCCTCATCATAAGTGAAAAGGAGGTAATAAAAAAGAGGATTACCTATGAGGATAACTTTAATATCAAGAGGTATGGGCTGTGGCCTCAATGTGGGTGTATTGATAAGACGGTATTGTTCATTAAGGTCCTCTATCATAATCTCCTTATTCTTTATAGCCCTTTTCAGTGTTTCCCATGAAAAATAATTTTTAAGCACGTCCAGTACCTGAATTATTAAATAGCCACCATTGGCTTTATGAAGGGAGCCTGGCTTTATCATAGTAAAATCCGTCACCATTGCTCCATACTGCGGGCGGTATTCTATCCTTCCGCTGAGATTATAGGATGTTGGATTTGTCTCTTTAACCACAGGTGCACCTTGAAGACAGGAGTTATCTATCAAAACATTTACTTCATATTTATAAAGAGCAGATGGTTTTTCAGGAAGTTTTATTCCCGGCAGTATCTCTATCTCCCTCTTTTCTTTGAAACTATCTGCATTTTCTATCATATCCTTTTCTACATCACCAAGATATTTTGAAATCTCAGGAAAATTTTTGTACTTTTCTTTTAGTTCCTCTATTCTCGGACTTATAGTGGCTTTTGCTGTCTCCGTTTCAAGGTTAGCCAGTTTCTTCTGTGCATCCTTTTCCAGTTTTCTGATTTCCCGGGAGATCTGGTTAAAGTGTTCGTATAACATCTCCTGTTTCTTCTTTATTTCATCTTTCGCGGATTCTGTTAACTTCTCAATATCCTCTTCCTCAAGTGGTTTGCCTTCAATAGCAGGAACCATCACTATACCGGTGGGTGTCTTTTTAATCTGAAAGTTTGCTGCTTTTGCAGAATTTTCAAATTCTTCCAGAAGTTCGTTCTTTTTATTCTGGAATTCTTTTATTATCTGATTCTTATGCTCTTCATATAGCTGACTTTCAAGTTCTTTTGGAAGTTCTACCTGCAGTTCCTTTACAAGTTCTTCCATATCTTTTCTGAAAGAAACTGCCATACCAGCAGGTAATCTTAAAGCCACAGGGTTATCAGGATTTGAAAAATTATACACATAACACCAGTCATCCGGGACATTCTGCCCTTTGGCTGTTTTTCTTACCGCCTGTTCAACAGAGGTGGTCTTGCCTGTTCCCGAAATCCCTGCAACAAATATGTTGTACCCATCACTCCTTATCTTCAAACCAAACTCAAGTGCCTTTTTTGCTCTTTCCTGACCTATTAATCCTTCAAGAGGTTTTATCTCTTCTGTTGTGGTAAACTTTAAATCTTCTAAATTACACTCCTTCTTCAATTTCTCAACAGGCACTTTATACTTTTCCATATATTTATTCTCCTTATAATTGAAAATGCCTTATAAATCTGTATAATTATTATAGGGGGTTAACCAAAAAAGTCAAACAGAATAAACACTGAGTCAACCTCGTTGACAGAAAGGCATAAAGCAAAAATTTCTCAGCGATACTTCTTCCAGAACCTGCTCATTTCAACAAGAACTAAGGTGGACAGGATAAGCGTAAATGGAAATCCGCAGTTTTAACTTATTACTTTTGACTTTTGACTTTTTACTTTTGACTTATTACTTTTGACTTTTGACTTATTACTTTTTACTTTTGACTTTTAACTTTTTACTTTTGACTTATTACTTATTACTTTTGACTTATGTCAAAAAAACATAATATCCCAACGGAAACAATAAAAAGGACAATAGCATATCTCCGTTATCTGGAAAGGGAGAAACAAAAAGGCAGGACAATAATATCATCTAAAGAAATAACATCCCTGCTCAATATACCTCCTGAACAATTCAGAAAAGACCTTTCCTTTTTCGGTGAATTCGGTAAAAGAGGTGTTGGTTATAATGTGGACAAACTTATTGAAACACTTAAAGAACTGCTTGGACTGGACAGAAAAGTTAAGGCGATAGTGGTAGGGGCTGGACGACTGGGAACAGCACTTGTGCAGTATCCCGGATTTTTAGAAATTAACGTTGAGATTATAGGTGCTTTTGATAATGACCCTGAAAAGATAGGGCAATCAATTAAAGGGATAGGTATCTATGATATAAAAAATATGAAAAAATTCATTATTAAAAATAATGTAAAGATTGCTCTTCTCTGTGTTCCCGCTAATTCAGCACAGGATACCGCTAATATCCTTGTAGAGGCAGGCATAAAAAGCATACTCAACTTTGCGCCTGTTGTATTAATTCTTCCCGAAGAAATTAATGTCGCAAATGTGGATATGGCTTCTGAAATAGGCAGCATTATCTACAGGATGAAAGAAACCTCTCAGTAGGATATATTTATTTTCTTTGCAGACCTTATTGCATCCTTCACAGAGCAGTTCCACCCGACAAGAAGTCCAGTAGCACCAATGATAATAAGGACTATCGGTGTTGCAGGTTTTTTCTCTTTTGGTTGCTTGGAAGAAGCGGCATCCTCCGTTGCTTTTTCCGTTGCTTCTTCTGTTGCTTCTTCAACAACCACTCCTTCTTCCGTCATTTCAACCGGTTCTGACTGTTCTATAACTGCTACTGGTTTTCCTTTTGTCGGCATGCCTTTAATCTGAAAATAGATTCCGGCACTTAATAATATAATCCCTATGAGAACCATACTCATAAATAACGATGCCTTCCCAACCTGTCCATTGTATATTTGCCCGAGCCCAGGGCATACGCTTGAAAGAACCCCTGCAATGCCGGATGATTTCTGTTCAAACCTGAGCCGTATCTTTGTTCTTATCTCCTCTTCCTCTTCAATTTTTTTCTTTTCTTCCTCATTCAGTAAAGTCATAATCCCTCCCTGTCTACTGGTACTCCCATTTCTTATTTTTTATTTTTTCAAATATCTCAGGAAGTATTTTGTAATTTTTATTGATAGGAAGAAATATCATAAATAAGTCAATGGATTCTCCCTTCTTCAATTGTTTCTTCGGTGGCACACTGTTAAGAAAGATAAAATCCTCACCTCTACCAAGAATAGCAGAAGGGGCAATAAGTCCTCCCCCTGTTCCATCCCCTGTATTAGCAAATATCCAGTTCGCATGCCCTATCTTCGTTTTCTTTGTTTTAACAAGTTTAAATGTTTTTATCTCACCCTTAACAGGAATTGTATAGTATTTAAATACATCCTGCTGGGAATCAAGAGCCCAGTTAATGGCACATTCACTTGTACCGCTTCCTGTATATACAAACTTAGAATATATAGCAAGGAAGGGAAATCCCTGCTATATCTCAAGAAATAATACCAGTTCATAGTCCTTGTAGATATTGTTTTTCTCATCGGAAAGAAAATATGTTGCCTTTACAACTTTTCTGTCCGCCTGGTCAACAAGCACTTTGATTTCTTTTGTCTTACTGACTGTGAGGTCTCTTTTTAAAGTGCTATCCTGAGCTGCAAAATAAAGCATACTTCCACCGCTGACAATACTTACTGGCTGGACAAGAAATATATTACCCTCAGTCATAAAAAATACATCTTCTCCCTGTACCTTATATTCAAATCTTGGAACTGCGGAATATAGCGGGGAAAGAAACAGGATGATTATAAAACCGAAAAAAGTCATTTTTCTTACCATTTTTTTGCCTCCTTTTTGTATATTGTAATGTTTAGTTTTATTCCCTGTCAAGTTAATGTAAAACTCTTCCTGCTTCCTATTGTTTCTTTTACCAAAAAATTATAAAATCAGAAAACGGGAGGACATAATGTTATCAAGATTCTTTAGATTTAACGAGCACGGAACAGACATAAAAACAGAGACAATAGCAGGACTCACTACCTTTATGGCAATGGCTTATATCATAGTTGTTCAGCCATCAGTCCTTTCTCAGGCAGGTATGGACTTCGGTGCTGTAATGGTAGCGACCTGTCTTTCTTCAGCAATAGCAACAATACTTATGGGCCTTTATGCCGGTTATCCTATAGCACTTGCCCCTGGTATGGGGCAGAACTTTTATTTTGCCTTCACAGTTATCCTCGGTATGGGCATTGCCTGGCAATCAGCATTAGGCGCTGTTTTTATATCAGGTGTTATCTTCATCATACTTTCTCTCTGGCGCGTGCGTGAAAAACTTATAGAAGCAATCCCTGAATCACTTCAGTGTGGAATAGCAGCAGGAATAGGGCTCTTCATTGCTTTCATAGGCCTTTTACAGGCAGGTATTATTGAAAAAGGCGGACTTGTCCTTATCCTGGGCAACTTCCACAAAAAAGAGGTTCTCCTTTCAATAGTAGGACTTCTTATAACAGGCATACTGGTTTCCAGAAAAATAAAAGGGAGTATCCTTCTCGGTATGATAATTACAGGTCTTATCGGCATCTCTCTTGGAATAGTTGAATATCAGGGCATTGCAGGGAAGATACCATCCATAACCCCCACATTTATGCAACTTGACATAGTCGGAGCAATCAAATACGGAATTTTCACTGTCATCTTCGTCTTCCTCTTTATGGATGTCTTTGATACTGTGGGAACCGTTATTGGTATAGGGCAGGCAGGTGGATTTATGAAAGATGGAAAACTTCCCCGGGCAAACAGAGTCCTCTTTTCTGATGCAGTTGGAACTGTTGTGGGTGCGATGCTTGGAACATCCACAGTTACAAGTTATATAGAAAGTGCCGCAGGTGTATCATCGGGAGCGAAAACTGGTTTTGCCTCTGTAATAACAGCCATCTGCTTCCTCTTTGCACTATTCTTCTATCCCTTTGTAAGAATGATAGGCACAGGAATTCCAGGCGAAGGCGGAATAACACTCTATCCAGTTACAGCACCCGCACTTATCATAATAGGCAGTTTAATAATGACAACCGTTAGAAAGATAAAGTGGGAAGACCACACAGAAAGTATCCCCGCATTTCTTACACTTTTAGGAATCCCGCTTACATATAACATAGGCGATGGAATGGCGCTTGGCTTTATCTCCTATGTCTTTTTGAAGATATGTTCAGGGAAGCACAGAGAACTTAAGTGGGTATTGATAACCATAGCAATCCTTTTCATCTTCAAGTATGCATTTCTTTTAAAATAACCTAAATCCTTTTGTATCTCTTTCCTATCTCTCTTAAAATATCAAGGTTTCTTCTATCCATCTCTATATCTTCCTTTGGCGTCTCAATAATAAACGGCAGTGTCCCCAGATATTCATCCCTTATCAGGAGTTCAAATGTTTCCTCGCCGAGATATCCCTTTCCAATATGCTGATGCCTGTCAAGATGTGAACCACGAGGTGAAGGAGAATCATTTGAATGAATAATGAATATACTTCCTGGATAAGATACCTTCTTAATTATATCAATCATTTCATAAAGTATATCTTTTTCTCTTATATCATATCCTGCCTGAAAACTATGTGCAGTATCAAGGCATAAACCTATCTTTTTACCATACCTTTCAAATATATACTCAAACTCCTCCCATCTTCCTCCTACTGTATTTCCCTGTCCAGCGGTATT
>DAONKS010000004.1:34198-35757 GCA_035406305.1 bacterium | reverse complement strand
TCTCTTCAACTCCCCTTCTATGAAGATTGCTGTGCGAGGGGAGGGAGTTGAACCCTCACGGGAAATCCCACTGGATCCTAAGTTCGAAAAAATAAATTTTATCCGGAGGTCCTTCTCAATCCCTGAAACTTCAAAACCGTTGTGGCACAATAGATTTACTTATTTTAAGAATTTTCAGAGAGACCCTCCCCTATGCGACAAATTTAAAAAAAACAGCACACTTGTGACACACTTTTTTGCGACATCAAACTTAGAAATTCTGAAAAAGGATTTTCTGGAAAATATTAAAAATACAGAACTTTAAACAATATTTAAAACGACAGAAGGAGGTAAAAAATGAGAAGAACCGCAAAAGAAATGAAAAAACTGAGATTAAAAATAATAGAAATGAAAAAGGAAGGCAAAAGTTATGAAGAAATAAGAAGAACCACCAGTGCAAGTCCGAATACGATAGCACGTATCTTAAAAGGATTTACCGGAAGATACTGTGTTATGTGTGGCGAGACAAATCCAGATGTCCTGCATGAACATCACCCGGATAGGAAAAACAGGCCTGACTACACAATTACACTCTGCGCCAACTGTCACAATGAAGTTCACAGGGGTAAGTCAAAGAAAAAGAACGTTCCAGAGCAGACATCTAATATAAATACTCAGAACCAGTCACCGATACACCCACAGATTACTCCAATAAATTCATTACAAAAGACAGAAAGTACAATTCCTGAAGTAAAACCACCCATTACATCAGAATATATCCAGCCAAGTAACCTGAATGAAGTCAAAAACATTCTGTTCTTAATGGGGGGTTTAGCAGGAATACGGGAAGGACTTTTGAACAGCAAAAGAAAACCAGTGGAAAAACTGATACTAATTGCTTCCGGAATATTCTACCTGATAAAAGGTATTGAAGCGATAAAAGAAAAAAAATAAATATTTTCTATTTTTTGCCTTTTCTTTTATCGTTAGAATAATATACTATGAGATAATAGTAAATTATATACTTCATTTCCCTGTCTTTTTACTATATTTGATACTATAATTGATACTATAATTAACACTATCAAAGATACTATATTTAAAAAGTATATTCTATTCAAAACCATTGTTTTTAAAGGGCTCTAAGAAACTCTTTATCTCCATAAAATAAGTTAAAACTAAATTAAAAATATTTCTATCTCAATACACTTCATATAACTGGCTAATGCAACTAAAATATTCTGTTTTAAACAACCAAATTATTGACAATTATACTAATACACTATAAACTCTTTATAAGTACGGGCGGAGATTAGATATGCCAAATTTATTTAAAAGATTTTTTAAAAAAGGTTTTGATTTACCTCCTATAAGTAATACAACTATGAAACTTATAGAAGTTGAAAAAGAATGTCAAAGATTAATAAAGATTTCTGAAAAACGGGCAGAAGAACTTGCAGAATTGAGAAAAAAAGAAATAATCGACACAGCAGAAAAGATAAAGAATAATATTATAAAAGAGGCGGAGAAAGAACGAGAACAGAAACTATCAGAAATAAAAAATTTAGAAGAAGAGATAG
>DAONKS010000004.1:12633-34098 GCA_035406305.1 bacterium | reverse complement strand
GAACTACAGGCTAATAACCTAATCAAAAAAGCTGAGGAAGAAGCTAATGAAATAAAACTACAAGCTAAAACTGAGATAGAGAAAGAACGAGAACAGAAACTATCAGAAATAAAAAATTTAGAAGAAGAGATAGAAAGAAAATTGAAACAGGCTGAACTACAGGCTAATAACCTAATCAAAAAAGCTGAGGAAGAAGCTAATGAAATAAGAATACAAAATGAAAACAGGATAAACATAAAATTAAAAAATATACAAGAAAAAGAAATATTTTTAAAGAAAAAGGAAAGTAGTTTAAAAGAGCAAGAAGAGTATTTACTTAATGAACTACAAAAAATATCCCAATTTACCATAGAAGAAGCAAAAAAATATCTTTTTGAGAAGCTAGAAAAAGAGGTTAAGGAAGAATTTATAAAAAAAGGGAAAATAAGAAGATGGGATTTTTAATGGAGTGTATAAATGGCTAATTTAGATAACAAATTGAAAAAAATTTTCACAAACTTGGTTGTAAATAAAAAATATGCAATTAGAACACACATTAAAAGATTACCACGTTTTATTTCAGAGTACTTTGTAATGATGTTTACTAAAGATGATAAATTAGAAGAAGATATGCTATATAAATTCTTGAAAAGATACTATGTTACTCCAGAAGAAAGGAATAAAGTCCTCTTTGAACTCAAAAAAGAAGGGAAGAAGGAAATAATAGATGAATTTTACATAGAAATGCGTATTGTAAAATCCACAAAAGAAGGAACATCAATAGCTAGTGATATAGTACCGGGATTAAAAATTCCATCTTTGATGATAGATAATGCGTGGATTAAAGAAAGTATTATGAACGAAAATCTAGATTTATTAAGAGGTGGCATCTGGGGTAAAGGAACATTGGAAATGTCGAGAAAAGTTTTAGTTACTAATATTTCCCTCATAGATTTTCCTGACATTTTTAATCAAGATATGTTCACAAATATATCTTCTCTGTTTAAAGAACTTTTCTTTTCTAAACTAGAAGAATGTGGTTTTAAAGTAGAAGTAATCGACACTAAAAACCCTGTTTTTGTTTCAAATCTGAGAGATATTTTAAGCAAATTTAGGATATATTTGGAAGAACCATCAATCAACCAAGAGAATTTAAACGATAAGATATTGGTTTCACTAGCCTATGAAATGTTAGCAAATTATATATTTAAACCTTACCTTATTTATAAAAAAGACGAAAGCAGAATGATCTTTCAAATTTATTATTTTTCACTTATAGAAAAAAAATGGAAAAATTTCGAGTTTAAATCCAAGCAAAAAGTCGAACTGAGTTATATTAATGACGAAGTTGAAAATTTTTTTACTATTTGCATAGTAAAATTTTTAGAAGAAGAAAAAATAACACCTTGTCCTTTTATTACTCTTACAGAATTTAAACCTTATCAGATTTCTTCTATATTTCTAGAGATAATAATTTCAAACCGGAAAATGTTTAATACAGAAGAATGGAAAAATATCATAATCAAATCTATCGGTTTAGAACCCCAAAATTATTCTCAAAGGCAAAAACTTCTATTCTTGGTTAGATTAGTACCATTCGTAGAAAACAATGTTAATTTA
This sequence comes from bacterium, assembly GCA_035406305.1. Taxonomy (GTDB): domain Bacteria; phylum Ratteibacteria; class UBA8468; order B48-G9; family JAFGKM01; genus JAAYXZ01. The sequence continues at coordinate 32,499 of DAONKS010000004.1, read as the reverse complement.
ATAGAAGTTGGACCTAAAGCAACTGGAAAAACATATATTTATAGAAACGCTTCTTTATATACAAGAATTTTTGCTGGTGGAAAAATTAGTCCAGCTCAAATATTTTATCATGGCACTCATAAAATCCCTGGAGAAATAATAAGGAGAGATTGTATTGTTTTTGACGAGCTTTCTAAAATAGAATTTCCAGAAGAAATGATAAGTAAATTGAAAGATTATATGGTTGATGGATATTTTGAAAGATTGGCTTTGAAAAGAGCCCACAGTGAATGTGGGCTTGTATTTATAGATAACATAAATAGTATGGATGAAATAATGTTTAATGCAAGTATCTCGATCTTTTCAGACACTGCATTTTTAGATAGAATACACGCTCTAATACCTGGTTGGGAACTACCAAAGATTGAACAAGCTGAAAAACATCTTAACATCGGATATGGTTTAGCCTCTGATGTATTATGTGAATTCTTCCATCAAATGAGAGATAAAAATTTTTTGGAAATTATAGATGAAAGAATAGAACTTATTGGAAAAAAAATTACAATAAGAGATGAAAAAGGAATTAAAAAAATAGCCAGTGGCTTACTTAAAATTATATTTCCTGACCATAACTTTTCCAATGGAGAATTACTTGATATTATGGAATTAGCAATTGAGTTAAGACAAAACATTAATAAAATTTTACATACAATTGAACCGAATGAATTCCCATTGCGAAAAATAGAATGTAAACTTAAAAAATGATATTTATGTTTTTAAATTTCAAATTTTATATAAAAATTTAAAGGCTGTTTTTTTATCAAATATGCCTCATTAATCTTCTATACGATGGCATTGCCTCATTAAAAATCTATACAATCCACTTTCAGGGACTTTCTAAAAAAGATAAATGAGATGGGGAGAGAGCTATCCTATCAAGCCTATTTACTTTTTGCTCTTGATAAATAGAATAAATTATTACACATCTTCTAACAGATACTTTCTGAAGAAACAATTCCTTTTCAACGAGATTATTTTTGAGGAATGCCACTAAAAAACAGAGAAAAAGTGTTATCTGTGCAGCATTACATACGAACTATAGACTCTTTAAAAATTTAGAGTATAATAAAAAAGGACACGGAATCCACTATTTACAAAAATATGAAAAGTGGAAAAATATTTTTTTTGTTAATTACATTGTTACTTATTTCATTATACGCCACGATTGTAGGCATTTTCAAACAAAAACCTCTACTAACATTTGTAGGAACTCTCTTATCTGGCTTCTTTGCTATCCTAGAGATAATCATTTCTATAAAAAACAATCTCAATATAGAAGTTGAACTTCGTAGGCAAAGAATATTAAATCAAGCACTTATTCAAGGTATAAAAAAAGGAAGATACGAAAACCCGTTTTTTAAAGAAGCAGAAACTACTATGCTTAAAGGTTCCTATAGAATCACTGTTAGTAAATTAGAAGAGGCTTTAAAAATTGAGCCGGATAATGTGAAAGCTCACATACATTTGGGGGCATTATACCTTATGAAATCTATTATAGAAGGACAAAAGAAATTGCTCGACAAAGCGAAAAATGAATTCATGATAGCGGGGAAATTGTCTAATGAGTCAGAACTTCAAGTAATAGCAAAACAAGGACTTGGAATTGCTTTAAGTGAATCAGGGGAAAACTATCCAGAAGCAGTAAGAATTTTAAAAGAAGCCCTATCTTTAAAACCAGACATGCCTTTGCTTAGATCTAATTTAGGATTAGTTTATTTAAAAATGGGAAAGATGGAACACGCTAAGCAATATTTTGAAGAGGATATCAAAAAATATCCTTATTTACCCTATCCTTACTACTATTTGGGAAATTACTTCGAGGAAAAACAACAGTTGTTTGCCGCGATTGCCGAATATGAAAAAGTTTTGTTTATAGACTCTGACCATCTACTCTCTTTTTGGCGTTTAATTTTATGTAATATGAAGGTAGGACGCGTATCTGAAGCATTATTTTTATGTATCTTGTTCTTAAAAAATACTTCGAAACACATAAAATTATGGAAAAATGCAAAAATGTTATTCTTCATTCTTTCTTTAGAATGGATCAAGTTGGCGATAAGAAAGAAAGTATCAAAAATTTGCAGGTTAGTAAAGATACCCTTTGCTGGACCATCAATTCCACTTATTCAATATGCTACAAAATCTATTTTATTAGGGAACCTAAATGAAGCTTTAATTGCTTATCAAGAATCTGCTTTGATAGATCCATTTTTTCCGCCTATTTTCATAAATATGGCGATAGTTTACAACCAAATAGGGGACAATGGAAAGAGCATAGAATTTGCAAAAAAAGCAGTTTCTCTTTGTTCAAAATACAGAAATAAAAAATTAATGGCAGTAGCAGAAAAATATGCAAGGGATAGAAACATTACTTTGTCTTCAAGACAGTTGGAACACTTGAGCGGAAAGAGGTAAGGATGCCGGCCAATTTAGCAAATAAATTGAGCCATAAAAACCGTGTTATATGGAATAACAGTTTCATTTTCTCCCTATAAAGATTCGTTCAAATTCAAATTTATTTTCCCTCGTCCCACAATACCAACAAAATGTGATAGGAACAAACACCCTTTTCCTTTCTTTTTCAATTTCTCCGCAATTTATACATTTTTTAATAAGGCTTCCACCACACTTCTCACATTTTTGGGTAGGTTTTACATTCTCTGGATATGGTCTATTACAATTCTCATTCTCACAAACTTTTATACGAAAATATTTAGTTTTACAATAAAAACACTCTTTACGGGAAGTATTCCAATATTTTCCACATTTTGCACAAACAGGTCTAAATAACAAAACATGGTCTGTGCTTTCTAATGGTAAGAAAACTTCCCAGTTTTCTGCTGTCTTTTGAAAGATCCGATTTGCTTCTTCTTCGGTCAAACGAATCAAATGTGCATCCATAATTCCTTCTTCTTCATCAATAGTTTCATTTAGCAGTTTTTTAGAGCTTTTATAAACCTCAGGATATTTTTTTATTTTACTTATTGCTTCTTCATTATTCTTCTGCCTTTCATTGAGAACTTCATCACTTACATTTCTCCACTTTTCCTTAATTTCTGTTGCCTCAAAAGAAATTACATTATAAGAAGTATTCTTATCTTTTACATTTAATTTATCCCATCCATTTTTATATCCATTCAATTCAATGCCCTCTACTTCCCATTTATTACTTTGGAAATAATGATGAGGATGTAACCTATCAGTTCCCCATCTCCATTCTCCTCTCATAAGTAAGGAAGGATACTTCCTATGAGTAGTAGAATGTTCAGGAAGAAGATGAAATCTTACATCTATAAAATCTTTAACATTGAGTATAAAATAATGAAATTTATTTTCTTTATCTATAAACATCCAAACAAAAAAATGTCGTACATCATGAAATAAGTCTTTTGGTTTCATAGTAAGACCGTAAGATTCATACTCCCCTTTTGACGAGGTAGATATATTCTCAACTCTTGAACTTTTGACTTGTATAGTTATGTAATCCCCGTTTTTAAAAGCAATTAAATCAATATATCTATCTATTAAAGGTTGATAAACTTGCCATCCTCTCTTTTGAAGTTCAAAAGCAACTTGAAATTCACAAAAGAAAGAAAATTCTCTATTCGGAAGTCCTTCAGTTTTAATATTCACCATCGCTCCTACCTCCTTTTTTGTCGATGCGTTTTAGGAAGATTCGATAAATCAAGTTCTGCATATTTTATTGTCTTATCAAATAGACTAGATTGAGAAGTTACTCTCTTTAATATTTTTAGAACACTCTCATGAAATAAATCTTTATTTAATTCTATTCCTATTCCTATCCTATTATGTTTAGCAGCAACTATTGCTGTTGTAAAACTCCCTGCAAACGGGTCTAACACAATCTCCCCTGAATAAGTATAAAACAGTGTAGCCATTTCTGGTATATCTTCTGGAAATGGAGCAGTATGTCCTAAAATATTTTCACCTTTTGAATTTATTTTTATTACTGGCGGAAAATTTACGATATCTCTTCTCCATTTTTCTATTAACTTTTTGGAAATCATATATTCTTTTGTTTGATGGCGCTGCGTTACATTAGTTTTAAGAGAGAACCGTTTACCTCTATTTGACTTACTTCTTACAAAACAATTTTCATTATCACATTCCCAACTTTGTAAACCAATTTCAGATTGAGTATTATCGTTTACCTTTAAACAACCACAAATAGGACAGGGATAACGTGTTTTGTCTAATCTATGTTTATGAAAGATTAATATATGTTCATAACAATTCACGGGATATTGGTAAAATGGATAAGGTTTGTTTGTGTGTTTATGCCTTTGTGTTTGAACTTCTCCTTTATCCCAGATAAAATCATCTACAAAAGTAAAACCTACTTCTTCAAAAAGTTTGATAAAATACGCTCCAAGTGGAATACGCCTTTTTCCCCAAACTGACTTGGTAATCAATCTGTCATTATCATAAATATCGCCAACATTAAATACAAATACCCTATGGTTATCCAGCACCCTATAACATTCTGTAAGTATTTCTTTCATATCTAAAAAATAGTCATTTAAGTTTTCCCATTTAGAATACTCTCTGGCATTGTAATATGGAGGTGAAGTAACCATGAGATGCACGGATTCAGATTTCATTCTTTTCAAAACCTGAGAACAATCACCCCAGATAACTTTTATCTGTGTCTTTTTACTTTCAATAAATCTGCATAGTTCAGAATCATAGTAAAGAGAAGTTTTCATTTGGTACTGTCTCTTAACCAATTTACAATAAATTTTATCAAAATAATCTACATATTGTTGTATTGTATTCCCTTGAAATGATTTCAAGGATTGAAGTAATTCTTGAATTTCTTCGTTCGAGAACTGTTTCTTTAGGTATGGCATGCTTATTCTTATAATATCATCAAAGTAATTCCCAAATTGTATTATTTCTATCTCGTTCGCCATTTTATCTTCTTATTAACCTCGAAACCACTATTTCATATAACTTATTTAAAATCAGAACATAGTTTGGATATCTTTTCTTCCAATTTTAGTGATACAGGATAAATTAGTCTATTATACTATTTTCATCCGCTATAAATATTTTGTTATTACTTATATATCAAACTTATTTTATTTTCATTTCTTTATATTATTATACCCCACAAAAGATTTATCAAGAAATTTAGGAAGTATTGATGGATAGGGAGTTTAAAAACGTAAAAAATTCAAAAAAATTTTAAAGTAATATTTCATTTTTATATAAGACAGAAAAATAAAAATGGTAGGGTTCTTCGTTCTTCTTATTTAAATTTAAGTCATTCTAATATTCTCCTTGGAGTGAACTTACCTCCATTTCCTCCATCTATGGTGGGACAGGAATATTTTTCATTGTTAAATATAGCAACTTACTAACCATATCTTTTAATCAGGTAATCCTTCAATTTGTCATCTTTTATTGAACTCAGGGCTTTATCCCAATGACCACCACGAAATTTCTCCCTTTCGTATTCAGTCAGGATATCTCTCCAGAAATCGTATAACTTACACCCAGAACATTTCTTAAACCCCGGGCTATTTGTCATGTTCTTCTTTATGGTTTCATCAATCTCCGGGCAATTCAATACTCTTTGATATGGAGCAAAGCATCATCATTGGGTTTATCAGCAAATGTGAAAACTATTGATATATAGAAGACAGTAAACAAAGAATGTGTGAGCTTTTAATCCCTTCTTTTTAACTCCAATCTATTGTTTCTCTTGTAAATTTAGTAGACACAAAAATTCACAATATAAAGTGTTGACAGTTTAAATCATTTAAGGTATAATAAAGTAAATTATGTAAAAAGGAACGACAAATGAAGACTGGAAACCTAATAAAAAGAAAAAGGGTAGAATACGGCTATACAATAGATGAGATTGCAGAAAAAGCAGGAATTAGTGCATCTTATCTCTGTATGATTGAAAAAGGACGGAGGTTGCCAAATTGGGAAGTTCTCGAAAATATTTCTGAGATATTAGATTTGCCCTTTCGCCTTTTGGCAGGTTTATTAGCAGAGGAAACGAAAGATGAAAAAATCAGAGAAAAAGTTGCAAAAATCCGGCTGGCGGAACTTTTCCAAATGAATTTTTCGGATAAGGTAGATATTCCTTTAACAGAAATGTTAAATATCATAAAAAATAAATATCCTGAAAGGTATCAAGTACTCTATCAAAAGGCAAAGGAAAAATTTAAAGGTCTGGAATTAGCTGAAAATGAGCTCGTTATTAAATGTTTAAAAGAAGAACCAAGTATCACTGAAATAGTAGAAAGGAATATTTATATTGAACAATACTATGGTGAAGATTTTAAACCGGAAGGAAAACTCAAAATTTTAAAAGATAATTTTAATTTTACATGGAGAGAACTTGGCAAAATATTTGGAAGAAGCGAAAGGAGTTTAGAAAGATATCTGGCCGGGAAAGTAAAAATGCCTGAAAATGTTAAAGAAAAAATGGATGAATTTTATGAAAGGATAATGACAAAAGTTGGACCTTTGATTAAATCTTATAGTCCAGATAAAATCTTCAGAAAAATTGAGGAAATCGGTTTTGAGGAAGAATTAAAAAGAAGAATCATAAAAATTTATCCGGAAATGAAAAGGTTTAAAAAGCTTCCACTTTCTCTTTTTTTCAACGAACTTTCAGAGAGGGACACAATTGAAGAAAAACTGAAGAAGAACATGGCCAGAACAGACTATTTCACATCATCTCCAAGAGGAAGAAAGTTTTTGAATTTTTCAAAAGAAAGAAATATAAAAAGAGTTACCTGCAAAAATCCGGACAAGAACAGTACCACACAAAAAACCAATAATAGGAAATCATTCAGAAAAAAGGGAGACAGAAAAAAATCCAATTCAAAAGATAAAAACGACGATGAAGATTCGAGTGAAGTAAATTTCTTTTTTGGGAATAAAAGATGTAAAATAGAAAAAAGGTTGCAGTCGCTCTTTGACAATTTGAGGACTGAGAAGGACCTCCGGGGAAAGGAGGTCCTTATGGCAAAAATTTATAAACCAAAGGGTCGAAAATTTTGGTACATGAGAATCAAAATAAGTGGAAAAATCAGAAGAATTTCAACAAAATGCGAAAAAAAGCAAGATGCAGAAAAGTTTTTAGAAGAATTTATGAAAAAAACAAACACACCTTTATCCACCACCGTTCATACACTGTATGAAGCTATCGACAGATTCATTGAGGAATACTCTAAGATAAGAAAGCGGGCATGGGAAAGGGATGTGGTCTGTGCAAAAAATATAAAAAAATATTTTCCTGATATGCCTCTGTCCGCTGTAACACCAGAAATTGTTTATAACTGGATGATGAGAAGAAGCAAAACCTCGTTGAAAAACGGTAAAAAAATTACTCCGCGGACTGTCAATATAGAAAGAGCCTTCATGAGCAGAGTATTCAATGTTGCTATGAAAATATGGTGGTGGGTGGATAGAAATCCGGTAAGTGCTGTTGAACGTCTCCCCTATCAATCGCCGCCAAGAAAGGCTTATACGGATGAAGATATAAAAAAAATTCTGAATGCCTGCCGTCTTCTCAATATAACGTGGTTTTCTGACTTTTTTGTCTTTTTACTCACTACGGGATTTAGAAGATCGGAAGCCATTAATTTAATTACCAGAGATGTTATTTTTGAAGGGGACAGGGTTTTCATAAAAATTGTTCGAGCAAAAAGCATGATTCCCCAAGAGTACCCTACTCTGTTTCCACAGGCAAAAAGGATATTAATCCAACATTGTGAAGGGAAAAAACCTGATGACCCTGTATTTACGGATGATGAAGGCAAAAAACTTTCTATTGAAAAAATACGTTGTGCATGGAACAGGATAAGAAAGGTAGCCGGAATAAAAGGGGTTCTTCACGAAACCAGGCATACTTTTGCAACCAGGTTGAGGCAGGCAGGTCTTGATCCGGATTTACTTCGGTTCCTCCTGGGACAAAAAACCCTTGCGATAACTTACAACTATATCCATTTCCGAGATGAAGATTTTCATAAGTTAGCGGAAAAAAGTGGCACACTTCTGGCACACTTTTCTGAAAAAATGGAGGAAAATGTCGCTGGAGAAACTCTGTAAGTACTTGTGTGATAAGAAAATGCGAGGGGAGGGATTTGAACCCTCATCCGCCTAATGCGGACTGGATCCTAAGTCCAGCGCGTCTGCCATTCCGCCACCCTCGCCTGTTTGCATTATTTTATCTTTTTTGTGAAGAGATGTAAATGTTATAAAGAAAAGTGAAAGGTGAAATTTGACTTAAAAAGAAGATATTGAAAGAAAAACTCAGAGAAAAGAAAATGGAAAGGTTAAACAAGTTGTGTTAAAACATCTACAAAAATTTTTAAAATCTCTTCATTATACAGGACAAACCTGATTTTCTTCACCGATTTTAGATGCGGTATTTCTTCAATAACTGTTCTTATGGCTATCTCTGCTGCTTCTTTAAGTGGATAGCCAAAGGCACCTGTAGATATGGCACAGAAGGCAATGGAAGAAAGGTTGTGTTCCTCTGCTAATTTCAGGCAGTTTTTATAGCAGAGGGCAAGTTTTTCAGCAGGGTTTTTCTCTCTGTAATAGACAGGTCCGAGTGTATGAATAACATAAGGGCTGGGCAGGTTGTATCCTTTCGTAATTACTGCATCACCTGTTTTTATTGGGGCAAGTTTTTTACATTCATAGTATAACTGCGGTCCTGCCTTTCTATGTATTGCACCCGCAACACCACCGCCTGGTGCAAGATAGGCATTTGCGGCGTTAACCACTGCATCAAATCCACTCTGTGCGGTAATATCCCCTACCCTGCATTCTAAAATAACCTCTCCTATTTTTATTTCCATATATTTCTAATAGACCTTGTTTTTCAATACACTTCATTATATTATATAACAGGAGGTGAAAAACTATGAAATACGTAAAAACTATAGTGGTAGCGGGAATGCTTTTATTTCTTGCCGGTTCATCATCAGCAATGTCCAGACGGGTGAGTCAGCAGAAGACAAATGAAGAAGGCAAAGAAAGTGTGGGAGTTTTAGAAGAGATATTAATGCCCTCAGACCTGACAGAAGAAGAAAAAGCGGACTGGAAGAAAGGGATACCCCCCGGCTGGAGTAAAGGTAAAAAGACCGGCTGGCGTGGTGGTAATATGCCGCCAGGACTCGCAAAGAAACAGGGACAGGGAAAGAAGGTTGGAAAAGCAGAGACACCTTCTACGGATGAGGATAAAGAAAAACCTGAAGGATGGAAGGAACGGATGGAAAAAATCAGGGAACGAATCCGTAAACATAAGGGTGAGAAATCAGCCGAGGCAGAAACTATGATATACTCTGCGGAAGCAGCTGCTGAATCAGGCGTCCCACCGGAAACTCTGGAAGAGGTTACTGAAAAATTCCTGCAGAAGAAACTGACCGCAGAGGAATATGAGAAAACAACAAGGGCTATGGCATACGGCGTGGAGAAAAATATCAACTTTGAACAACTAGGGACATTTATAAACTCAAATATAGAACAGGGTGTCCGGGGGAATGAGCTCGCTATAAAAGTATATAAAGAAATAGCGTCCCGCTCAAAGAAATAAAAAGATGGAAGGTATTTAGATTACTTTTATCCACACATCCCGTGTTCTCGGTCCGTCAAATTCACAGAGGAATATACCCTGCCAGGTACCAAGCTGTAAGGAGCCGTCTTCAACCAGAATAGAAAGGGAATGACCTAAAATACTTGACTTTATATGTGCATCGGAGTTTCCTTCTGAATGGCTGTATCTATCATTTTCAGGGACAAGTTTTTCAAGTTTTGAAAGGATATCTGCCTTAACAGAAGGGTCTGCATTTTCGTTTATTGTCAGTCCGCAGGTTGTATGAGGAACATATACACAACATATACCACTTTTCACACCTGTCTTTTTCACAATACCCTCAACCAGATGAGTTATCTCAATAAATTCCTGGCGCCGTGTTGTTTTTACAGTTATCCTTTCCACTTCAAATGTAGTTCCTTCCTTCGTCCAGCATAATAAGGTAGTTTTTCAAAGGTATATAGTTTGCTACTGAATTTCCTGTGCCGAGACAGTATCCTCCACCGGGCATACATACATCAAGGGTCTCACGGACACGCCTTCTTATCTGGCTTTCATCTGCATTTATAAGAAAATTTACATCTATTCCACCAAGTATTCCAATTCTATCTCCCCATCTCTTTTTTGCCTCAGTAACAGGAATTATAGTATCTTCCCATGAATGTTTGGCATCAATCTTTACATCGTTTATAAGCGGCTCCATAATATCATCCAGGTTACCACAGGAGTGCAGCAGATAAAGTTTATTATGCTGGTGTGCTATCTCCGCACATCTTTTATGCCAGGGAAGCGCCTTTTCTATAAGAACTTTCGGGCTTATCAAACATCCACTTTTGAACCCCATATCATCACTTCCCCAGACAATCATAAGTTTACTGTAATCAACAATCTGTTTTGTATATTCAACCTGTAATTCCCCCACTTTTCTAAACATAGCATCCACAAGGTCTGGCCGGTCATAGAGAGCGTAACACAGTCCTTCATAACCCATCAGCCAGGTAACATATTCAAGGATATGTGCGGTAAGTGCATAAAAAGCCATATTATCAGGGAGATTCTTCTCGCACCAGTCAAACTCACTTAGGTCAATCTTTGATGGGTCTGGCCAGGGATACCTTTCAAAGTCAGCCCAGGAAGAAATCGGACCAACTCCTTCATCCTGCCAGGTACGTTTTCCTCTATTTTTTTGGTCAAGGGTAGTATCCTCCGCCTCTTTATATTTAGTTTGCCACTCAAAGTTAAAAGGATATGCCCTTATAATGTCATAACCTAAAAATCGGTGCACTTCTAATCTCGCCTTCATCCTTAAATCAAGTGTGTCAGGCGAAGGTGATTCATAGGGGTCTTCAAAAAATTCTTTGTATTTAAGGGCAAAATACTCTGCGGATGCTTTCTGGACTTCTACATCAAGAAACAATTCTATGTTATATACTCTGTCAGGGGTCCCCTTCCTCAGGATGTTTTTTTTCAGCCCTTCACAGTCAGGTGTAAATGGCTTTTGCAGATACATACAGGTCTCCTCTCTTATTTTCATACCTGTTTTCTTTCTTTTAGAATATCTCTAATCTCTGCAAGCAAGGTCTCTTCTTTTGATGGTGAAGGTGGTGGAGCAGGCGCTGTTTCCTGCTTTCTCCTGAACCTGTTTATTCCCTTTACCATAAGAAATATCGCAAATGCAACAATTATAAAGTCAATCATTGTCTGGATAAATTTTCCATAATAAAGCAGAACTGCAGGATTATCACCAGATGCCTGTTTCAGGGTTATTGCCAGTTTTGTAAAGTCCACACCTGCAAGAATAGCGCCAAGTGGCGGCATAAGAACATCTCCCACAAGAGATGAGACAACCTTACCGAAAGCACCACCTATAATGATACCAACAGCCATATCTATCATATTTCCTCTTACTGCAAACTCCTTAAATTCCTTCAATATCCCTTTCATATATATATCCCCCTTCTCTATTTATTTCCTATTCCCTGTATATAACTACTCGTAGATATTTACTAAACCCCCGTTGTTTTAATTATACCTTTTTATTGCCCCCTCACCTTATTCCTCTCCCCCGTGGGGAGAGGGTATGGGTGAGGGGCTCTTCCCTCTTCTCTCTACGACTCTTATCAAGCAGTGTCCAGTAAGCATTTATAACTACTCTTTATTCAAGTGGTGTATTAAGCGCCTTCTCTTCCACCTTGTAAGAGAAATCTGACTTCCCATCATAAAGGATATTAAACGTATACTGTGTATCCGGCTTGAATTCATACTTTGTGGCTGATTCTTTATATTCCCTTACCTTTTCCTTTTTAGAGCCGAGAAGGATATTCAAAACACCTGTTGGCTCTTTATAATGGGTCGCCACAAACTGAACTTCATAACTTCCCTTTTCAAGTGTAAAAGAATCTTCTGATGTCTTTTTTGAACTGAGTGTTTTTATATTCCATGGGGTCTCACCGGATTTTCTGTACTGGAAAGAGAGTTCTACCGTATCACTTTCACCCCAGAGTTTAATAGAAGTGTCCTGCTGTGATGCATCAGAAAGAGCGGGATTGGTAAGTTTAAGGACTATCTTTGCCGGTAATGCCTGCCTTTTCTGCTCCATCTCTGCCGCCTTTTCCTTTGCTAATCTCTCCTGCTCTTCTCTTTCACTGTATACCCGTGGTGACCATTTTTTCCAGCCATCTCTGGCTTCAGCAAATGAGTGTTTCAGAACAGATGTCTTTCCCTTCTGAACCATTACACGGGCAGAATCAGCATAATCACCACTGACAAGTATTACATCATGTAATCCTGCAGGTATATCTTTTATTGTAACAGGCGGAACCTCAGAAATTTTAACTCCGTCAAGATAGATGGTTGCATTTTCAAGGTCTGTTATCACTGTAAGGTTACCAGTCCCCCTAACCTTCTTTATATCACTTACAGAAACCTCTTTTTTCTGGGCTTCTTTCAACATCGTTATCTGGACTATGGTAACCTCATTTTCAACTATTTTTATCTCCTGTGAGTTTATTGCATAACCGCTAAGAGTTGCTTTAAGGGTATAGGTGCCTGGTTTAAGTGTGGTAAGGAGAGGCGTTTTCCCTATATTTTTACCACCCACTTCTATACTGGCTCCATCAGGGACACTTGTCACCCTTAAAAACCCTTCCTGTGCAAAAAGAACCCCACAACACAGAATAATCATCCCTACTACCATCATAAATCTTTTCATATTTCCCCCTTTACCGGCGAGTGGTTTAAATCTACCGGCATTTTTATTCTACTCTATATGCAGGATAAGTCAACCCAACTTTTTACTGCTGTAAAAAATTTTCTGGACATTTGATTTTTTTATGGTATAATAGTTATGTTCTGACAGCGAGATATCAATTCTTGATACCCCGCCTTTGTCTGAAAATCCCTGCCACAGCAGGAAAGGAGGTTTTATAGAAAACCGGTATTGGCATCACCCGTAGTAGAATCATCAGTGAAGTAGAAAATAAAAAAAGGACGCTTTCCGGAAAGGAAAGCCAAAAGAGAGGATATTGAGAATGGAACAGAAACATAAGTTGTATGTGGGCAATCTGAATTACGAAACAACAGAGGATGAACTTAAAAACTTCTTTTCTGAAAAGGGGATAGAGACAACAAGTGTTGTTCTTATCACGGATAAGTATACAGGCAGACCAAAGGGTTTTGGTTTTGTAGAAGTAGCATCCGAAACTGTCCTGCAGCAGGCAGTTGAAGCACTAAACGGACAGGAACTGAACGGACGGAAACTCACTGTGAATAAAGCCAACCCACCCCGCGAAAGAACAGGACATTCCGGATTCAGAGATAGAGGCGGATTTGGTGGCAGAAAAGGTGGATTCGGTAGAGACAGACGCTCAAGATATTAATCCTTCAACTCATCTGTCAAATTTATAGATAACCAGACCTGATGGGACCTTTGGGTAGAAATATGTTGTCTTCTGGGGCATCAATTCACCATTAAAACATATATCAAGAAAGTGTTGTTTATTGACTGCCTTGAGAAAGAATATTACCCCGCTATTTCTCTTTTTATACTCTTCCAGAAGATATTCAGGGGATTGGTGGTATATAACCTCCTGTGGCTGGCTATCAAAGATATGTGGCAGGATGAACTCATGGAGTAATACTGTATCAAGGGCTATCCATCTGTCAGAAAATCTGTCAGAGAGATATTGCTTTATGTCATTTATATCTTTCAACTCAATGATATAAAATCTATTGTTTTCATATACTCCAAAAGTATTGTTTTTTTCACTGTTCTGCATCTCATACATTGTTTTTAAGTCGGGCACTTCTGTAATATGAAAATACCTCCTGAATATATCAAGACAGTTGATAAATGATATATCGTAAGGGATATATCTATGTGTGGGTAATATCAGAACTTCCGGTGAATTTATGTTAATGAGGAAAACAAGGACAAAACGGTTTTCAGGTGAAGGATTGTCTTTATAGTATTGAAGAGCGGCACTGTACCTGTGGTGTCCATCTGCAATAATAAGGGTCCCTTTTGAAACTGTTTCTTTTATACATTCTATATCATCACCCTCAGCAATCCTGCCGAATTCAAACTTTTCTTTATCCAATGTGTGTCCCTCTGTGATAACAGACGATTTCCCTATAATCTTTTCCACAGCAAAAGAATTATCCTGATATAGCATAAGCACCGGTGAAAAATTTGCCCGGCATTTCTGGATAAGTTGATAGCGGTTTGTAGAATACTTTTCAAATATTCTCTCATGAGGAATTACATTGCCTGTACTGAAATCTTCTAAACGAAGCAATGTAAAAAAACCCTTTCGTATAAATTCTCTTTCCATCCAGATAAAACGATGCTTCATAAAATAAAAACCTTCCTTCATATCCCTTATCAGAATTCCATTTTCTATCCATTCATCAAATTTCTGCTTAACATCCTCTGGTTTACAATTTTTGGATATAAGGTTTATGATATTGACAGGAGAAATCTCTTTAAGATGTTTTTCCATATGACTATCAATAACATCCCACGGAGGAGCAATTGCCCCGCTTATGTCCTTTACTTTATCAGGGTTGTATCTGTAGCCACAAAAAGGTCTTATCTCTACCATATTTTTTCCTTTTATTCATTTTTTACTTAAACGATTTATCAATTTCCAATCTATTTCATTCCTCTGAAACAGCCGGTTGTTTAAAAGAAAGATACACTAATACCCTGGAATTTTTTCTTCTATCAGCATACCACTGGTTGAAATACTCTTCCCTTTTACGCCATAATAATCTTTTCTTTATTGCCTCCCTATCCGCATCCTTTATCTGATTTTCTTTTATATACTTCTCCACCTCTTCATCAGAAACAGAGATATTACCTTCAGCAACAACCATCTCTTTAAGTTTTTCTATTGTTATCTTTTCCCTTAATTCATCTTCTATCTTCCGTAATTCTTCAGGAGGATAAGAAGAGATGACCGCCTTAAACTTTTTCTCGTCAAACTTTCCCTTTTCATCAAAAAAAGCAGGGTCTGACTTTACCACCTCCACTATCTCATTATTCAATACCCGTATTCTCCTGCGTCTTGCTTCCTGAAGTAAAATTTTCTCTCTTATCATACTTTCTAAAACACCCTGTTCAATATTGAGCCCTTTAAGAAGTTCCGATGCCTTATCTCCAAATATCTTTCTGTACTGTTCCTCCACTTCACCGAGTTGTTTATAATACTCCCGCAGGGTAATGGGTTGTTTATTTACAGTTGCAGCATAATACTGCGACTTTCCACTACCTCCTATACCAACTCCCCAGATTAAAAAACCGGGGATAATCAGTATAGCAATTGCCCAGAGAATAATCTTCATATTCCGCTTTTTTCTGAAAAATTTCATAATCATTTTAGTTTTTCCCCCTTATTATTATTACGAACTCTCCCTTCATTTCCCTGTCCTTGTAATAATCAGCAATTTCAGAGACAGTTCCTGTTCTTATTTCTTCAAACTTTTTTGTCAATTCCCTGCACAGGGTCACCTCTCTGTCAGAAAAAACTTCCTTCATAAATTCAAGTGTCTCTTTTATTCTGTGGACTGACTCGTAAAAAATTATTGTTTCTTCTCTCTCCTTCAGTTCTTCCATTATCCTTCTTTTTTTCCCTTTCTTCCTCGGAAGGAAACCATAAAAAATTATCCTGTCAGTTGGGAGCCCACAAACAGACATAGCCGCTGTAAGAGCAGATGCTCCTGGAACTGGACTTACAGGGATATTATTTTTATATGCCTCCCTTACAAGAAGGTATGCAGGGTCTGAAACACCAGGTGTTCCTCTGTCACATATAAGTGCAATATCCTTTCCTTCTAACAAAAGTTCAATTGCCCTTTTCAGACGGGGCTTCTCGTTATCTCTGTAATAACTCACGAGCGTTTTTTTTATCCCGAGATGATTCAATAACTTTAATGCTTCCCTCGTGTCTTCACAGAGTATAATATCAACATTCTTCAAGACATCTATAGCCCTGAATGTGATATCATCTAAATTTCCGATTGGGGTCGCAACAATGTATAGCATTATAAGTTAAAAGTCAAAAGTAATAAGTAATAACTAAAAAGTCAAAAGTTAAAAGTCAAAAGTTAAAACTAATAAGGCAAAACTAAAAAGTCAAAAGTAATAAGTCAAAAGTTAAAACTGAAGTATTGACTTTATGAATGATAAATTATAAACTAATCAGGAATTTTTTTCAAAGGGAGAAAAGAATATGAATTATGACAAAATTCTTCCAGGAATAATAAAAAAGACAGATAGCAAGATACTTCTTGTTGTTATGGATGGAGTTGGAGGTCTACCTCATCCTGAAACTGGAAAGACGGAACTTGAAACAGCAAAGACACCCTTTTTAGACGAACTGGCTTCTAAAAGTTCCTGCGGGCTTACCATCCCTGTTCTTAACGGAATAACACCCGGCAGTGGTCCTGGACACATTGCACTTTTCGGCTATGACCCTATAGACACACAGATAGGAAGGGGCGTCCTTGAATGTCTGGGTATCGGAGCGCCCGTTGAAAAAGATGATGTAGCAATAAGAGGAAACTTCGCCACTATAAACCCTGAAAGGATAGTTACTGACAGACGCGCTGGCAGGATTGCTACAGAAGAGAACAAAAAAATTGTTTCAATCATATCAGAAAAGATAAAAGAGATAAAAGGTGTAAAGGTATCCATATATACTGTGAAAGAACACAGGTGTGCCATTGTTCTTAAAGGAAGTGGCCTTGTACCTTCTGTTTCTGAAAATGACCCGCAGAAAGAAGGTCAACCACTGAAACCCATCAAAGCACTTGACAGGGCATCAGAAAAGACAGCAGAAGTACTTAGAGAGTTTGAAGAAAAAGTTATAGAAATTCTCAGTGGTATTGCCACACCTGCAAAAGCACTCCTATTCAGAGGCATATCAAAACTGCCTGATATAAAGGGGTTTGCTGATAAATATAAACTCAATGCTGTCTGTATTGCAACCTATCCTATGTATAAAGGCGTATCAAAAGTTGTGGGGATGGATGTGATAGATGGACTGGAAACCATTGAAAGTGAAATAAACGCACTGCAGGAAATCTACAATCAGTATGACTTTTTCTTCATTCATATAAAAAAGACAGACAGTTATGGAGAGGACGGAAACTTTGATGCAAAAGTTAAAATTATTGAAGAGGCAGACAGGTATTTAAGTTCAATAAAAAATATTAAGTTCGGAGCCATAGCAATTACAGGGGACCATTCAACACCTGCCCTATTAAAATCGCACTCCTGGCATACCTTACCGATTTTAATAAACTCACCCTATGCAATACCGGACGATGCAAAAAGATTAACAGAAAGGGAGTGTGCAAAAGGTATATTAGGCAGGATATACTCTAAAGAGATTATGTACCTTTTACTTGCCCATAGCCTGAAACTTGACAAATTCGGAGCATAAGATGTTTCAAGGTGGCGTAAAACTTGTTGATTTCAAGGAAATAAGTAAAGGAAAAGTAATTGAAAACTTTCCAGCATCTGAAAAGGTCATCATTCCACTTTCCCAGCACACAGGCATCCCCTCAAAACCACTTGTCAAAAAAGGCGATGCTGTCCTTAAAGGGCAACTTATAGGTGAAAATGCAGGATTTATCAGCAGTGCCACACATTCAAGTGTTTCAGGAACCGTAATCGGTATAGAAAACTGTCCTCTTCCCGGTGGAAGAACTACCCCTGCTGTTGTTATAGAAAACGATGGCAAGGATATTCCTGTTGAACCTGTAAATAGGGACTGGAAAAATCTGAAGTCGGAAGAGATTATATCCATCGTAAGGGATTCAGGAATAGTCGGTATGGGAGGCGCTGCCTTCCCTTCTGCTGTAAAACTCACCATTCCGAAAGGTAAAAAAGCTGAGTATGTGCTTCTTAATGGATGTGAGTGTGAGCCATTCCTCACCGCTGACTACAGGGTAATGAGAGAGGAACCGGACAGGGTGGTGGAAGGATTGCTTATTATATGCAGGGCACTGGAAGTGAAGAAGGCATATATTGGAATAGAAAGTAATAAAAGAGACCTTGTCCCTTTATTGAGAGAAACGATAACTAAGTTTGTCTCTGATACGACGGTGGAGATAAAAGTTGTACCCGAGAGGTATCCGCAGGGAAGCGAAAAACACCTTATAAAGTCCGTTCTGAACAGAGAAGTTCCATCAGGTGGACTGCCTGTGGATGTCGGTTGTGTTGTCTTCAATGTCCAGACAGCGCTTGCCATAAGGGACGCTGTCTGTGAAGGGAAGCCCCTCATTGAAAGGGTATTAACAGTAACAGGGCTTGTACGAAGTCCTAAAAACCTCAGAGTAAGAATTGGAACACCTGTTTCAAAAGTTATTGAATACTGCGGTATCGAAATAACAGAAAAAATAAAGGTAATACTCGGCGGACCTATGATGGGCATCCAGATAAACAATCTTGACATCCCTGTACTGAAAGGAACTTCCGGGATACTCATTCTTCCCGAAGAGATTCTCCCGGAAGAAATCCAGCCGTGTATAAGATGCGGGAAGTGTATAGAGGCGTGTCCTATGCTCCTTGTCCCTGCAGAACTTGGACGATATGCAGAAAACAAAAGATGGGATAGATGTGCTGAGTTTAATGTAGCCGACTGTATTGAATGTGGATGTTGCACATATATCTGTCCGGCAAAAAGGCCTCTTGTAGACCTATTTAAATGGGCAAAGGCAGAGATAAGAAAGGCGCAAAAATGACAGAAATAAGATGTTCACCACATATACATAGCAGAGAGACGACAAAAAGTATTATGTGGAGTGTTATTATTGCCCTATTGCCTGCAACCTTTGGGAGTATATACTTCTTCGGTCCAGATGCCCTTAAGCTTATTATTGTATGTATCCTATCCTGCTATATAGGAGAGGTTGTAAGTAATCTGATATTCCGCAGAAAACTCAAGTCATTTGATGGAAGCGAGGTTGTTACAGGACTTCTTCTTGCTTTTGTTCTTCCACCTTCATTCCCTCTGTGGATGGCAGGGATAGGTGGTTTTCTTGCGATTTTTCTTGTAAAGGAACTCTTCGGTGGAATTGGGTTTAACATATTCAACCCTGCACTTGCTGCACGTGCAATACTCACTGTTGCCTACCCTCTGGAAATGACACAGTTTACCGCACCTCTATCATACAGGGTGGATGCCATAACAACAGCCACCCCACTGGGAATACTTAAAGAAGGACTTGGGGAAACACTCCCATCCCTCTGGCAGATGTTTATCGGTAACAGGGCAGGATGCCTTGGAGAAACAAGTATCCTTCTTTTACTCATCGGTGCGATTTTCCTTCTATACAGAAGGATAATAACCTGGCACATCCCTTTATCATACATACTCACTGTGGCAGTCATCACAGCAGTTGTGGGCCAGAACCCACTATTCCATATACTTGCCGGCGGGCTGGTGTTAGGTGCTTTCTTCATGGCTACTGACTATGTTACATCCCCTATAACTCCAAAGGGTAAAATAATCTTCGGTATTGGCTGCGGTATAATTACTTCTCTGATACGACTTAAGGGAAGTTATCCTGAAGGGGTCGCATATTCTATAATATTTATGAATATGTTTGTTCCATTGATTGATAAATATACAATGCCTAAAAAGTTCGGATATGTAAAGAAAATATGAGTATATTTCCCTCGCCCCACTGGGGAGAGGGTACGGATGAGGGGTCCTTTCTTATCCCCCCCT
>DAONKS010000004.1:0-12533 GCA_035406305.1 bacterium | reverse complement strand
GGGTCCTTTCTTATCCCCCCCTCGCCCCACTGGGGAGAGGGTACGGATGAGGGGTCCTTTCTTATCCCCCCCTCGCCCCACTGGGGAGAGGGTACGGATGAGGGGTAAAAGGTGAACAAATGAAGAAAAAAGATATCATAACAGGACTGGTGGTAATACTCTCAATAACAGCACTCTCCGGCTATCTGCTTGCACAGGTATATAAAATAACAAAGCCGAGGATTGACGAGCAGAAGAAACAAGAAGAGCAGCGGCTCTATAAAGAGATATTCCCTGAAGGCGCTGAATTTGTTGAAGAGAAAGAATATGTGGCTGTTTACGATGGCAATAAAAATCCAATAGGAAGGGTGTATCAGATAGTCCAGGCGGGCTATGGCGGTCCTGTTGTGATAAAGGTTGGATTTGACACAGAAGGTAAGGTAAAAGGTGTCAGAATCCTTGAACAGTCAGAAACACCAGGACTTGGCGCAAAGATAACAGAAAAGACATTTCTTGACCAGTTCTCCGGTAAGACAGGTAATGAACTTTACCTGAAAAAATACAACAAAGAAGGAAAGATAGACGCCATTACAGGGGCAACAATATCATCAAGGGCTGTCTCAGAAGGGATACTTAAACTGCAGGAAAAAATAAAGTTAGAAAAGACAGCCGATACTGTTACAGGAGCAACCACAAAAGAGGCAGGATATGAAAAAACTGATTGAACCGAAGAGTTTTTCTGCGGGTCTATGGAAGGAAAACCCTATTTTCTTTCTTATGCTCGGACTCTGTCCCCTGCTCGCTGTATCATCATCACTTAAAGACGCTATAGGAATGGGTGTTGCTTTCATCTTTGTCCTTACAGGGTCAAACATCACGGTATCCATAATAAGAAAGGTTGTACCTTCACATATAAGAATACCTGTATTTATCGTCGTAATAGCCACATTTGTCACAATCGCTGATTATTCACTGGCTGCATATCTTCCAAAACTGCACAGAAATTTAGGTGTATATCTACCACTTATGGTGGTCAACTGCATAATACTGGGCAGGGCAGAAGCATTTGCATCAAAGAACAATCTCATAAATTCAGCACTTGACGGACTTGGTATGGGTATCGGCTTCACACTGGCAATAATCATAATCGCATTTTTAAGGGAACTGCCAGGACAGGGAACACTACTGGGTATTAATATCCTTGGAGAAAACTACAAACCATTTCTCATAATGATTATGCCACCGGGAGCGTTCTTTGTGATTGGCTTTTTAATCGCACTTAAAAACAGTATAGGAGGCAGAAAGAAATGTTAAACGAAATGAACCTCGGGCTTATATTCCTTTCTGCTTTTATTATCAACAACATCCTTTTGATAAGGTTCTTAGGACTCTGTTCTTTTATAGGTATATCCACCAATCTCAAGTCATCAGCAGGTATGGGAATTGCGGTTGTATTCGTCACGGTTATGGCTTGCAGTATCAGCTGGGCTGTATATCAGTACCTGCTTATCCCATTCCATTTAGAATATTTAAGAACCGCCACATTTATCCTCACAATTGCTTCTTTTGTCCAGTTTGAAGAGATACTTATCAGAAAGAAAGTTCCTGCACTCTACAAAGCATTCGGGATATACCTGCCACTTATCACGACAAACTGCGCCATACTTGCCTCTGCATTTTTAGGGATTGACTATAAGTTTTCCTTCATACAGAACCTTGTATTTGCGTTTGGTATATCATCCGGCTACTGCTTTGTTATAGTCCTTTTTGCTTCCATAAGGGAACGGATAGATACATCCCCTATCCCATCATCTTTCAGAGGTATCCCCATCGCCTTCATCATTGCCGGTCTTATGAGTTTAGCATTCCTCGGCTTCAAAGGCCTGTTCAAACTGTAAAGTTATTCCGAATAGGCAGGAAAATAATTTGATACCTGTACCTTTATCTTATATAATTTTACTGGTAGATAAATTTTTATATTGCCCCCTTGAGCAATTATAAGGGAAATAACTTATGATAGAGGAAAAATTTCCTTTGGACCTTACATTTATAGTAAACGAACAGGGAAAAACACTCAAAGATAGATTTAATCAATTAATAAAAGATTGCAGATTTTTTGATTGTCTGGTTGCATATTTCTACATAAGTGGATTTCATACCATATATAAGGCACTTGAAAAAACCGAGAGAATAAGAATTCTAATCGGGATTGGAACAACGAAAGAAACATATGATTTAATAAGAGGCGCAGGAGAGAAATCCCCGCATATATTCTATCTTTCCCATTCAGAAACAAAGCAAAAGATTGAAGATATAGTTGAAAGTGAAATGGCAGATTCAGAAGATAGCCAGAATATTGAAGAAGGGATTCAGAAGTTTATTAAATGGATACAAAATAAGAAACTTGAAATCCGGGCATATCCTACTCAAAATATTCATACAAAATTATATATTATGACTTTCAAGGAAGGAGATAGAGATATAGGTAGAATTATTACCGGCTCAAGCAATTTTACACAATCAGGGCTTGAAGATAACCTTGAATTCAATGTAGAACTTAAAAACCCTGCAGATTATAAATTCGCAAAGAAAGAATTTGAAAAATTATGGGGAAAAGCAGTAGATGTTAGTGAAAAGTATATCCAGACAATAAAAGAAAAGACATATCTTAATCCAGATATAACTCCCTATCAACTCTATCTTAAATTTTTATACGAATACTTCAAAAACGAATTGAGTAGAACCGATGAAATCTTTGAAAGATATTTACCCCAGGACTTTAAAAAGTTTGAATATCAAAAGCAAGCGGTCCTGAACGCCAAAAAAATCCTTGAAGAATATGGTGGGGTCTTTATTTCTGATGTTGTAGGACTTGGAAAAACATATATATCTGCAATGCTTGTTGGACAACTTGATGGAAGAACAATTGTAATAGCACCACCTGCACTTCTGGATAAAAAAAATCCTGGTTCCTGGCCCAATGTCTTTGATGACTTTCATATTCAAGCGAATTTTATATCTACTGGTAAACTTGATGACGCAGAAGGATTGATGGAACAAAGAGAATATAAAAACATTATTATAGATGAATCCCATAAATTCAGGAATGAGAGCACAATAAGTTATGAAAAACTTATGGAGATATGTCGTGGAAAAAGAATTATCCTTGTCTCCGCAACTCCATATAATAACTCTCCGAAGGACATACTATCTCAGATTAGATTATTCCAACCCACGAAAAAGAGCAACATACCCGGTGTTCCCAATCTTGAAGATTTCTTTGGTCAACTGGTAACAAATTTAAGAAATGTAAGCCGTAAAGATGATTATAGTAAGTTTCTTGAGATAACAAAAAAGAATGCTCAGCAAATTCGCAATAAGGTTTTAAAATACATAATGGTAAGAAGAACCAGAAGTGAAATTGAAAAATACTTTGCTGATGACCTGAAGAGAAACAATATCAAATTTCCTGAGATAGAAGACCCAGCACCATTCTACTATCAGTTAAACGAAGAAGAAGACCGTATATTTATGGATACAATTGAGTTGATAACTCAAAAGTTTACCTATGCCCGTTATACGCCTCTACTTTACCTTACCAAACCCATTTCTCAACTTGAAACACAAGCCCAGAAAAATATGGGTGGATTTATGAAAGTTCTCCTTGTGAAACGACTTGAAAGCAGTTTTCACGCATTTAGAAATTCTATAGAACGATTTATAAGTTCCTATGACAAATTTATTAAAGAGTATAAAAACGGCAATGTTTACGTAAGTAAGGATTATATAAACAAAATTTTTGAGTTATTAGAAGATGGTGCTGATGAAGCAATTCAGAAACTCATTGATGAAGGTAAAGCAGAAAAATATAGCGCTAAAGATTTCAGACCTGAGTTTTTACAAAATCTTGACAATGACTTTTATATTCTGAAACAAATAAAATCAATGTGGAAAAAGGTAAAGAGAGACCCTAAAATCACAACCTTGCTGGATAATTTAGGCAAACATCCTCTTTTAAAAGATAAAAAAATTGTTATTTTCACAGAATCCAAAGAAACCGCAGAATATCTGACTGAAAATATAAATGATAGATTAGAAAACATAGCACTTCTATTTCATGGAAGTTGTCCGGAAGCGGTAAGAGATGCTGTAATAGATAATTTTGATGCGAAAGCAAAGAAAAAGAAAGATGATTATAAGATACTTGTTTCAACAGAGGTCCTTTCAGAAGGTGTAAATCTTCACAGGTCTAACATTGTCATAAACTACGACATTCCATGGAATCCTACGAGGTTAATACAGAGGATTGGTAGAATAAACCGTGTGGATACCTCTTTTGATAAAATCTATACATTTAACTTTTTCCCAACAAAACAGGCGGAGTCAGAGATTGAACTGACCAACATCGCCCGTTCAAAGATAGAAGCATTCCTTACATTACTCGGTGGAGATGCCTCAATACTTACAGAAGGAGAACCTGTTGCGTCTCATGAACTATTTGACAAACTTATCTCTAAAAAAGTTTTAACCGAAGAGGAAGGAGAGGGAAGTGAACTCAAATACCTCAGAATTATTGAAGATATAAGGGACAAAAATCCTGAACTTTTTGAAAAGATAAAGCGACTTCCTAAAAAAGCAAGGTCATCAAAAACTCCTGATGAATCCATTAAAGAAATCGTTCCGGAAATCGTCATGCAACCATCACTTGTCACTTTTTTCAGGAAAGGGAAACTGATGAAGTTTTTCTTATCACATAAAAATAAAAGCGAACCAATTGAAATTGACTTTCTTACCACAGCAAAAATTCTTGAGAGTTCAGAAGATGAAAAAAGAACTACATTACTAATAGATGATTACTACAAACTTTTAGATAAAAATAAAACTGCATTTTACAATACAACCACTCAGGAAACTGTTGCTATACCACAAAGGCGTGGAGGAGCAGATAGGGCAAGAGAACTCTTAAAGATATTAAAAATCACTCAAAAAAATACTATGCAACTTACTGAAGACCAGGAAGAGTACCTTACAAAAGTTATTAACCGTCTTGAAACAGGAACTTTTGCTAAAAAAACGGTTCAAAAAGTTTTACAAGAATTAGCTAACCTCGGAAAAGAAATAATAGATAACCCATTAAAGGTTATCGGAATTTTACAGAGAGACATATCCCCTGCCCTTCTTAAAAGCCATTATGCTGAAACATCTCCAATAACAGAAGGAAAAAGGGAAGTTATACTATCGCTTTATTTATCGGTGCAAGAAAATGAAAGATAAAAAACGTAAAGAAATTTTGAAAGAATCGGGGAAAATTGAATTTAAAAAATCTGCTGGTGAATGGAAAGAAATAGTTGAAACTATATGCGCCTTTTCAAATACAGATGGAGGAAAGATTTATATAGGTGTTTCTGATTCAGGGAAAATAACAGGAGTGCAAATCGGTAAATATACTATTGAAGACCTTACAAATAAAATTATAAGCAATACTGACCCCAAAATTTATCCTGAGATTAAAATAGAAAGATTAAATAGAAAAAACATAATTATGGTTGATGTGAAAAAAGCATCTGACCAGTTAATCCTTGCCTTCGGAAAACCATATAAAAGGGTTGGAAGGTCAACGGTTAGGATGTCAAAAGACGAGTACGAAAGAAAAGTCCTTGAAAAGCATAAAGAGGAATTCCGTTTTGACACAACTATCTGTAAAGATGCAAAGTTTTCTGATGTAGATGTTCTTAAATTGAGGGATTTTTTAAAATTTGCAAAGAGCGAACGAGGGTTGGAAATACCGGCTAACTCATCACCAAAAGCAACCCTTATGCGACTTAATCTCCTCAAAAACGATAAATTAACAAATTCTGCTATTCTTCTTTTTGGTAAAAATCCGCAAAAATTTTTTTATAATGCTGAAGTAAAATGCGTCAGATTTAAAGGGACAGATGTCACAGGCCCGATGATTGATATGAAAGATGTTGGCGGAAATTTAATTGACCAGGTAATAGAAACTGAGAAATTTATATTTAATAACATTGCCTTAACTTCATGGATTGAAGAGGGAAAGATTAAAAGGCAGGAAAAATGGGAATATCCACCAAAGGCAATCAGAGAAGCACTTGTTAACGCAATTGTTCATCGTGATTATCTCCCTACTGCCAAAACACAGGTAAGAATTTTTGATGATAGAATAGAATTCTGGAATCCCGGAAAACTACCGGACGGCTGGACAGTTGAAAAACTTAAACAACAGCACGAATCAAAACCTTTCAATCCATTAATTGCACGGACTTTTTTCTGGATTAAATACATAGAAGAGGTTGGAACTGGGACAAATAAGATTATTTAATTGTGTAGAGAATGGGGACTGACTGAACCAGATTTTGAATTTACAGGGACGAGTATGGTGATAACTTTGAGAAAATCAAAATTGACCGAGGATATCTTAAAAGAATTATCCGAAAGGCAAAAAGAAATTATTGAATATATTAAAAAATCTGGAAAAATAAACAGAAGTAAGGCAATGGAAATTTTGAAGACATCAAAAGATACTGCTTATAGAGAATTGAATAATTTGATAAATAAAGGGCTACTAAGAAGAAAGGGGATAGGTAAAAATGTATATTATATACTCTCATAATACAAATATATATCCCATACTTGCGACGCATTTGCGACGGATTTGCGACGCATCTAAAAATAGAGTTTCTTATGGGCAAATTAGAAAATGGATAGAGAACAGGCAAAAAATATAATAAGAGAAACATTTGAGAATCCTTTTAATAAACAATCCTTTGTTAATTTCATAACTAACCTATTGAAAAGTTATGACAGAAAGAAATCTCTTAAGTTAAGGAGTGGGATTCAAGGTATTACTGAAAGATATCTTGATTTTATAAGTTCATGGGAAAGAATTGGTAGGTATGTGGATAAAGATGGCAAAAAGATAGATATTTTAGTAATAAAATTAAAAAGGGAGGTATCTTTACATCGTGCTCGTTCAGCTCAAAGGAATTTTATTGCTGAATATTTAAGGGGGAAACTCGGCACAACTACTGAAAAAGATGCTGCCCTTGTTGCAT
The DNA here is from genome assembly GCA_035406305.1 of bacterium. Classification (GTDB taxonomy): domain Bacteria; phylum Ratteibacteria; class UBA8468; order B48-G9; family JAFGKM01; genus JAAYXZ01. Next base: position 5,481 of record DAONKS010000004.1, on the reverse strand, counting down.
TTGTCTCGTCTGATAGTGAGGACTGGCGTTTTTCCCTCGTGAAATTGGAATATCGTCTTGAGGAGACACCTTCCGGAAAAACAAAAATAAAAGATGAATTCACACCTGCAAAGAGATGGTCTTTTTTAGTTGGTAAGAATGAAAAGAGCCATACTGCCCAGAGTAGATTTTTACCCATACTTGAGAAAGACGAATTATATCCATCCCTTGAAGATTTAGAAAAGGCGTTTGATGTTGAGGTTATAACAAAAGAGTTTTTTGAAAAATATAGAGACCTATTTATAAGAACAAAACTTGAACTTGATGAAATTGTAAAAAATGATAAAGGAGTTCAGCGGGAATTCCAGGATAAAAACATCAACACCGTTGACTTTGCCAAAAAACTCCTTGGTCAAATTGTCTTCCTTTATTTTCTACAGAAAAAAGGATGGTTTGGAGTTGAAAGAGGAAAACTTTGGGGAACAGGTCCAAAGGACTTTATGAGAAGGTTATTTAATAAAGAATTTGGAGATTACAAAAACTTTTATAACGATATCTTTGAACCACTTTTTTATGAGGCATTAAGGACGGATAGAAGCACTGATGACCATTATTACAGTAGGTTTAATTGCAAAATTCCATTTTTAAATGGTGGACTCTTTGACCCACCGAATAACTTTGACTGGGTAAATGTTGATATTCTTTTATCAAAGGAACTCTTTTCCAATACAAATAAAACAAAAGAAGGAGATACAGGTGACGGCATCCTTGATATTTTTGACAGATACAATTTCACAGTGAACGAGGAAGAACCGCTTGAAAAAGAAGTTGCCCTTGACCCGGAACTGCTCGGGAAAATCTATGAAAAACTAAATGCGATAAGGCAGGATAACTTTGACGAATATTTGAAAGTTTTACATTCTGGTAAAAAAGGAGAAGAAACAAAATTTAACAAAGAATATGGTGTCTATTATACGCCAAGAGAAATTGTCCATTATATGTGTCAGGAAAGTTTGATGAGTTATATTGAAACAGAACTTGAGGGAGAGGTTGAAAGAGAAGAGATTGAGGAGTTTGTAAAACATTCTGATTTGATTTTAGAGAATGAAAGAACCGCCCTTGAAAAGAAAGAAAAGATTGAAAAGGGAGAACAAAAAAACACAAGATATGAACATAAAATGCCGGAAAACATTATTAAAAATGCAGAAAAGATTGATAAACTTCTTGCAGATATAAAGGTTTGCGACCCTGCTGTTGGTTCTGGGGCTTTTCCAATAGGAATGATGTATGAGATTGTTAAATTAAGGCAATTACTCTCAATCTATATTGATAAACAGATCAACATTTATGAATTAAAACGTCATTGCATAGAAAACTCCCTTTACGGAGTAGATATTGACCCCGGTGCGGTTGAGATATGTAGGTTAAGATTTTGGCTTTCTATGATTGTGGATGAAGAAGATTTTTATAACATAAAACCACTCCCAAACCTTGATTACAAAGTTGTTCAGGGCGATTCACTCTTAGGGGTGGAAGAAAATTTATTCAATCAAGAAGCATTTAAGAAACTTGAAGAATTAAAATCTCAATACTTTAATGAAACAAATCCTATTGAAAAACGACAATTAAGAAAACAAATTGATGAACTGATTTCTGAAATAACAAAAGGACACAAAGAATTTGATTTTGAGGTCTATTTTTCAGAGGTTTTTCACCAAAAAGGTGGTTTTGATATTGTAATTGCAAACCCTCCGTATGGTAACATAATGAGCCGCAAACAAAAGGAATTTGTAAATCAATTATATAAATATTCAACCACTTCAGACATAGCAAGTCCATTTGTGGAAAAAAGTAGTAAGATTTTAAGGAATAATGGAAACATTACATTTATTATCACCTTTGCAATAACTTTTAATAAAGATTTCTCTGAAACACGCCAATTACTTAAAGATGGGTTTGAAAAAGTTGTAATACTTTCTTTTGATAGGGACAGATGCAGGACTTTTGAAAGCATGAGCCAATCTGTTTCTATCTTAAAAGCATTTAATAAAAACAGCAAAGAGAAGGAAGGAATTTTTACAAGTAGAATGTTTAGAGAAACTCCTGACATATACAACATTAAAGTATCTAATGCAGACAAATATTTATTTCCTATTGGAACATCTTATTCATACCCTCATCGTTTGCCTAAATTGGGTGAAAAGATTAATATTGTGATTCTTGAAAAAATACTTAAACAAAGAAGGAAAATTAAAGATATAATAAATCGTGGAAACAGCCACATTTGGATAAGAACAAGTGGGAATTATTGGTATAATGCATGGGATGAATGTCCTTATGAAAGTAGCAAAGTAAAAGAGTTATATGCAGATAATTTGTATAAAAATTTTCTAATTGTTTTAATGAACTCCTCACTTTTTTATTTATGGTTTAGAATTTTTGGTGATGGAAGAGATATGAATTTTGACATTTTTGAGGAGTTTCCTATACCAGATTCAGAACAAATTACAAAATATAAATCGCTAATGGAAAATACATCTTCTAATTTTCTAAATGCATTATGGTCTGTTTTTGACCCAAACGGTAAAAGATTTTCAACAAGTCTAATTAAAGACAAGATAGATTTACTTGACCTCGTATTAGGAAGGTATTTATACTTACTGAACCATGAAGAGATTTTACACATTATGAATTATGACAAAGAAGTAAGAGGAGGATTGAAATTGAAACAATACGAAACATTAGCAAACCAAATCCTCTCACTTACCCAATCCCCTGACTACCTCTCCAATCCACAAAAACAGGCAAAAGTAAAAGAACTGGAAAGGGAGATTGACCAGTTGGTTTATAAACTTTATAATTTAACCGAAGGAGAAATTGAGATAATTGAAGGTACTATATAAACAATCCTACTTCATTTATTCTTAACCCTTTCTAAATATTCTCTTCCTTTTTCCGTTATCTCCCATACTCCCTGAGGAGAATCTGAACTTAACAATCCTTCTTTTACCATTGTAAACCTTTCCCATCGTGCAGTATTTTGCCATCTTACAGAATTCTTTGAAGGTAAAAGATCATAGTCAACTGGTTTAAGTATATCTTTCATTTTATCTCCAACTATTTTTAGTATATCCCTTACTCTTCCCCTACCACCAAGTTGGATAAGTGCGTCCAGAATAGGTATTCTAAATGCCGATTCCGGAGTTTTTTCTCCTCTCGGTATTCTTGATTTTCCTTTAAAACTTTTCTCTTCCATCCCCATAGACAACATCATTTCTTTAACAGGGGTTTCATAATCATTTTCCTCTATAATATCTTCTCCACCTTTTTGTTCTGGACTTACCATATTTAAACCAAGAATTCTCCTTAAAACTGTATTTGGTGTATCTTCAAATGGCTTGGCTATCTTTTGTAATGCTTGATAAACCTCTTCATCAATTTCAATCTGTTTCATTTATATCTCCTATTTTTAGAGCAGTATCCTTTTTCAAAAATTTTTACATAATCTGTAAATTTTTTCTCAGTGTCTATCTCAGTTAAATTTGGGTATTTTATTCTGAATTTTCTACATCTTGAAATCAAAGGTTTTGAAAGACCAACATCTCTTATCAGAGATTTTGATATATTATCAATAAACAAGGGTTTATTACAACTTTCCATAAAATTTAAAATTTTATTTCCTATCTCCCAATATAATAAAACTTTACCTTTTTCTCTTTTTTCTGAACGGATGTAGTTTAGAATGCTTTTTAAACAAGTGATTAAATAAAAATATTGCCTCTCAATTGTTATTAATTCTTTTTCAAGAAGTTCTGCATTAAAACTTTTATCAAACATAATACTTGCAGGAACCGTTGCTTTTAATTTTGTTTTTCCGTCAGGGGACTTAACCAGTTTTATTTCTACAGGTATTCTTATTTCTTCATACATTATCGCTCTCTCCCCATAATCTAAAAAATTTATTTTGCAGTTCAAATACCCTACAGTAGGAAGGAGCAGGGTCTTTTTCAAGAGTAAATTTTATAAGTTCCATAATAACACATTTAAGTATATGGTAATTCAAGAGTTCTTTGTTTTTTGCTTTTATATATGCTGGATGGGATTTATTTACAGTAACGGTTTCACCATCAAACCATGCCTCCTGTTCTAAATCAGTTCTTTCATCCTCTGCTATTTTTATACCACTCCTTATAGTCCGCGTTCTTGCTTCTGCCTTTATCCCCTCTCCTGACTCTGTTGTTGGTGCTTTACCCGACTGGTCACCGGGAAAAACAGAAATTCCACCGCCTTCGGTCTCTCCACCTGCTGTACCAGAAACTTTTTGAGTTCCATTACCCAGTTTTTTATCTTCTCCATCCGGGTTTGGGATTGAAACACTTTTCTCTACCTTACTTCCAAAAAATGAAAATTCAGGTAAATTCTTTAAGATATGGTTTATTTCTTTCTCTAAATTAGAATAATTTAATTCTCTTCTGATAGTCCTTTCAAGAAGTCCAATTGACTCAAGATATTTTGAAAATTCACTCTGTGCTTTTTTGAAAAACCCTTCCCAAATTTTATTACCTGCCTGAAATCTACATTTATCTGTAGTAACTGCTTCTATCAAATAAGGTGCTTCAATCCATCCCATAATCTTTTCTTTTTCTCTTGGTTCCTTCTTAAAGTATGTTCTTTCAATTACCTTACCAAAAGTACATACCATTATACCGGGAAACTCTACTTCAGTATTTCTAATTATTCCAATTTTTCCTACGGCTTTTGGTTTATGATATATGGAAATTATTATATCTTTTTTATCTTCCATCATATCTTCTATTGACTTATCCAGAAGTATTTCTTCGCCATTTAATAAAATTTTTATATACTCTTTATACAAAGTTTTATAAACATTTTTCAAATTTGGGTCAATCAATGGAAAATAATGTTCATATATTATCTCTTCTATTAACTCTTTGGTATAAAACTCTATTGCTTCTTTATTAAGGTACAAAGTAACTTTGGTTCCAAAAGTATCAAGAGAGAAAATTTGATTGTCAAAAATTTTATATGGCGCATCATTTCCTTTCAGAAACCATTCTGAATATCCTTTATAATTAGATGACATCGTTTCTGATAAAACCTTACTGCAAAAATTTAAAGCCAGCTTAGCACCTTGTCCGGCAAAACCAATACCACTACCTCTTGTTTTTGTAGAAGAAGCAAAGTTATGATATTCCTGGAATGCTCCTTTATCCATACCTATACCGTTATCTTTTAAACTCAATATTCCCTCTTCTTTATCTAATACAATTTCTATTAAGGATGCTCTTGCATCAAGAGAATTAGCAATCAGTTCAATAATTGCAGCTTTTTGCGGTTCAAAAGGATATTGGTCGGCTATATTTTTAACAAGTCGTTTGACATTTACACCACTTTTACCTTCGCGATATTCTTCCATTTTTAGTTAATTTAATTTATTTTTTTATATTTGTCAATGTTTACCCTCTTCTAAGTGGCTGAAAG
>DAONKS010000003.1:31474-37226 GCA_035406305.1 bacterium | reverse complement strand
GAGAAAATTCAGAGCAGAATGAAAAAATCAGAGGTAACGTTCAGGTTTTTAAATAAATTCACCAGGGAAGTTAAATGTATGATACGTGAAGAAAAAAATGAGATATCCTTTGATAGTAAGATAATCTCTTTCATTACAATGGGAGAAAAGTCACTCTATCCTGTAAGGATAACATATACGGTTAAGAAAAAGCCAGATGGTTTTGAAAAACTTTTACGGAAACAGGAAGACCTGCTCAGTAATTACTCTTTTTCTTTTCCTGTGATGGATAACTGTGATAGCATAAATTTTCTGTTCTATTCAGACGGAATGTGGCGGGAGTATATAGATAAACCAGAAAAGGTAATTGCAATCGGACTGGAAATACACAGGGAAGACGAAGAATTATTTTTCCCTGTAAGAATATACGGGGAAACGATAGATGAAGAAAAAAAATAAGGGAGTTATTATTATATTTGTTCTGATATTTACCACAGCAATATCTGTAATGGCTATACTTTTAAGTGTCCGCGCAAAACAGTATCTGTCTTTATTTTCAGGGATAAAAAGAGACAGCGAGATTGAAAACATAGCAGAGATGGGAGTTGAAATGGGAAAAATTCTGCTTGATATTGCACAAAAGAAGCATATGATTTCAGAAGAGCCCGGCTATATAAAGAGACAGTATGAAATAGATGGGACAAAGATAGAGATAGTTATAGAAGACGAGAACGGGAAGATAAATCCTGACAGAATTTTTGGTCCTGAGAAAGGGGAGGTTCAAACACATCTTCTTGAGACATATAAAAGGTTCTTTTCTGTAATGGGCTACCCAGAAAATCTTTCGGATGCATTACTGGACTGGATAGATGAGGATGATATTCCGAGGATGGCAGGGGCAGAATCCACTTTTTACAAAACTTCAGGATTTTCCTACACACCTGCCAACGGTCCCATTTATAATCCTGAAGAGATGCTTTTTGTGGCGGGGTTTACAGAAGATATAGTTTTCGGGGATGATGAGAAAAAAGGTCTGATAAATTTTATTACTTCCTTCTCAGATGGTAAAATTAATGTGAATACCTGTCAACCAGAGGTATTGAATGCGTTAGGTTTTTCGGTAGCAGATATTGAAAAGATAACGGCGGAAAGGGCAAGGAGACCTATTGAAGAGAAGTTTCTTCTTGAAGTAAACAGAGATGCATATCTGAAAAACCGTGATATTGTTGTATTCAAAAGCAGTTATTTTACCATTTCTGCCTGTGTTACAGATGAAAAGGGCGCTCAAAAAGAAATAAAGTTATGGGTAAAAAGGGATGACAGGACAATGGAAACCATAAGGATGGATATAAGATGAGAATATGTACCTTCTATCTGCTGGGTGAAAAAGTTATATACAGGATAACAGGAACTAAAATAGAAGAAGGAGAACTCAATAGTAATGAAGTTGAAACGTTCCTTGAAAAAAATCGTCCTGATACATTAAATATTATTACATCAAAGCCACATCTTATCTTCAGGCGGATAGAATTTCCTTTCAGAAGTAGAAGAAAAATACATATGGTTATTTCCTCCGAGATAGAAGAGACACTTCCTGAAAGTATTGATAAATTCTATTTTTCTTTTGATTTTTTCTCTCCGGATAAAAATAAAACAATTGTTAATGTTTATGCAATTCCATCTGCACTGTATAACCTCTGGAGTAATCTTGCTAAAAAATACAGAGCAAAGTTGTATTTCTTTGCAGATACACTTTTGTTCTACCGGTTTTTATCGCAGTCAATAGATGAAAAGGACTATATAGCCATTTATACAGAAGGAGAGTACCTCCTGCTTAATATAATAGAAAATGGAATTATTACAGGTTCTTATTCTTACGAACTCACACAATCTGCGGAAGCAGAAAACATCGCCCTGATTAAAGAGATTCTAGAAAAGAAGAAGTTCCCTGTATTTATATGTGCATCACAGGAAATAGGGCCAAAACTTGGTGTAAGTGAGGAAAAGGTGCGGTATATAAGTTTACCTGCAGGTATGGAAAAAAAATACTTATTCCACCATCTTTCTTCTTTAAGGACATTCAGAAAGCTCTTTCTTCCGCTCAAACTCTCTGGCGGTAAAAAAATTCCTGTTTCCAGTATTGTGTCATTATTTATTTTTCTTATTATGTCTTTTCTCCTATTCTCCCCTTATTTCAAAGTTATTGAGAAGCAGAAAGAGCTCACTCGCATTGATGAAGAGATGAAAAAGATATTTGCCTCAACATTTCCTGACGTTCAGAATATAGTAAATCCGTTGATACAGGCAAGGGAGAAGATAATGAAAGCAGGAAATACAGATATAAAAACAGGGGTTTCTTCTGTTCTCAAAGTTATGGCAGAAATAACTCTTCTTTTTCCTGAAAATATAGATGCAAAGATAGACCTCTTAAGAATTACAGGTGATACCATTACACTATCAGGAACTACAGATTCTTTGAAGACACTGGAAAGGATAAAAAGTGGGATAGAAAAGTCAGAGAGATTTACCATTACAGATATAGGAACTATATCCTTTGATGCAAAAAACAGGGCAAATTTCAGCATAACACTGAAGATAAACTGATATTATGGATAGAAAGAAAATAGTTGCTGTTATTGTTTTTCTGATATTGCTTGAATTCAGGTTTGTTTATATCCCTGTGAAGAAAAGGATTACTTCCCTTGATAAACTTATTGCTGCTAAACATCAAGATAGGGAAACACTTTTAAAACTCTGTGATGACTACAGGAAAAAAGGGACCGGGGAAGAACCACTGAAAATTGCCAGCAAAAGATTTTCCTTACTTTCTTATACCGGCAACCTGATAGAAAAGAGAAACCTTGAAAAAAATATTACAGGACTTCAGCCACTGAGAACGGATAAAAAAGGAGACCTGTTAGTTGAGAGTGTCCGTATAGGACTGAAAGGTATAACCCTGCAACAACTTTATGAGTTTCTTTATGGAATTGAAAAGGCACAGAATGGTATATATGTTCCTGATTTCAGGATGCAGAAGGAAAAGGATGCGCCCTATCTTTTAGATATGGAAATGGAACTTCTGGCAGTAAAAGGAATAGAGTGAAATGTGAGATGTGAAAAGGGAGGATATAAATACTTGCTGAATACAGTTGAAAATTAGTAGAGAGGTAGCCGCAGGCTTTAGCCTGCGTAGCGAAAGTAAAAAGATAGTTTTAACTTTTGACTCTTTACCTAACAATGGGAGACATATACCTTATAGATGGCAGTGCACTTATATATCGCTCATTCTATGCGATAAGGGATTTAAGAACATCCACAGGAAAACCCACAAATGCGGTTTATGGCTTTATCTCAAGCATTCTGAAAATCCTCAGGGACAAAAAACCTGAATATCTGTGTATCCTCTACGACCTGAAGGTTCCTACAATGAGACATATCTCTTTTGCTGACTATAAGGCACAGAGGAAACCGATGCCTGAAGAACTTGTGGAACAAATTCCTGCTATAAAAGAGATTGTCGGACTTCTTGGAATTAAACAGATAGAGAAGAAGGGATATGAAGCAGATGACCTTATTGCTACTCTGGCAGAGAAATTCAGTATTAAAGGGCACAGTGTCTTCATAATCACAGGGGATAAGGATATGATGCAGCTACTGGGAGAAAAAGTAGTGATTATCCATCCCGATGGCTGGAAAACATTTACTCTTGAGGACTTTCAGAAACAGTATGGGATGGACCCCTCTGTGGTTCCAGATATTATAGGGCTGGCAGGAGATGTATCAGATAATATCCCTGGGGTCTATGGCATAGGAGAAAAGACCGCCTTAAAACTTCTGCAGGTATACGGGACAGTAGAAAATCTCTATAAAAACATTGAAAAAGTAGAACCTGAGAGGGTGAGAAAACTTCTGGCAGGAAATAAAGAAAATGCGTTTTTGAGTAAAGAACTGGCAATACTGAAAAGAGATGCAGAGATAGATATAAAGGTAGAGGATATCAGGATTTCTTCTCCGGATGTTGAAAAACTTCTTCAAATTTTTGAAGAACTGGAGTTTAGAAAACTTGCTGCTCAGATAGAGGAGGTATATCCGTCTTTCCGACTATCAGGGATAAATGAAGATATGCTTTTCCTTTCAACTGGGGAATCTATTTCTGTTCAGGATGTTATGATAGACCCTGTTCGTTTCAGGAAAATTCTTGAAGATGCAGATATAAAGAAATATGGGTTCAACCTTAAAGATATTATAGTGGAAGTAGAGAAAAAGGGTGTGTCTTTTGAAAGTCCTGCATTTGATATTACAGTTGCCAGACATCTTACAGGAAAGGTATTAAGTGAAAACAATATCAATTTGTTAATATCTAAATATAACCTGCTTTTTAAAGAACTCGGTATGGAAGACCTTTTCTACCAGGTAGAGATACCACTTGTAAAAACACTTGCCTGGATGGAGATAAACGGAATAAAGACGGACAGAGGTATTCTTGAACAAATCAGCGAGGAAATAAACAATGAGCTTAAAGTTATGGAAGACAGGATATATCAGTCGGCGGGTGAGGTATTTAATATCAATTCATCCCAGCAACTTGCCTCAATACTCTTTGACAAACTGAAATTGCCTGTTCAGAAGAAGACAAAAACAGGACTCTCAACGGATACAGGTGTATTGAAAGAATTATCTGCCCTCCATCCTCTTCCAGGAATGATTCTTGATTATAGAGAACTTTACAAATTGAAATCCACATATATTGAAGGACTAATCCCTTTTATAGAACCATCAACAGGAAGGATTTATCCAAAATTCAGTCAGACATCCACCTCCACAGGACGTCTGAGTTGTAATAACCCCAATCTACAGAATCTTCCTGTGAGGACTGAAAGAGGAAGCAAAATCAGGAAGGCATTCTGCTGTGAAAAAGGTAATATCCTTTATTCCTTTGACTATAATCAAATAGAACTCAGAATACTTGCACATTTCTCGGAGGATAGATATCTTGTAGATGCATTCAGAAATAACAGGGATATACACTCGGAGACCGCCGGTATATTATTTGGAGGGGACTCTCTATTTTCATCAGTTACTATATCAGACCAGAAGGACTTGAGAAGAATTGCAAAGACAATAAACTTCGGGATAATATACGGTATGAGTGCCTACGGACTTTCTCAGGAGCTGGGTATCTCTGTCTCAGATGCGGATAGATTTATAAAAGAATATTTTTCCAGATTTACAGGTGTGAAGGAGTATATTGATAAAACATTATCTGCTGTAGAAAAAAATGGTTTTGTTACAACAATACTTAACAGAAGGAGATATATCCCTGAGATAAGAAGTACAAACAAAAATCAGAAAGAGTTTGCTAAAAGAGCGGCAATAAATATGCCTATCCAGGGTTCGGCCGCTGATTTAATAAAAATTGCTATGAACAGGATTTATGACTTTTTTAGGAAGGAACATCTCAAAAGTATGATGGTGCTACAGATACATGATGAACTACTTTTTGAAGTAGTCCCTGAAGAAGAAGACAGAGTTTTGGGGACTGTGAAGGAAATTATGGAAAATGTATTTAAACTCAATGTCCCTCTAAAGGTAGATGTAAAAAAAGGTTCTAACTATCTTGAAATGGAAGATGTTCAGCCATAAAATCAGGGGGGTGAATGACACCGCGAGGACTCTGGCAGAATATTATGTGGTATAAAGGGCACGACAGGATGCCTGTGATACACTGGACAGAATGGAAAGAAACACGTGAAAGATGGATTAAGGAAGGATT
>DAONKS010000003.1:7599-31374 GCA_035406305.1 bacterium | reverse complement strand
TGATACACTGGACAGAATGGAAAGAAACACGTGAAAGATGGATTAAGGAAGGATTGCCTGAAGATGTGGATGAAAGGGAATATTTCGGTGCAGTCGCTCACTGGACATTTGTTAATATCAACATCAACCTTTTTCCTCCTTTTGAGGAGATAATCATAGAAGAAACAGAGGAATACAAGATATTCAGGGCATCAGATGGAGTTGTACAGAAACAATGGAAAAATTTGAGTAATATCCCTCATTATATAGATTTCACATTGAAGACAGGCAGGGATTGGGAAGAGTATAAAAAGAGGTTGCAGCCAGATGTAAGACGGATACCTTCTGATTTGCAAAAAAGAATAGAACAGGCAGAATCCTCTCAGTTACCAATAGCTATAGAAACAGTTTCTCTTATGGGCTGGATAAGGAACTGGATGGGTATTGAGAATATGACCTATCTTATATATGATGAACCAGAGGTATTTACAGATATGGTTGAAACACTGAGTAATCTTTCCTGCTGGGCAATTGACCAGATTATACCCCGGATGAAAACAAGACCGGATATGGGATTTGGCTGGGAGGATATATGCAGTAAAAGCGGCCCTTTTGTGGCTCCATCCGTCTTTAGAAAATATGTTGCCCCCGGTTATATGAAAATCAGAAATAAACTTCAAGAATACGGAGTTGGCCTTCTTGGGGTTGACAGTGATGGAGATGTAAGCGCCCTTCTGGGGCCATGGCTTGATGCTGGAGTAAATTTGATATTCCCTCTGGAAATAGGAACATGGAATGCCGACCCGATAGAGGTAAGGAAAAGATATGGAAAGGAATTGAGGATAATAGGTGGCTTTAGTAAACTTGTTCTTGAAAGGGGTAAGGAAGAAATAGATGCAGAGATAGAAAGGCGACTTCCTGTAATGAGAGAAGGTGGTTTTATTATTATGCCAGACCACTCTATAACTCCGGGTGTGTCTTTAGAGAACTATAAATACTATCTTGAAAAAATACGAAGGATAAGGTTATGAAATCAATAGAAATATTTGGGGCGGAGATTCAATATTTCCGTCTGGAACCAGAATACTGGGAGAAGGTAATTAAATGTTTTAAGGATGCGGGGCTCAGATGTGTAACAAGTTATGTGCCCTGGAATACACACCTTGTAGGGTTGCCGGATAAAAAGAATCCCGCCGGTATTCTTGATTTTGAAGGAAAAACAAACCCGAGGTTAAATCTTATGAGATTTCTCGACCTTGTGGAGAAATACGAGCTCAATTTAAATTTTAGATGTGGTCCTTTTGTATGTAATGAAATGGTATACGGCGGATATCCTCAATGGCTGGTTATGGGGCATCCTGATATGATGGTGTGGGACTATCAGAATAGACCGGCACCGGGATACTGGATAGCGAAGAAGGAAGGGTCTCAACCGTCTTATCTTCATCCTGAATATCTTATGTGGTGTAAAAAATGGTTTGATGCAGTTGATAAAATTGTAGTTAAACATTTAAAGAGCAAAGGTGGATGTATTACGATGGTAAATCTGGATAATGAAGTAAGTTATATTGTGCAGGATGGTTTTCTTTCTTCTGACTATAATCCTGTGAATGTTGCTCCGGGAGGGTACTACCATAAGTTTTTAACAGAAAAATATAAAAAGACAACAAATCTGCCCTATTCAAAAAAGTATGTCTGTATAGAAGATATTAATCCTCCACGGCGTGTACCTGATGAATTGAAAGAAGAAGATGTTGCGTATTACCTTGACTGGTGCGAATTCAAGGAATGGGTTATGTGTGAATATCTCAGGACCCTTAGGAAATTCCATGAGGAGAATGGAGTGAAAGATGTTATTTTTATGACCAACCTTAATCCGCACTTACCAGAAGGTGTTCCAACACGTATGCCTTCTTTTGAATCAGCGGTTGGTGGAATTGTTGGATATGACTTTTATAGAGGGACTTTTATGAGTTATTCAGGATATCATTCAATGGCAAGGATATTGAAATTAATGAACTCCTCCCTCAGATACACCTATTCTGCAGAATTTATGAGTGGTACGTGGCAGAAAGTTCTTACCGCAAGGGTTTCATCAGACCATATGAGGTTTATGGCAAGGTGCGCCTTATCCCATGGATGTAAAGCAATATGCTGGTTTATGTTCCATGATAGGGATTGCTGGGGAGATGCGCCTGTTAGTTCTCATGGACACATTCGGGAAAATCTTGATGTTCTGAAGGAAGTTCCTGAAATCCTTTTCAAAAAGATAAAAAACTGGGATACATTACAGCCACAATATGATACAGGAATAATTTATGACCTTATACAGCATCGGCATACATATATCGGTGACCCTTATCCCTGTGATGATAATAACCTCTATATCGGTAAGCCATTTATAAGAGATATCCCTGCAGGAAGGGCTTCAAAAGAATATATTGGGTTATTCAGAATTATTGAAGAATGTGGTTACCAGGCAGGGGCTATAGATATAGTTCATTCCACAAAAAATCTGGGGAAATATCCTTTGCTGTTTCTTCCAGGAGCGCCGTTAATTGAAAAACACGCGGTTAAGGCACTTGAAAGTTATATCAAAGATGGAGGTATTCTTGTATTGAGTGGCTGTTTGCCTGAAATAGATGAAAGAGGGAATGTTGTGAAATTTTTAGGGGTGGTCAGGAGTAAAAAAATAGAGGATGTAGCCACAATTGAATATAATAAGGGGAAACTTATTATTATCCCCGGATATATTGCACAGGACGAGTGTGAAGAGGAGAATTTTAACAGTATTGACCTGGTTAAAAAGATACTTAAAAGATATGTGGGAGACCCTGCTGTAAAAATAGAGATACCAGTGCCTTTGGAATGGACTGACTGGAAAAAGGAAGGGGGAGGGCATACCATATACAGGCAGCCAAGGAATTTAGGTTCTGCCATACTACATAAAAATAAAGAAGAAACAGTCCTTTTTGTACTCAATCACTATCCTGAAGCAGCGAAGTTTATAATTACATTAAAAGACAGGCATTACAGGAGATTAATAAATCTTGATACAGGAGAGATTATACCTGTTAAAAATAGAAAGGCAATACTGGATATAGATAGAAAAAGTGCCTGTATCTATCTGGTACAATAATCAGAAAGAGGGATATGGATTGAGATATAGAAAACTACATTTGTGGGATGTTACTCCAGAAGAGGCGATAAAGATACAGCAGGGACTGAAAAGATATATATGTTTGAAGAGCGCTTTTACAGAAATAAAAAAGGTCGCTGGTGCTGATGCTGCATATCATAATGGTATAGTAATTGCTGGTGTTGTTGTTCTTGAATATCCGTCCCTGAAGATAATAGAGAGTAAGTATTCTGTTTCTCCTGTAACTTTTCCATACATTCCCGGTCTTCTTATTTTCAGAGAGGGCCCTGCCTTATTAAAGACATTTGAAAAGATAAAAAATAAACCTGATGTAATTATTTTTGATGGACAGGGAATTGCCCACCCACGAAGGATGGGGATAGCAACACATTTAGGGATTCTTCTGGATAGTCCATCTATAGGTTGTGCTAAATCAATTTTGACAGGGGAATATGTATCCATCGGAGAAGAGAAGGGGGATTTTACAATACTTAAGGATGGAAGTGATACCGTAGGTGCAGTGTTAAGAACAAAAAGAGGTGTAAGTCCTGTATTTGTTTCCCCCGGGCATAAAATAGATATAATTACTTCTATGGAGATAATTTTGAAATGTATAGGAAAGCATAAATTGCCTGAACCAGTTCGTCAGGCGCATATTTTTGTAAAAAGAGTACAAAAGGTGAGGGATTGAAAAGGTAGACGCAGGTTTTATCCTGCGATAGAATATAATTAAACAGTAATCAGAAAAATCAAATCTCCGCACTATGTAAGAGAAGAAAAAATGCGGAGTAAAGGAGGCAGGATGGAAACGAAAAATCTCCCGAACCCAAGGATAGCTGCTTTACTCTCCTTTCTTTTTAATGGACTCGGACAGATTTATAATGGAGAGATAAAAAAGGGACTTACACTGATTTTCTTTTCAGGTGTTTCTATGCTGGTTTTAGTCATCGGGGCAATATTCCTCTTCTGGTTTATAAAGGCATCATTCTCTCCCTTAAGTTTTCTTATCTGGGGTATTATCTTATTCTTTTTCGGGCTTACAGGGATAATAATAATCGGGATTTACAGTATATCAGACGCTTATTATAAAGCAAAAAGGATATGTGAAGAGTATGAAAGGCGTGATATTTGATTTTGACGGGACACTTGTAACACTCTCAATTAATTTTAAGAAGATAAAAGAGAAGATTTTAAAAGAGGCAGAGAAGCATAAATTAAAGATATACAACAGAAATCTTCCAGTCCTTGAATTACTTGAAGAGATAAAAAAATTAAATGGTAAAAAAGGAAAGGAGTTTTATGTTAGAGGCCACATGATTTTAAAAGAAGAGGAACTCAGGGCATCTGAATACACAAAACCAGGGAAAGGTGCTGTAGATTTACTCAGGCGATTAAAAACAAAAGGTATAAAGATAGGTATAATCACAAGAAACTGCAGAACTGTTGTTGAAAAAGTTATAAAAAAATTCGGGATTCTTTACGATGTAATGCTTACAAGGGATGATGTCAGAAAGGTAAAACCGGATAGTTCCCATATTGAAAAGTGTCTGCAGATGATGGGACTTAAAAAGGATGATGTTATCCTTGTTGGTGACCATTTATTTGATGTAAGAGCGGGGAAGATGGCGGGGATATTGAGTGCTGGCTTGAAAAGTGGCAGTATTTCCGAAGAGGACTTTTTAAAAGAAGGGGCTGATTTTGTTCTTGAAGATATAGAAGATGTGGAGTATATCCTTGGTATAAAAGGACTCAATACAGGTAAACTACCAAACAGGTTTTTAAGATATCTTCTTGAAAGATATACAGCGGGCAGGGATGGTAATATTTTAATCTCTCCTGCCGTAGGTATTGACTGTGCGGTTTTTAAAGTAAGCGATAAGGTTATATTTGCCAAGACAGACCCGATAACACTTACATCAAAAGATATTGGTTTTTATCTTGTCAACATCAATGTTAATGACCTTGCTGTTATGGGGGGACTTCCAGAGTATCTTTTAACAGTCCTTTTATTTCCTGAAGGGATAACATTTCCGGAGATTGAAGATGTGTTTTCTCAGATAAAAGGGGAATGTGAAAGGTTTGGAATAAGGTGGGTAGGTGGACATACTGAGATTATCCCGGGTATTAAAAACCCTATCGCAGCAGGTTTTTTGTCAGGGAAGAGAATAAAAAAAATAAAAAAGCAGATGATAAAGAGAGGGGATATTATATTTCTTGTTAAAGATATAGGGATAGAAGGAGCATCAATTATAGCAAGGGAGAGATATGATGTTTTGAAAAGATATTTCTCTGATAGATATCTTGAGAAGGTTAAGAATTCAATAAGGGAACCTGGAATAAGTGTATTTAGAGAAGCAATGTTGTTATGGGAAAACTTAGATATAAAGTATATGCATGACCCGACAGAAGGAGGAATATCAACAGCACTTTATGAGATGGCTGAGGCAAATAATACAGGACTTTTAATATATCCTGATAAATTAAAGTTCTATCCTCCTGTTGTTAAGTTCTCTAAAATATTTAATCTTGACCCGCTGGGTATAATATCATCTGGTTGTATTGTGGGAATTGCAGGAAAGTCCGAAGAGAAGAAACTTTTGAACTTTTGTGAAAAAAGAAGGATAGAGGTTAAAATCATAGGAAAGGTAATAGACCAGAAAGGGGTCTGGTATTTTTCCGATGGTAAAACAATCCTTTTCCCATCTTTTTCCCGGGATGAGATAAATAGCCTTTTTAAGTAATAAAAAGAGAAGTTTTAAGGTAGAGGGAGAATTTTTTCTGCATTTTTGTAAAGTATATTCCTGCAGGCTGTTTCCGGAATACCAGAACCTAACAGAGCCCCTATGTAATAGTGATGATTGAACCATGGGAAGTCAGTTCCATAGAGAATCCTTTCAGACCCCGCCTCTTCAACAAATTGTTCCAGGATACCCCTCTCATCAAGAACAGCACACATTTCAAGATACGCGTTTTCATATCTCTTAATAAATTCAATAGCTTTCTTCCAATCTCCGTGTATTGAATGACCCAGGAGAAGTTTTAGCTTTCTGTATCTTTTCAGTACCTTCTCTATCTCTTCTGCTCCATCATACACACTCCCACCCCATGTGTGGGTCAGAACTATCATTCCGTTACTGTCGGCATACTCAAACACACTATTATACACTTCCCCGGAAAGATAGTATCTATGATAGTCAGGTAAAAGTTTAAACCCTACATATATATCCTTAAAAAATTTATCAAATGTTTTAAGGTCTTTTTTTGTTGCCTCGGGATAGTTAGGGTTTATTGCACAGTATGCCCTGAATCTGTCAGGATATTTTTTTACTATATCAATGCTTATCTTATTTCCTTCATCAGGGTTAAAGAGTGCGTAATGATGGGCAAAGACAGCGAGTTTTACTCCTGCAAGATTCATCCTTTTTGCCATAATATCCGGCGATGAATAGGGCATATGGCTTCCATAAAATAAGTCCATATGACAGTGCATATCAATTACAGGACAATCATCAACATTCCCTGAATTTAAAAACGCTTTCCATAAATTATTCATATTTTATGGTCCCTATTATTCTCTCAATGTTTTTATATGCAATCTTTTCTTTATCCTCTTCCGATATCTCTGAATAAACAATCTGTAATATAGCCGCTTCCATATATCTTTCAGGATAGCCGCTACCAAAGACAATTTTTTCCGCTCCAAATCTTTTTACTGTTTCTTCAAGTGAGCCCTCATTAAGAGAGAGTAAACTGGACTCAAGATAAACATGTGGAAATTTCTCCAGCAGTGGCCATGTGTATCTGTCTGTATTCCAGATACCTAAATTACACAAGATACAGGTCAGATTGGGAAAATCACTTAGAAGAGAATATACATCCTGCCATCCAACTGAAAAACCACTCATAATATCAAGAAGTAAAGGAAATCTTCTGTATTCAAGTTCTGAAACGAAATCCTCGAGTGTTATCCTGTTTAACAGGTAGTTGTGTTTCTTGGGGAAAAGGTTAAATCCTGTAATTCTTTTCTCCTGCAATTCCTTAAAGTCAAACCTTTTGAGTTCATCCGTCTGGAAAGGCATTCCAGTTAATATCCCGTAAAGTTGTGGTTTATCTGAAATATCATTTATCAGTGTCTCATTTCCCACTTCAGGATGTCCGTCCCTTTGCAGGATATGATAGACCATTGCTTTTTCTATATTCAGGGATTGCATCTTCTGAATGAGTTGTTTTCCGGAAATACAGATGTTGCATCTGTCATCCATCCGTTTCCCTATATATACATTCACATCAAAAAATTTAAGGTTCACCGTTATCCTCCATCCTCAAAATATTAATTATTTTAACATGTTTTTAAATTACCTGACAGATTTTTAAAGCATAAAGCCCTGCTTCTCTGAAAACAAAAGATTTGGGTTTTTATGCGTTATATGGAAATATTACAGTCCATTTTTCTTCTGCATATCGTGCAAAAATTTGATGGGTTGTAAGAAATATATTAAAATAAAAAATTGTATAAAGGTTTAAGAGGGGGTGTAAGATGTATAGGGCAGGTAAGGAAGAGATAAAGAATGTTGAGAGAGTAATAAAAAGTGGAAAGTTGTTCAGAGTCCAGCCTGATGAATTGGGAGAGTGTGATAGGTTTGAGAGGGAATGGGCAGAAAAGATAGGTTCAAAGTATGCGCTTTTGATGAATGGTGGTGGAACCGCTGCCTTGATTTGTGGACTTGTCGGTCTTGATATAGGTCCTGGGGACGAGGTACTTATTCCTTCATACACATTTATGGCATCTGCTTCTGCTGTTCTTATGGTTGGAGCAATACCTGTTGTTGTAGAGGTAGATGATACCTGCACGATGGACCCTGACGATATGGAGAAGAAAATTACAAAAAATACTAAATGTGTTATTCCTGTCCATATGGTTGGTATGCCCTGTAATATGGAAAAGATTGCGAAGATTGCAAGAAAGTACGGAGTTAAGATTCTTGAGGACTGCTGTCAGGCAGATGGAGGAAGTTATAAAGGGAAACGGCTTGGGAAATGGGGAGATGCAGGTGCTTACAGTTTCAACTATTTTAAGATAATAAGTTGTGGAGAGGGTGGAGCACTTGTAACTGATGATAAAATGGTTTATGAGAAGGCAAGTATATTCCACGACAGCGGAACTGCTTTCAGACCATATGCCGGACAGTTTTCAATCCCGATATTTTTAGGACTGGAGTTAAGGGCAAGCGAGATTATGGCTGCGGTTATGAGGGCGCAGTTGAAGAAGTTAGATAAGATATTGAAAGACCTGAGAGAGAAAAAGAGAAAGGTTATGGAGGCACTGGAGAACTATCCTGGTGTACAGTTTATCCGCTCCAACGACATTAATGGTGATTGTGGAGTTGTAATAGGGTTCAGATTTGAAGACGGTGAAGAGGCAAAGAGATTTGCTCAGGAGGTCCAGTCAATAGGGGGATACAGACCGATTGATTCAGCAAAACATGTATGGTTTGACTGGAAGCCGATTATTGAAAAGAGGATATGGCACAAGCCAGAATTAAATCCTTATAATTTCCCTGAGAATAAGAATCTGAGGCATACATTTACAAAAGAGATGTATCCAAAATCAATAGAGAACCTGAGCAGAACAGTGGTCGTTCCTGTAAAACCCGACTGGAATGTTAAAGAGAAAGTAAAACTGTTCAAAAACGCGATAGATACAATAAATAAGTAATAAGAAAAAAGGGTAGAACGAAAAATGATTTCATTCTACCCTTTTTAATTTAACTTATCTCTTTACACGGGCGTTTCCTTCCCAGATGCTCCAGATTTCTTCTTCATTAAGTGGTTGTGCATAGTCAGTTAAAAGTGTTACTGCCAGTGCACCGCATGCCCATCCAAACTGAATCCATTTCTCAGGTTCCCAGCCCTTTAAGATACCGTAAAGCAGTCCACCTACAAATCCATCTCCACCGCCAATCCTGTCAAGTACACCTATCTCTCTCGGTTCCACAACATACCACTCAGAACCAGCAGACATAATTGCACCCCACAGGTGCTTCTGGGCGCTTATAACTTCTCTTAGTGTTGTGGCGTGGACTTCCGTGTCAGGAAAACTCTTTTTTACTCTTGAAATCATATCCTTGAATGCATCTATCTGGTCCTTTAAGTTTTTCCCGCCAGGGGGTGGTCCTTCAATACCGAGGCATAACTGGAAGTCCTCTTCATTGCCAACAAGTATATCAGAGACACCTGCAATTTTCGTGAAGATATTCCTGAGTTCCTTTTCTCTATTTTTCCAGAAGGATGCCCTGTAGTTCAGGTCAAAAGAGATACAGGTTCCATATTTTTTGGCAGCCTTTGATATTTCAAGGCAGAACTGACCTGTTTCAGGAGAAAGTGCTGCGAATAACCCTGACATATGGACTATTTTAACCCCTTCTTCACCAAAAATTCTTTCAAGTTCAAAGTCCTCTGGTTTTAATGTCCTGCCGACTTCACCAGCCCTGTCATTCCATACCCTTGGTCCTCTGGAGCCGTAGCCGGAGTCCGCTATATTGAACTGGTGTCTGTAACCCCAGGGACCGTCCTGCGGAACTTCTTTTGCCTCTACATCCATTCCCCTGCTTCTTAAATTTTCTTTTATAAATCTGGCGATAGGACTTCCTTTAACAAATGCGGTAAGAATTTTAACCGGCAATCCAAGATATGAACTTACACTTGCCACATTTGATTCAGCACTGGTTGCTTGCATTATGAATGTATTGCTGCAGTGGACGGGCTGGTTGTTGACAGGGGTAATCCTGACCCCCATACTTGTAGGAACAAGCAGTGCGTACTTACTCCCTTCCCTCAGTTTCATTTTTCGCTTCCCCCTTTTTTGTAAAGTTTTAATAATTTAATATTATAAAACCCTAAAAGTCAAGGGCGAAAAGTATTTGAAAGATAATAGATATGGTATAATAAATACAAAGAAGGAGATAAATAATGCGATACAGGCTTATACTTCTCTTATTTATGTGCCTTGCTCTCCATTCTTTTTCCTACTGGGAGTGGACACCAGAAACAGGTAAATGGATAAATCCTAAATATGCGGTAAAGGATACAGCGAAGGAACAGTTTGAATGGGCGGAGCAGTTGAGAAAACAGGGAGATATAAATCAGGCGCTGAATGAATATGAAAAACTTCTGAAGCATTACCCTGATTCTGAGTATGCTGCAACTTCCTGTTTTATCCTTGGCGAGATTTATCAGTCAAAGGGGGATAATAAAAAAGCATTTGATTATTATCAGAAGATTGTAGACAGATATCCTTCATCTCCTTATCTTATGGAAGTCATAAAAAGGCAGGGGAAAATAGCGGAGGAAGAGATTAAAAAAGGTTCCAGCTGGTTGTTTTTCAAAGAACGTAAGGTAGAGAGAGGAGAGATGCTTGCCACTGTGATAGAGAACCATCCATATGCGGAAGATTCGGCAAAAAAAGCTATAGAATTAGGTAAATTCTATCTTGATAATAAACAGTATCAGAAAGCAAAAGAGGTCTTCTACGATATAACAATGAAATATACCAGCCCATCCATTCTTGAAGAGGCACAGTTTTATCTTATAAAAACAGAGTTTCTTTCAATTCCAGAGGTTTCAACTGATATAAAACAGTATGATGGAATAAAGAAAAAGATAGAGACATTTCTCGCTCTTTATGAAGACAGTATCCACAGAGACGAGGTTATGAAGATTAAAAATAGAATTATGGAAAGCGAGGCAAAAAGGTATTTTGAGGTTGCCTCTTTTTATGAAAGGTCAGGTAAGACAGATTCGGCAAGATACTATTACAGAATACTTGCTGAAAATTACCCGGAAACAAGTTATGGTAAAGATGCTTCTAAGAAACTGCGCAGCAATAATTAGTATTACAGTTCTTCTATGTGGATGTGGCTATAAATTTCTCTCCACTGCTAAAACAAAAATATTTATCTATCCTGTAACGAATTATTCCTTACAGCCGTTTGTGGATGTTTATCTCAGTGGCGCATTAAGGGACGTCTTTCTTGAATACCCTGAGTATCACCCTGTTAAAAATTTATCTGATGCAGAATATGCTTTAAAAGTTAATATCAAAAAATGGGAGAGGTCTCCTTTGTTTTTTTCAGGAGAGAAGTCAAGAGAGATAGTTGTTGCAAAATTTCTGGTAGAGACAGAGATAGAACTATCTGAAGGTGAAAAAGTTATATTTACTGATACTATTACAGAAAATATTTCAGCATCACTCGGGAAAGAATATGAAGAAGAGGATATCCTTATAGATGTATCAAAAAAACTGGCAATGAAGATTTATTTTCATATTATTGAAAGAAGATGAAATGGATAACCATATAATACTCGGGGACCCGGAAAAGGCAGAAACACTAAAACAATCGCTTATAGAAAAATACAGAATAGAAACAGGTGAAGTAAAAACGGTCTTTGCGGATGAGGTGTCTATAAAAGCCCTTCTTGGTGAGACGGATTTTTTACCACTTTTTTCAAACAAAAAACTAATTCACATAAAAAACTGTGAGAAAATAAGCAATGAGGATTGCAAGTTATTAAAGGAATTCTTTGAAAATCCAGTAGAAGATATGTTACTTATTCTCAGCGGGACAGAAATAAAAGATGTGCTTGCTGATTATGTTGATGTGGATGTAAAACAAGAAGGGGCATTAGAACTTTATCCTGCTATATTTCGTATGAGAAGCCCGAGGGATAAGAAAAGGGTAATATATCTTCTGAAAGAGTATGTGAAAAATAATCCACTTGACTTCCCTGCTGTGATTAACGCATCTTTTATATACATAAGAAATATTGTAAAGAACCAGAAGAACGTGGATAAAAAACTCCTGGATGCATATCAGAAACTTTACCATCTTGATTTTAACCTTAAGGTAGGCAGATTGGATAAAGAGGAATTTGATATATTTCTGTTTTCTCTTCTACCCTGAACTTCGGAAGTTATTTCTTCTCCATTACTATCTGTTTCCCGTACTTATTCACAAAGTGGGCTAACCCGCTTTTTTTTCTGGCAGCGGTATTTTTGTGTATCACACCTTTAGCGGCCGCCTTATCAATCATTTTATATGCCTTTTTCAGCATCTCCTGCAATTCTGGTTTTTGATTTAATACGGCTTTCTTTACATCCTTTACTATTTTTCTAATACTGTCTTTAATTTTTTTATTATACTGCCTTTTTTTCTTCTCCTGTCTCTGTCTTTTTAAAACGGTCTTTTTTCTCTTTACCATTGTATTCTTCTCCTTTTATGGTTCTGGTTAAAGTGGTATGATAATACCATAAACTAAACCTTTTATCAAGAAATGGTGTCTTAATAAAAGAAGGATACGGAAAAAGTATGCCGTATGAAAAGAAGATAGCATTTGAGGGATTTTATAAGGAATATGCAGGAAAACTATATGGTGTGGCATTCCGGCTTGTAAACAACAGACAGGATGCTATGGATATTGTTCAGGAAAGTTTTGTCAGGGCATACCAGAACTGGGAAAAGTTCAGGAATGAGTCCGCTGTTTCCACCTGGATGTATAAGATAACCCTGAACCTTTCATACGATTTTTTGAAAAAACGGTCAAGGAATGGGACTCTGCCTGTTGAAAAGGATTTTGAAGATGAAAGGTTACATATAAGTGAAAAAAATATCATAGAATCAGATATGGCTGATAATATAAAAAAGGAGATTGATAACCTTACTCCAAAGCAGAAGGCGGTCTTTATATTAAAGTGTTATGAAGAACTTACCTATGAAGAGATTGCAAGGATTACAAAAAGCAGGGTAGGAACGGTGAAAGCAACATACTTTCAGGTTATCCAGAAGATAAAGAAAAACCTGGGAGGTAAGAAAAATGGTATGTAAAAGATATGAAAGATTAATGGTGGACTATCTTGCAGGGGAATTATCACAGGTAGACAGGGAAAGAGTGAGGGCACATTTGAGAGAGTGTGCCTCGTGTGCTAATCTATTTGAAGAGTATAGAGAAGTTATTGAAAAGAGTAAAAGAATAGAAGTTTCCATCCCTGAACCAGATGTATGGGAAAGAAAACTTTCAGAGATAAAGGCATTCCGTCCACATCGTATTGTTATCCGAATCATTAAGCCTGCCGCTGTTTTAGTTTCTTTACTAATTGTCTCCCTGTTTTTTGCAAGGATGACCGATAACGGAAAAAACAGGGTGGCTGTCAGAACAGGGAAAAACGGCTACGGAATAGTGCTTACAAGGTTGCCATATTCAGAAAAGAGTATACTTGAAAAAATTGATTATATAGATGAAGAGTCCGCATCAGAGATTCTTAGTGTTGTCCTTGATACCCCTACCATCACCCTGTATGAAGAGTAAAGTCCCCCTATTGATGCCCGTCTCTCCCTGTTTTTCCTTACAGTTTTTATAGGTTCTATCTCAAAAGAAGAGATTTGCCCTGTATGCGGAAAATCTGGTAAGATAAAGTAATAAATAAAAGGTAAAAAATGGGGAAAAATACTGAAATAGCAGATATTTTTGAGAGGATTGCAGATGCTCTTGAATTCAAGGGAGACCTTGTCTTTAAGATAAATGCATACAGAAAAGCAGCAAGAGTATTGAGAGAGTACTCAGGAGATATATCCTCCATACATCCGTCTGAGATTGAAGGGATAGGCAAGGGGATGGCAGAGAAGATAGAGGAGTATCTTAAGACGGGGAAGATTAAAAAATATGAAGAGGTAATAGCAGATATTCCTGATGGACTTTTAGAACTTCTGAATATACCGAATCTTGGACCAAAGACCCTTCAACTGTTGCATAAAGAACTGGGGATAAAGAATATAGCGGACCTTGAAAAGGTGATAGATGAAGGTAAGGTTGCTAAACTACCCGGAATGGGAGAAAAAAAAGCGGAAAATATAAAAAAGGGGATTCTTTTATATAGAACAGGCAGGTCAAGGATACCGCTTGCCACTGCGTTGAAGGTTGTCAGAGAAGTTATAAAACCACTCTCCAGTGTTTCGGAAAATATCTCTCCTGCAGGGTCGTTAAGACGGATGAGGGAGACCATTGGAGATATAGATATACTTGCCACAGGGGAAAAGACAGAAGAAATAATCAATGCATTTGTACGGCAGCCGTATGTCAGGGATATTATGGCAAAAGGGGATACAAAGGCATCTGTCAGGACCTCCTATGAAAATCTGCAGGTTGACTTAAGGGTTGTAGAAAAAGAGTGCTGGGGGGCAGCGCTTTTATATTTTACTGGCTCAAAGGCGCATAATATAAAACTCAGGGGACTGGCAAAGGAGAGAGGGCTTAAAATAAGTGAATATGGTATTTTTAAGGGTGCAAAAAGGGTTGCAGGCAGGACAGAGGATGATGTATATAAAGTACTCGGACTTGATTGGATACCCCCGGAAATAAGGGAAGATAGAGGAGAAATAGAGGCAGCAATACGGGGAGAACTTCCGGTCCTTATTGAGCAGAAAGATATAAGAGGGGACATCCATATCCATTCAAACTATTCTGATGGTATGGATGAGATTGAAACAGTTGTTATTGCAGCAAAGAAGATGGGTTATGAGTATATAGGCATCTGCGACCATTCAAAGACATCAAAGATTGCAGGCGGACTTGATGAAGATATGTTAAAAAGAAGGAATGAAGAGATTGACCGTGTTCAGGAAAAGATAAAAGGAATAAGGATATTGAAAGGGATGGAAGTGGATATACTTTCCGATGGTTCTCTTGACTATTCAGATTCTATACTGGAAGAACTGGATTTCGTTATAGCTGCAGTTCATCAGGGATTTACAAAAAATGTTACAGAGAGAATGAAATCAGCGATGGATAATCCTTTTGTGGATATTGTGGCACACCCAACAGGAAGGTTATTGTCAGGTCGGGAAGGATATAAGATAAACATTGAAGAGGTAATGAGATATGCGGCAAAGAAAGGGGTTGCGTTGGAAATCAACGCCTCTTATGACCGCATTGACCTGAACGATGTGAACATAATAAAGGCAAAGAACTACGGGGTAATTTTTGCACTGGGAACAGATGCACACAGTACAGGTATGCTGAAGGATATGGAATTAGGACTGGGAACTGCAAGGAGAGGCTGGCTTGAGAAAAAGGATGTTCTGAACACATACAGATGGGATGATATCCCGCTGAGGAGGAGGAAAAGATGATGCCGGTATTGATAGTTAAAGGAGAGAGTGTTGCTGAAGTATGGGAGAAAAGTTTGCTGGAACTCTGGGAGAAAGGTATCTCTATAAAAACAGAGTATGATAAACCTGAAGACCCTGAAAGTAAAGATGCAACAATGATTATGGTGATTAACAACCCTTTTTCAGAGCCCAGAATCCACCTTGGATTTCCTGGTGGGATGGAAGACCTTGAAAAATACAGACAGGAGGTTGTGGATGGAATACATGACCACTGGATATGTCCTGAGGAGAAGAAGTGGACATATACATACCACGACAGATTGTTTAACTATAATATCCCTGAAAGTCCTGAAAAAAGAAGGGTAAACCAGATTGAATATATAATTGAAAAATTAAGCAGTGTCCATTTTACAAGGCGGGCGCAGGCAATTACATGGATACCTTTTTATGACCCTGCAACATATGACCCTCCCTGCTTGCAGCGATTGTGGTGCAGGATAGTAAAAGGACAGGATGGAGAAAATTATCTTGTTATGAATGTTCACTGGCGCTCAAGGGATGCCTACAGGGCTGCATTTATGAATATCTTTGGACTTACAGCCCTTCAGCAGTACATTGCCGAGAAAATTTCAGAGAGGACAGGGGAAAAGATAAAGGTCGGACAGTATACAGATATAGCAGATTCCTACCATATCTATGGGGAAAGCATAAATGACTTCAAGGAGAGATTTCTTAAACTGCTTGAAAAAAGGGACTTTTACAATCCAGAGCATACAAAAAGCAGAACATTAAGGAGTGATAGTCCTGTCGCACAGGCAGGGTTTGAGTATGGAAGACAACTTCTTGAAATGGAGAAAAAAACAAGAAAAAAAGGCGCAACATTCTGATGGGAAAAATTAAAAAGTATTTTTTTTCATTTTGCAAGAGAGACAAACAGTTGAAATTATGAATTTCATTGTATAGTTATGCAAAAATTGGTAAACTAAGATATACAAAAAGTTTATTATGGGTGAGTTGTAAAAAGTAAGTTATAAATATAATTTAAGATGGGAACATTAACTAAAACAATTAATAGTATCGTATGTGCTAAAACAATAAAGTCACCAGAAGAAATCTTTCACATATTTAATACAAAAACAGTAGATGAAGAATGGTCATTTATCGGATGTAAACCTTCGGAAACGGGTAAGTGGACTCACGACTACCATAGATACCCTGCTAAGTTTATCCCGCAATTAGTTGAGAAGTTAATAGATGAATATATCCATTGTGAAAGAGCTCATATAAATGACCCATTTTTAGGGTGTGGCACTACTATTGTTACGGCAATTTCTAAGGGATTAAAGGCAAGTGGGACCGATATTAATAAAATTGCTTATCTAATCACAAAAGTGAAATCAACTCCAATAGAGCCAGAATATCTCAATGAAAAAATTAAGCAAATTTTACTTAAATTACAAACTCTAAGTGTATCGCAAAAAACATTATTCCATAACCATATTGAACCGCTAATTCCTCAAACGCATATTGACAGAATTAACTACTGGTTTACAGAAGAAAATAAAATTAAACTCGGGAAAATATTGAGGATAATTTATGAGGAAGAAGATGAAAATATTAGAGATTTCTTTTTAGTAGGGTTTAGCCATATTTTGAAGAATTGTTCTATCTGGTTGCAAAAAAGTACAAAACCTACCAGGGATTTAACTAAAAAACCTGCGGAACCTGTTGAAGCATTTAGAAAACATTTGAAAAAAATGCAGAGTGGAAACGATGCCTTTTATAGAGTAGTTCCTTTGAAGGTCAGAGAGAATATAAATAAATATTTAAACATAGAAATAGGAGATGCGAAGAAACAGCCAGTTCCTGATAAATCCGTAGATTTAATTGTTACTTCCAGTCCATATGTTACCAGTTATGAGTATGCAGATTTACATCAATTGTCAATAATATGGCTTGATCTGGCGAATGATTTAACAGAATATAAAAAACAATTCATAGGGACATCTTACAAAAGGTATGAAAATAGAAGATTGAAAAGTTCAATTGCTATGGAGATAGTTGACAAGATGTCTAAAAAAAGTAAGAAAATGGCAAAGGAAATTGAGGCATTTTTCATCGATATGAAAGAGGTTTTTGACGAGAGTTTTAGAATTTTAAAACACGGAGGGAGATGTTGTTATGTCATAGGTAATACGAGATTAAGAGGAGTTGATATACTCAACGGTGAGGTTTTCAGTGAGAGTTTACAGTACGCTGGCTTTAAACTTGATAGAATAATAAAAAGGGAAATCCCTTCCAAGATACTACCCCAAAAAAGGGACGAACAGACAGGTAGATTTGCCAATAATGGTGAAGCAAATTCAGAGGCGTATCCTGTAGAATATATTATTATTGGTTTGAAGGAGTGAAAAATGAAATTTGACGATTTAAAAGATTTATATCTAAAAAAGAAAATGCAGTTTGGGATAGAAGCATATAAACACATATCAGAATTGTTAAAAGAAGCAAAAGAGATTCATAAACAAACCTGGATGCAAAATCACACTCCAAATAAAGACCATGAACAAAGTTGGAGGGCGTTTAAAGGTAAGAATTTAGAAAAATTAATTCAGTATATCATAACCGATGAAGTAGAGGAACTCGGATTGAAGGTTATTAATGGCAATAAACTGGAAAGGTCTGTAAAACTCTCTAAAGAACTAAGTTTGGTAAAGCGGAATTTATCTGTAGATTACGGGGAATTTGGTTTACACTTGCCGGATGTTGATATTATTATCTATAATCCCCAAACCTGCAGGATATTGGCTGTCATTTCAAGTAAGGTTACTCTGAGGGAACGAATTGCACAGACAGGTTATTGGAAATTTAAACTCTTTCAGGATGAGATAACAAAACATATCAGAGTGTATTTTATCACGCCCGATGAAGATGGAACATTGACTTATAAAAAACCGGCAAAAAAAGGCAGGGCGATTGTAGAAACAGATTTAGATGGCAGTTATGTTTTAACTGAAGAATCTATTGAAGAGAGCGACAAAGTTAAACTATTTGAACATTTTATAGATGATTTAAAAGAATTGTGCAACAATGAAAAATAATCAACCGAAACTGGAAACGACAACCTTATGGGATTTTCCTACTCAAAATTATGGTGATAAACCCCACGGTGATAACAAGTTTAACGGTGTAACACCTGCATTTATTATATGGAACTTATTACAGAGATATACTAAAGAAGGGGATTTGGTAGTAGACCCTATGTGTGGGAGTGGAACTACTATAGATGTTGCAAAAGATTTAAACAGAAAAGTGATTGGATATGATATATCTCCTTATAGAAATGATATCATTCAGAATGATGCAAGGGCGATTCCATTAGAAGATGACTCTGTGGATTTTGTATTTATAGATCCTCCTTATTCGGATAATATCAAATATTCTGAAAATCCATCTGATATAGGAAAAATATCATGTGAAAAGAAAGAATTTTTTGAGGAGATTGAAAAAGTTGCTAAAGAAATCCACAGAATCTTAAAGCCCAACAAAATTATGGCATGGCTCACTGGTGACCACTGGAGAAAAAAATCGGGATTTATACCTGTTGGGTTCAATACTTATCGAATACTCCTGAAGCATTTTGAAACTATTGATATCATTTGTGTTGTAAGGCGGCATCAGACATCCAATACCCCTATCTGGCATAAACGAGCAAGGGAGTTTAATTTCTATCTTCGTGGTTTCAAGTATCTTTTTATCATGAAAAAGTAAGGGAGTATTATGAAAATATCATCCTTTCTACATCCCAGCATAAAAGATTTTTCATTAAAGTGCTTACAAGAAATTGCGTTAATATCAGGAATTCTCTTATGTTAGGTATTAAAAAATATGAAGAATTCAAGTATGGGTAGATAGATTGGAGATGGAGATATGAAAAAAGTTGTGATATTCGGGGCGGGGCAGATAGGCAGGGGTTTTATAGGGGATATATGCCATAGTTCTGGCTATCATCTGGTATTTGTGGATGTTGTAGAAGATGTTGTAAGAATGCTTAATGAAAGCAAGGCATACCCTTTATGGTTGCTGGGTAATGAGAGAAAAGAAGAAAGGTTGATAACAGACCTTTCTGCAATTGTTTTTTCTGAGAGAGAGAAAATTTCAGATGTCCTTACTGAAACAGATATTGCCTTTACTGCTGTGGGTGCGAATAATGTTAAGGCATTAGCGTCTCTGCTTGCAGATGGTATAAATAGAAAGGCAGAGGAGTTTCCTGATACATATCTCAACGTAATAATATGTGAAAATCTGCTTGGCAGTTCGGATATTTTGAAGGAAGAAATAAAGAAATATGTGTCCCCATCAGGGTTGTCTTTCCTTGAAGAAAGGACAGGTTTGATTGAGAGTGTTGTAAGCAGGATGGTCGCCCCACTTTCCGAGGATATGAAGAAGAAATACCCACTTTTAGTCACCGTTGAGCCATATGATATACTACCTGTTGAGAAGAAAAAGTTCAGGGGCAGTATCCCATCCATCCAGGGGCTTTATCCCGTAGAAGACCTCTTTCCTTATGAGGAACTTAAATTATTTATCCATAACCTGTCCCATGCCTGCCTTGCGTATATGGGATACATCAAAGGATACACCCATATCTGGGAGGCACTACAGGATACTGAAATAAGAAAGGTATTTGACGGAGTTGTATCTGAGGCAAGGGCAGCCCTTGTAAAAAAACATCATTTTGATATTTCAGAGATAGATGGATATATAACAGACCTTATAAAGAGATTTGGAAACAAGATGCTTAATGATACTGTCTTCAGGGTTGGCAGGGACCCGTTAAGAAAGATAGGCAGTAATGACAGGATAGTGGGTGCAATAAATCTATGTCTTTCTCAGGGGATATTCCCGGAAAACATCTGCCTTGTTATGGCGTACTCTTTGTGTTATAATTATCCATCTGATATTAAAGCAGTGGAGATGCAGGAGATTATCAGAGAGAAAGGGATAGATTATATTTTGAAAAATGTGTCTAATATAACAGATAAGGAGATAACAGAAAAAATAAAAAGATATTATGAGAGGATTAAAAGTGAAAGCGGCTATATTAAAAAGGCCTGAAGACCTTTCAATAGAAGATGTATCCGTTCCATCTCCCGGAGATAATGAGGTTGTTATAAAGGTTAAAAGTTGTGCTATATGTGGAACGGATGTAAAGGTTTTTCATCATGGTCATAAACACATTGTATTTCCAAGGGTTACAGGTCACGAGGTTAGCGGTGTAATAAGTGCTGTTGGGAAAAATGTTAATGACCTGAAGGAAGGAGACCGAGTAGCAGTAGCACCTGCTATACCCTGCGGGAGATGTTATTATTGCAGAAAAGGGTATCAGTCAATGTGTGACAATCTTAAAGCCATCGGTTATCACTATGATGGTGGTTTTGCAGAATATATGCTTGTCCCTGAAAATGCCGTAAGAAATGGGTGTGTGAATAAAATTCCTGGTGGTGTCTCTTTTGAATATGCATCACTGGCAGAACCACTTGCCTGTGTTATAAATGGACAGTTGCTCAGTCGTATTGAAACAGGAGATACTGTTTTAATTCTCGGGGCAGGCCCCATAGGTTGTCTTCATGCAGAACTTGCAAGAAATACAGGTGCAGGAAAGGTAATTCTTGGAGATGTCGCATCAGATAGAGTAAAGATGGCGGAATTTACCGGAGCAATACTGGTAGATATGAGTAAGGATGATATAAAGAAGGTAGTAAGTGAACTAACAGATGGGCATATGGCTGACAGGGTGATAGTGGCTGTGGGTGTACATCAAGCACAGGAATTAGCGCTGGAACTTGTTGCGAAAAGGGGGTCAGTAAACTATTTTGGCGGGCTCCCTAAAGAAAATCCATTTATAAAATTTAACAGCAACCTTTTACACTATGGTGAATTTTTTGTAACAGGGACACATGGTTCAAGTCCACTCCATAACAAAATTGCCCTTGACCTTATTGCATCTGGAAGGATAAATCCTGAAAATTATATAACACACAGATACCCACTGGAAGAGATAAAAACAGGGCTGGAAAAAGCAGAAAAGAAGGAAGGACTGAAAATAATTATTACACCTTGAAAGGAGATATAATGATAGATAAGGCACTTGCAAGAAAATTGCTTCAGCAGATGATGGAAATAAGACAGTTTGAAGATAAGATAATGGACCTTCTTGCCAAAAATATAGCAGAAGGGGGCTCACACCTCTATGCCGGTATGGAGGCAGTGGCCGTAGGGGTGATATCAATGCTTGCATCAGATGATTACATAACAAGCACCCACAGGGGTCATGGACATGCGATAGCAAAAGATGGTGACCTTAAGGCACTTATGGCAGAGATACTGGGCAAAAAGACAGGGGTATGTAAAGGTAAAGGTGGTTCCCTCCATCTTGCGGACCTTTCAAAAGGAAATTTAGGTGCAAATGGTATTGTGGCTGGAGGACTTGGCATAGCAACAGGTGCGGGACTATCAATGAAACTACAGAAGAAAAAAAATGTTGTTATATGCTTTTTTGGAGATGGAGCGACAAATAATGGCATATTCTTTGAATGCCTCAATATGGCTTCTCTATGGAAGTTGCCTGTTGTATATGTGTGTGAAAACAATTTTTATGGGATGAGTGTCTCAGTGAAGCGCGCAAGTGCTGTAGAAGACCTTTCTAAGAAAGCACTTGCTTTTGATATGCCTTCAGAAACAGTTGATGGCCAGGATGTCCTTGCTGTAAGGGAGGCCGCAGGAAAATGGATTGAATATGCAAGGAGTGGTAAGGGCCCGAGTTTTATCGTTGCCAATACATACAGATACTATGGACACAGTAGAAGCGACCCGAGGGTGTACAGGACGAGAGAAGAAGAAAAATTCTGGAGGGAAAGAGACCCTATTAAGTTGTTTTCAGCAAAGATGATAGAACAGGGAATCTTTACAGAGGATGAGGTTAAAGAATTAGAAGAGTTTGTTACAAGGGAGATAGAAGAAGCGGTTGAATATGCAATCAACAGTCCTTTCCCTGAACCGGAAGAGTTGTATACAGACCTTTATGTGTGAAAGGAGAGTGGGGAATGAGGGAGATAACATATAGAGAGGCGTTAAATGAGGCACTTCTTGAGGAGATGGAAAGAGACCCCAATGTTTTTATATTAGGAGAAGATGTTGCTATCTATGGTGGTGCCTATGGAGTTACAGCAGGTCTATGGAAGAAATATGGTGATGAGCGTGTTTTAGATACCCCAATATCTGAAAATGCGATTGTTGGAGTAGGACTTGGTGCCGCACTTACAGGTATGAGACCGGTTGCGGAGATTATGTATATTGACTTTATAGGTCTCTGTATGGAGCAACTTAACAACCAGGTTGCAAAGATAAGGTATATGTTTGGAGGGAAGTGCACAGTTCCACTTACAATAAGAACAGAAGGTGGGGCAGGAAGGACGTTAGGTGCACACCATTCTCAAAGTTTGGAGGCATGGTTAATCCACATTCCTGGTATAAAGGTTGTTATGCCCTCAACTCCTTATGATGCAAAAGGCCTTTTGAAAAGTTCAATAAGAGAAGATAATCCCATTGTATTTATTGAACATAAGATGCTTTACAATACAAAAGGACCTGTGCCTGAAGAGGAATATACTATTCCTGTTGGAGTAGCGGATGTTAAAAGAGAAGGCAGTGATGTATCTCTTATTACATATTCACGTATGACTCTTTTCTGCCTTAAGGCAGCAGAGATTCTTGAAAAGGAAGGTATATCAGTAGAGGTACTGGACTTAAGGACATTACTTCCTATGGATATAGAAGCGATTGTAAAGACGGTAAAGAAAACCAATAGAGTAGTAATAGTTGAAGAGGACTGTAAAACAGGGGGCACAGGGGCAGAGATAACGGCACAGATTATGGAAAATGCCTTTGACTACCTTGATGCGCCGGTTATCAGGGTAGCAGGTGCGGATGTTCCTATGCCAAAGAGTCCTGTGCTTGAAAAATTAGCAATTCCTGATACAGAAAGAATATGTGATGCAGTTAGAAGAATACTGGTGAGGTGAGGAATGTTAAGAGAAATTATAATGCCAAAATTAGGGGAGACAATGGAAGAGGGATATCTTGTCTCTTGGAAAAAGAATGAAGGCGAAAAGGTTGAAAAAGGGGAAGTCCTTTTTGAGGTTATGAGCGATAAAACGAACTTTGAAGTGGAATCATTACACAGTGGTTATCTCAGAAAAAAGTTGTATGAACCCTCTGATAATGCCATACCTGTAACGACTGTTATCGGCTATATCTCTGATACTCCTGATGAACCGATTGATATTGAGAAGAAGACAGAAAGCAAAAGTGAGGTGCCAGAAGAGAAACCCGTTGAAAAGACATCTATTTCAGAAGCCCCCAGAAGAGAAGACCCTTCCGTATCTGGAAGGATAAAAGCAAGCCCAGTAGCGAGAAAATTAGCAGAGGAAGAGG
>DAONKS010000003.1:0-7499 GCA_035406305.1 bacterium | reverse complement strand
GTATCTGGAAGGATAAAAGCAAGCCCAGTAGCGAGAAAATTAGCAGAGGAAGAGGGAATAGATATCTCCTTGATAAAGGGCTCTGGCCCGGAAGGGAGGATTGAAAAGAAAGATGTCCTTGATTATCTTTCCGCTAAAAAGGTAGAAGGTAAAACATACCCTTCAGAAGAATATACTGTGAAGGAATGGACGCCTTTGAGAAGGATAATCGCAAGACGGCTCAGTGAAAGCAAAAGGGAGATACCTCATTATTACCTTGAAGGCAGATTTATTATAGACAGAATAGCAGAAATTAAAGAGGCAAAGAAGAAAGAAGGGATAGACCTTACCTATACTGACTTCCTTATATTTCTGTCAGCAAGAGCAATTAAAGAGTATCCGCTCATTAACGCTGCCGTGGTTAATGATGAAATACGAATATATAATTCCGTTGATATAGGGCTTGCTGTTTCCGTTGATGATGGGCTTGTGGTTCCGGTGCTGAAAAGATGTGATGGTAAAAGTATCAGGCAGATATCAGAGGAAAGGAAACAGATTATTGAGAAGGCACGGTTGAATAAACTTACCGAAGAAGAGACAAAAAATGCGAGGTTTATAATATCCAATCTTGGAATGTATGGTGTGGAAAATTTCCAGCCCATCATAAGCCCGCCGGGAGTGGCAATTATGGGAGTGGGGAAGGTTGCAAAAGAAGTTGTTGTTATAGATGATAAAATTGCAGTCCTTCCGGTTATGAATGTCTCTTTTTCATTTGATCACAGGGTTATTGATGGTGCATATGCAGGTATGTTCTATAAAAGATTTAAGGAGATAATGGAAAATCCTGTACTGGACTGATTATGTTTAAAAGGATAAGAGAAGATATAAAGACGGTCTTTGAAAGGGACCCCGCAGCGAGAAATACTTTTGAGGTCTTAACTTCATATCCGGGTTTTCACGCACTTATATTTCACCGTATCGCCCATTTTCTATGGAATCGGGGAGAGAAAAGTATCGCACGGCTTATATCACATATCAACAGGTTTCTAACAGGTATTGAGATACATCCAGGGGCAGTGATAGGAAGAAGATTTTTTATAGACCACGGAATGGGTGTAGTTATAGGTGAGACAACAGAGATAGGGGACGATGTCCTTCTTTATCAAGGTGTGGTTTTAGGAGGAACATCCACGGAAAAGAAAAAGAGGCATCCCACCATAGGAAATAATGTTGTAATAGGTGCAGGTGCTATCGTTTTAGGAGCAATAAAAATCGGGGATAATTCAAAGATAGGTGCTGGCTCTGTTGTGATAAAGGATGTTCCACCCTGCTCAACAGTTGTTGGTGTTCCAGGAAGGGTTGTGGGAGAGCATAAGATGGAAAAGGTTGACCTTGACCATGCCAAACTTCCTGACCCTGTTGCAGAGGCATTGAGGGTAATAATAAAGGAACAGGAGAAACTTGAGGAGAGGATAAGGGCTATAGAAAATATGGAAGGATTGCTCTGTAAAATAGATGAGTATTTTGAGAAGAAGAAAAAGGAAATAGAAAGACAGTTTCCTGTTGATACAGAAACAGGGAGGGAATGATGCGTATAAGATATCCATACCTGCTGGCTATAATATCTCTATGCACTTACCTGTATTCTGAAGGGACGACGCAGTACCACTATGTAAAAAATGGTGAGACACTTTCGTCTATTGCAAGGAGATATGATACAACTGTGTATGAACTCAAAAAATTAAATAACCTTAACTCATCAGTTATACAGCCGAAGCAAAAACTTATAATCAAAAAATCAGAAGAAGCAAAAGTATCAAAAGGAAATACATCGGCAAAAGTGGGTGGTACGGCGTCAAAAAGGAATACTTCAGCAAAAGCAAGTGTTCCTGCAGGAAATTATGAAACCATATCTTATACTGTGAAAAAGGGAGATACTCTTGAAAGAATAGGTAAGAAGTATGGTGTCTCTGTAGCCCGGCTTAAAAAAACAAACAATCTGAAAAGTTCTACTATAAAAATTGGGCAGACGCTTAAAATTAATGTACCCAAGAAAGTGCCTGCTATTCCTGAAGTAACAACTCCACAACCCATTGTGGGGGCATCTACTGAAAAGATATATTACAGAATTAAAAAAGGTGATACATTAGCATCGGTCGCCTCTCAGTATAATATCACACCAGAACAGTTGAAGGAAGCCAATCTTATGTCGGATGGTGATTTCAAGGAAGGTGTAACAATTGTAATTCCATCAGTATCAGTGGCTGCTGAAGAGGAAAGTGCTTCTATGGTTGACCAGAATAATATGGAAACAGAAATTGTAAAGGAGCCGAAGACACTCCGGGATATAGTACTCAAAGAGTCATTTAATTTTTTGAATATGCCTTACAGATTGGGTGGCTCTGGCGACTCCTCAATTGATTGTTCCACACTGGTAAGGCGCGTCTACGAAAAGGTGGGGATAAAGTTACCAAACACCTCTTCCCAGCAGTTCAAAGAAGGTGAACCTGTCAAGAAAGAAGAGATGGAAGAAGGAGACCTTGTTTTCTTTTATCGCAGGGGTTCTGTCGGACATGTGGGGATATACGTAGGGGATAATCTGTTTATCCATGCCAGTTCCGACAAGAAGAAGGTTACTATCGCCTCTCTTGAGACATCATATTTCAAAAGAAACTTCGCAGGTGCCAGGCGATTTCTTCCTTCTAAATCATTGTTTGTAAAGGGTGAAGAAAATGTTATCAGCAAATAATGGATGCAGATGGATGGAATGTATGTGGAATGGCATAACAACTATTATAATGGAAAACAACATTATACGGCTTGAAATCCTTGCTGATAAAGGGACAGATATTGTTGAGTTTCTCTATAAACCATCAGACATTGATTTTATGTGGAGAAGCCCGATACCTCTGTATAAGCCGTACCTCTTTATTACAACAGCAGAAGGGAAGTTAGGTAATTTCCTTGACTGGTATCCAGGTGGCTGGCAGGAGATATTTCCCAATGGTGGAGGTATATGTGAGTATAAAGGTGCAGTTTTAGGGCTTCACGGTGAAGTTGCACTTCTCCCATGGAGATATAATATACTTGAAGATACAGGAGAAAAACTTTCTATAAAATTTTATACAAAGACATACAGGACACCGTTTTTTATAGAAAAGACAATTACTATTGAAAAGGAAAGTCCTTTTGTAGTTTTTGATGAAAAGGTAACCAACATAGGCGGCGAGGAAATGGATTTTATATGGGGACACCATCCTGCCTTTGGGAAACCATTTCTGTCCCCCGATTGTGTTATCAGGATTAAGAAAGCGAAGGTGCTTGTAGGGCAGGGGGATGGCCGGTCATTTACAAATCTTAAGCAGACAGAAGGGAAATGGCCACTGGTTGAAGGTATAAATGGAAGCAAAGTTGATATAAGTATATGCCCCGGAGAAAAAGACAATGTATCAGAAGTAATCTTTTTATCTGAACTTTCAGAGGGGAGATACGAGATTTATAACCAGAAACTTAAACTTGGGTTCCATCTTGAATTTCCACTTGATATTTTCAGGTATATATGGTTCTGGAGGATTGGCGGAGGAAGTTTTGAATATCCCTGGTACGGGAGAAACTATAATGTCGCACTTGAACCTTTCTCCAGTTTACCCAATCTTGCAGATGCGGTTAAAAGAGGAGATAGTTTAAATCTCAAAGCGGGAAAATCACTTACGGCACAAATCAGGGCAGGGATTATCACCGCATAATTTCCCGTTTTACCTTTTAATTTTAATACTATGGAAGAATACGAACTTGTTATAGGGCTTGAGGTACACGTGGAACTACTGACCGACTCAAAGATGTTCTGTGGTTGCTCCACAAAGTTTGGCGCACCTCCTAATTCTCAGATTTGTCCTGTATGTACAGGTTTCCCTGGTGTGCTTCCTGTAATAAATAGAAAAGCTGTGGAATTGGCAATGAAAGCAGCAATAGCACTTAACTGCAAAATTTCTCCTTTTTCTCGTTTTGCAAGGAAACACTATTTCTATCCTGACCTGCCTAAAAACTATCAGATTTCACAGTATGAAGAACCACTGGCTACAGAAGGAGTTCTTCTTATAGATAACAGAAATATAAGGATAAGGAGAATCCATCTGGAGGAAGATGCTGGTAAACTCATTCATCCAGAAGATAACAGCCATTACTCTCTGGTTGACCTGAATAGAAGCGGGGTCCCTCTTATTGAGATAGTTACCGAGCCCGATATTAGAAGTTCTTCAGAGGCAGAAAAGTTTCTTACAGTACTAAAAAGAATTCTTGAATATCTTGAGGTAAGTGATTGTAATATGGAAGAGGGTTCTTTAAGATGTGATGCAAATATCTCTGTCAGAAGATATGGAGATGAAAGGTTTGGTGTGAAGACCGAGATTAAGAATATGAACTCATTCAGGGCTGTGAGAAAGGCGCTTGAATATGAAGCAAGAAGACAGATTTCCTGTTTAAGGGAAGGGCAGGCATTAAGACAGGAGACCCGTTTATGGAATGAGAACCTTCAGATTACAGAAGAAATGAGGAGAAAAGAAGAGACGCAGGACTATAGATATTTTCCAGAGCCAGACCTTCCTTCTCTTGTTTTTGACAATAAGATAATTGAAGAGATAAGTGTGAAGGTCGGAGAATTACCATTTCAGAGGAAAGAGAGGTTCGTAAGAGAGTATATGTTATCCGATTATGATGCAGAAGTGCTCACATCTAAAAAGGATATCGCAGATTATTTTGAGAGTTGTGTGGAGAAAGGTGGTAGGCCCAAGATAGTTGCGAACTGGATAATGGGAGACCTCACCGCTTTATTAAAATCAGCGAAGAAAGAAATCGGGCTTTCTCCTGTTTCCCCTGAATATCTGATTCAGATTGTCTCAATGATAGAGGATGGTAAGATTACAGGAGTTGTTGCAAAATCGGTGCTTCAGGAGTGTTTTAACACAGGTGTACCCCCCGAAAAAATTGTCTCTGAAAGAAATCTATTACAGATAGAGGATGATGAAACAATAAGTAATATTGTAAAGGAGGTAATAGCGGAAAATACTGGTGCAGTGCAGGACTATAAAGGAGGTAAAGAAGAGGCACTTTCCTTTTTGATAGGGCAGATAATGAGGAAGACAAAAGGGAAGGCAAATCCTGCTGCTGTGAGGAATAAACTGTTAGAGTATTTAAATAAAAAGTGATAAGAGGTATAATAATAAGTCAAAAATCAAAAAATATAAATTTATTTTGAAGAAAGAGAGGGAATATTAAAATGAAAAAGAAAATAGTATGGAGTATCATAGGGCTGGTTTCTCTTGCGATAATTGTGGGAGGTGATGTCAGGGCTTCCCAGACACGCAAGCAGGAAGAAGAGATATACAGGAACATTGAGCTCTTTCTTGATGCAATGAAAATTGTTGAGAATCAATATATAGAGCCAGTGGAGAATAAAAAATTAGTGTATGGTGCACTTAAAGGTATGCTCGGCTCTCTTGACCCTTACAGCGCCTTCCTTGAACCTGAACTTACACAGGAACTTCAGATAGAAACAAAGGGAGAGTTCCATGGCGTTGGTATGGAGATAACATCCAAAGATGGAATAATAACGGTTGTGAGCCCTATAGAGGATACCCCGGCATGGAAGGCAGGTATAAGGGCAGGAGATAAGATAATAGAGATTGATGGAGAATCCACAAAAGGTCTTACTACACTTGAGGCAGCCAGAAAGTTAAGAGGGAAGAAGGGAACAGAAGTTACAATAAGCATATTGAGAGAAGGGGCTACTGAGTTGAAGAAGGTTACACTTGTCAGAGATGTTATAAAGGTAAAGTCCATAAAAGAAGAGATACTTGATAACAATCTTGGTTATATCAGAATAAGAGATTTCCAGGAAAGAACATCTGCTGATCTTTCGAGGGTGCTTGAAAACTTTAATAGAAAGAATGTAAAAGGCCTTATCCTTGACCTCCGCAATAATCCTGGAGGACTTTTAAGTTCAGCTGTTGAGGTTAGTGAACTTTTTGTGCCAAAAGGCAAACTCATTGTTTATATTAAAGGCAGGGAGGAAAAGGACAGGAGCACATTTAGTAGCAGGAAGAATCCTGTATGGGGAAAACCGATAGTTTTACTTATAAATGAAGGTAGTGCAAGCGCATCTGAAATTGTTATCGGAGCATTGAAGGACAATATTCCTTCTACTGTTACAGTTGGTATGAAAACATTCGGGAAGGGCTCCGTCCAGAACCTTGTTCCACTTTCAGATGGTTCTTCCCTGAAATTAACCACAGCACATTACTATACACCATCCGGTGTCTGCATTGAAGGGAAAGGGATAGAACCTGATATATCTGTACAACTACC
The DNA here is from genome assembly GCA_035406305.1 of bacterium. GTDB lineage: Bacteria > Ratteibacteria > UBA8468 > B48-G9 > JAFGKM01 > JAAYXZ01. Next base: position 1,157 of record DAONKS010000003.1, on the reverse strand, counting down.
TGAAGATACTACAATACCTATGGGAAAGGATGATATACAGTTTCAGAAGGCGCTTGAAGTATTGAGAAAGACAGTGGGCAATGGCTAAAAAAAGATTATCTGACGATTCTCCTTTCTTACCCCTTGCGCTGTTTATTGTTCTTTGTATTCTTATAACAGCGGTGGGTATCATCAGGGAGATAAAGAAAGAAAAAGTTCCAGTACCTGTACCTCCTGTTAAAGAAGAAAAGCCATCAGTGATAAAAAAAGCAATTCCACCCTATGGAAAAGAAAAAGCACAGATAGGAATTATAATAGATGACCTTGGCTGGAACAAAGATATTGTGAAGGAAATAGAAAAGCTTAACAGACCAATTGCTGTTTCAATACTTCCTTATGCTCCTTACAGCAAAGATGTCTTCAATGAATTTAAAAGAGATGATGCAATAGAAATACTCCTGCATCTTCCTCTGGAACCACGTCCACCTGTACAGTCGCTTGATAAAGGAGTTATAAAAACAGAAATGAGCAATGAGGAGATTAACCGGCAGTTTTATGAGGCACTTAAGGATTTTTATCCTGGAGTGAAAGGGATAAATAACCATCAGGGTTCTTTATTCACCTCAGATGAAGAGAAGATGCGTATTTTACTTGGAGCCATACAGTCAAAAGGTCTTTTCTTTGTGGATAGTATGACTGCAAGGCAGAGCAGGGGTTATACTCTTGCAAAGGAGATGGGTATAAAAACAGCAAAAAGGGATATATTTCTTGATAACCAGTCAGACCCAAAATATATAGAAGGGCAGATACGGGAACTTGTTGAGACCGCTAAAAAACAGGGTAAGGCGATAGGGATAGGACATGCGAGGAAAAATACTGTAGCAGTTTTAAAAGATATGTTACCTGAGATAGAAAAGGAAGGGGTGGAGATAGTTCCTGTTTCTTCTCTCCTTGAATAGATGTTATAAATTTTTAACTTTTAAGTTTCAACTTTTAAGTTTTTACTTTTAACTTTTGCCTTATTACTTTTGCCTTTTAACTTATTACTTTTGAGTTTTAACTATGTTAATACTTGGAATAGAGTCGTCCTGTGATGAAACAGGAATAGGTATTCTGAAGAGTGGAGAGATAATTGCTAATCTCATTGCAAGTCAGGAGGATATTCATTCTCTATATGG
>DAONKS010000002.1:33786-38635 GCA_035406305.1 bacterium | reverse complement strand
CGCTTTTTTGTAGAATCGTGGTCATCTCTTATTTTCTGTTCAATAAAATAATATATATTTCCATCAGTAAAATACTGGTCTAACGATAATGTTTCACCACTTTCATTTATCACGTTTTTATCTAAAACACTAAAACTCATATCTTTCAGTATTTCTTCTATAATTTCTTCAAGTGCATCACCCATGCGGATTTCATGAGATTGCAAAAGATGTTGTAAAATTTTAGCGCCTGGTTTTGTAGGTCTAAACAAACCTATAAATCTCTCTGGATTTTCAGATATCCTTCGGAGTAATTCTTTCCTCTCGCCTTCAAATATATGTTTATTTAAAATGGCACAAAATTTTTCGTAGTTCATTTTAATTCCTGTAATTTTGTGTACTCGTTTATGTATCTTTTGGATGGATACGGAATATCCGCTATTTTTAGTGGGTGTTCAAATCTTTCTTCTATTCCCTTTACATATTTAGGATTAATTTCTATCATAACAAAATCCCTTTTTAATGCTTGTGCCACATATCCAGTTGTTCCTGTCCCAGCTACAGGGTCTAAAACCAAATGGCCTTCTTTTGTAGATGTCAGAATAACTCTTTTAAGCAGTTCCACTGGTTTTTGTGTAGAATGTAATTTTTTCCCATCTTTACCTTTTATTCTCTCATTGCCCCAGCAGATGGGTAAAAACCATACATTTGCCCCTACCTTACCGATACCAAAACTTTTTGCAAGTTCTTTATTGAAGGTATATCCTTTTGCCTTTTTATCTTTTACCGCCCAAATAAGTGTTTCTGTAGCATTGGTAAACCTTACACCCAACCAGTTAGGCATAGGATTTGTTTTTACCCAGATTATATCATTAAGAATCCAATAACCTATGTCTTGCATTATTTTGCCTATTCTAAAAATACTGTGATATGTCGCAATAACCCAGATTGTTGCTGTCGGTTTCATAACCCTTTTTACTTCGGAAAGAAGGTTACAGACAAAATTATCATACGCTTGAAATGATGAAAATTTGTCCCATTCGTCATTTACGCCTTCAACACGAGTTTTTACTGTCCATCGTCTCAGTTCTTTATTTGGCAATTGAAGAAAATATGGTGGGTCTATAAAAACCATATCAAATGTTTCGTCACCAATCTTTCTAAGAACATCAAAAGCATTTCCCATTATTACTTTATTTTTAATTTCATCAATAGCATATCTTTGTTTTATCGTAGTATCCCTCACAACAATAGAATTTTTTTCCTCCTCAGGTATTACCTTAGGGAGGATATTCGGAATATTAACAATATACCCTTCCTTTTGTTCTTTAATAACCCTATTTTTCATTTCCTTTTATTATACATTATTGTATGAGAATATACCAATGGTATTATGGTATGATACTAAAGAGACTTGGGTCTTATGAGTTTATTGATACCTTCAAAGATAAAGAAAACAGCGAGGAAGACAAGAAGGACAGAGATATTGCCGAGAAAATAGTTCTTCTCCCTGTAAAATGATTGTGCCTGATAGCCAAGTGCGGCAATGGTGGTTAAAAACATAAATAAGGCAGGTAAGAGTGATGTGAGAGACCCCTTGCCTTTTTTAAGGAGGAAGACCCCTGACACAAAAAGTGCGATGGCTGCTACCAGTTGATTTGCAGCGCCAAAGACAGGCCATATCTTCTGCCAGTTCCCAAATGCAAGGTAACCGGCTACAAGGACAACACATAATGTTGAAAAATACCTGTTTTTGAATATGGTGATACCCCAGGTACTACCGAAAAGTTCCTGAGAGATATACCGGGTAATCCTCGTAGCAGTATCAAGTGTTGTAAGAACAAATGCATTTATCATAACAATTGCTATCATCTTTCCCGTTTCTGGTGGTAATATTCTTGAAGTAATCTGCCCGTATCCGGTGGCAAATGTACCTATCCAGTTACCTTTCTCCATAAGAACAGGATAATTGAGGGACGGGATATTTCCGCTCCAGTAAAGCCCCGCACATACACACAGCAGAGCAAGAATAGAAAGAATTCCTTCTGTAAGCATACTGCCATAGGCAACCTTCTTAGCATCTCCCTCTGATATAATCTGCTTGGACGTTGTTCCACTTGCCACCAAACTGTGAAATCCGCTTATCGCACCACAGGCAATCATCACAAACATCATAGGCCAGAGTGTCCCTTTTGTCCCGGCAGAGAAGGATATATAGGCAGGTGTGTTTATATAAGGCCTTGCAGTAAAAATGCCCGAATAACCTAAAAGAAGCCCGAAGAAAAGTATGAAAGAAGATAGGTAGTCCCTGGGCTGGAGTAGGAGATTAACAGGTATAACACTGGCGATGAAAGAGTAAATAAGCAGCAAAATAATCCATATCTTCACAGGACTACCGATAGAAATTGATAAGGGGACCCTATTTCCATAGACGAAAAGTGATACAAGAAGTATCAGGGCAACAACTGTTGCATATACATATTGAACTTTAAGCCGATAGACAAAAAACCCGAAGATTAATGCTATAAGGATAAGCCCAAATGTTGGTATTACTATGGGGGGTTCCTGTACCAGTGTACTGGCAGTAACAGAAGCAAAGACAGCAACAACAAGAACAAGTGTGAGCCATAGAAAGAGCGAAAAGATAACCTTGCTTCTCCTTCCTATTACTGACTCAGTAATATCTCCTACGCTACTCCCCCCATACCGTAAACTTAAAACAAGCGCAGCGAAGTCATGGACACCGCCGAGAAGTATTGAACCAAAGATAATCCATAGGGCAGCAGGTAGCCACCCCCATAGCATACAGGCAATCACAGGTCCAAGTATTGGGCCTGCGCCTGCAATGGATGCAAAGTGGTGTCCAAAAAGGATTGACCAGTGCCTGGCAGGGACATAGTCAACGCCATCTCCTTTTTCAAAGGCAGGTGTTTTTCTATCTGGAGAGACATCCCAGAGCCGTTCAAGAAATCTTCCATAAAAGTGGTACGCAATAACGAACAAGAACAATGAAACCCCAACAAGCAGAAGAGAGTTCATATCTCTCATTCCTCACATTTTTTCAAAAGTATTGCCCAGCGCCTGTCAACCTCTTTCTGTATCTCTTCAAGAAGTTGCTGATTCTCAGGTTTGAACAGGTGTGCAAATCTCCTCTGTAATTTAAACCATTCTGCAACGGGCTTTTTCTCTTTTGGTTTGTAAGAGAGTTTGTATTTCCCTTCTACAACTTCATATAGCGGCCATATACAGGTCTCTGCTGCTAAACGTGATATTTCCATTGTAAGTTCGGGCTCATGCGGCCATCCAAGCCGGCATGGCGAAAGGACATCTATAAATGTAAATCCATTGAAAGAGACCGCCTTTTCAACCTTGCTGACAAGGTCATTCCACCTTCCAGGGATAGCAGTGGCGACATAGGGTATATTATGCGCAACCATTATGGATGGCAGGTCTTTTGAAAACTGCACCTTGCCCGGAATTACCTTTCCTAATGGAGAGGTTGTTGTATGTGCCGCCTTCGGTGTTGCAGAAGAACGTTGGATACCCGTGTTCATGTAAGCTTCGTTGTTGTAGCATACATACAGCATCCTGTGTCCGCGCTCCGCTGCCCCTGAAAGTGATTGAAGCCCTATATCGTATGTCCCTCCGTCTCCACCAAATGCAACAAATATAACATCCTTATCTATCTTCCCCTGTTTCTTGAGAGACCTATATGCTGCCTCCACCCCGCTTACGGTTGCAGCAACATTTTCAAAGGCAGAGTGTATCCACGGGACATTCCATGCAGAATATGGAAATATGGTGCTTGCTACCTCCAAACATCCAGTAGCATTACCCACAACCACTGGCTTTTCTATAGCAAGCATTACCATCCTTGCCACAAGCCCTGCACCACAACCAGCACAGAGTCGGTGTCCTGAAACAAACCTTTCTTCCCTTTTCGCAAGTTGTTTTAAAGTCGGCATTTCCTTTCCTCCTATTTATAATTTTTTAGGTTCTCTTTAATGAAAGATATAATTTCTTCTGCAATTCCAAGACATTCCTTCGCTTCTTCCTTTCCAGCAGAAGGATATTGTACCGGGTAGCGAGAAATTATATAAAATTGAGATAAAATACTGGTTTTCTCTAAAAAATCTAAAAACCTTCCATTTACCTTCGCACACATTTTAGCCAGTTCTGTTAGATCGTGAATTTTGGGAAACTTTTTTTTGTTTAAAACTAAAAAACCTTTTAAATATTTTTCTGTTGCTTGCTGACATTGGAAGCAAATCTGTGGATAGAAACTGTTAAATTCTTTGAAAGAATCTTTTGCAAATCTAAATTCCTCTTCTCCTATTTTAAACCATTCATTAGCCAGTTTTAAGTTGCTTTTTTCTTTCATATAAAACTTTCCCTTTTTCCAAAATTTCTTTTATAAAAAAATCTCCCATCTTCCTCCTTTTTTCTATTTCTTCTGGAGTTAACACTAGAATATCAAAAGCACTATTTATTTTGTAAAGATATTTTCTTGCCTCCGGAACTCTTTTGAAAAATTTTTGATTGGTTCTTTTAATAATCAACAGGTCAAAATCGCTATCTTCTCCTGGAGTTCCCCATGCATAAGAACCAAACAGTATAACTTTTTCTGGATTATAATCCTTCAGAGATTCTGATATTTGCTTGATTTTTCCTTCAACTTGCCCTTTCATTACTATTCTCGCACCCCAATATATTTAAGGGTATATTCCTTTTTACCTGTCTTTGCTGTTTTTAAAACTTCTTCAGATATATACCTTATATCCTCCTTACTCACATCCCTGCCCCCAAGTCCATAAATATAGTCCTGTATAAGTGGCCTTTCAGCAATATCATAAAGTGCTGCGCATATCTC
>DAONKS010000002.1:27579-33686 GCA_035406305.1 bacterium | reverse complement strand
TGAGAAAATATCTGCACTATCTCTGTAGCAGGGGTGATAGGGTATGCAGCAACCACATCGGGATTTATCTGCCGCATTGCCTCTGCAAACGCCTCATTACCTGTTCTGGCTACTTTCATTTTTCGCTTCTCCCTTTTCCATCTTGTTTTTTACATTTTCAAGATTACTTTTAATTGTTTCAAGTGATTTTATAATACCTTCTATCTGGGCTGTGCTTTTTGAAATATCATCCACAAGCAACTGGTACGCCTGAACCTCTGATGTTAATGTCTGAACCTCTGTTTCTATCTTTGCCTGTTTATTTTTGAATGTCACATAAACGACCCCTGAAACAATCCAGCCGGAAAGCACAAGAGCAATTACTATCCATCTTGTTATTGTCTTCATTTTTATTCCTCCTTCTCATCAACCATCTTTATTGCTTCCTTCGGACACTCATACGCACATATACCACAGCCCTTACAGTAGTCATAGTCAAAGCCAATAAACTTACCTGTCTCGCTATCCACTTTCACCGCACTATCAGGACAAGAAATCCAGCAGATGAAGCAGTGGATACACTTTTCAGGAATATGTACAGGCCTTCTGTTTCTCCAGTTGCCTGTCTTGAACTTCAATGAAGAGCCACCTTCAAGGATATCTCCCTCCGGTAATTGTTTCCAGCCACTTTTTTTCTCTTCCATCTTATACTCCTTTTACCTCGTTATATGCCCTCTTTATAGCGTTGATATTTCCTTCAACTATCTCAGGTCTGTTCCTGAACTTCTTTTCAAGTTTCTTTTTTGTATCTTCAATAAGTTCGTCTATACTCAAAATACCTGTTACCCGTACAAGTGCACCTATCATAGGAGTATTAGGAATATCCTTTCCTATAGTTTCCATTGCTATGCGAGATGCATCCACAGTGCATACCCTCCCTTTATATCCCAACTTCTTTTTTATCTCATCCGCTTCAAGGGGGGTATTAATAATAAGGACGCCTTTTTCAGCATCGAGTCCCTTTGTTACATCCACCTGCCCTACAAGCGTCACATCAAGAACCACAACCACATCGGGGTTTTCAATATTTGAGTGGTCTCTTATCGGACTACTGCTTATCCTGTTAAACGACTGGACAGGAGCACCCATCCTCTCAGGTCCATATTCAGGAAATGCCTGTATATACTTACCAGTAGAAAGTGCTGCATCCCCGAAAAGAAGTGCTGCTGTCTTTGCTCCCTGACCACCTCTGCCATGCCACCTTATCTCAAAAATTTTCTCTTCCATCACCTCACCTCTCTAATCTGTAAAAAAGCAAAAACATTTTAACGGTTATAACCTCCAGCAAAGAAATAAGACAGAAGATACATAATTGTAAAAAAGGGCTCTTTTCATTATACAACTTTAAAAATAAAATTACAAAAGCCCACAGGGGTAGAAACAACAGAACCAGTTTCACTATATCTGCAAGATGTCTCCTTATAAAGGTCATACTTGTCTTTACCGCCTTCAATAAAGGGGCATCATCAACAATAATAATTAGAGGAGTGAAAAATGTTAAAAGGAAAAGATATACAGGGAAGGCAAGCCAGAGAACGGTAAATGCGGTGATAAAACCCGTAGTAATTAAGGGGGCTTCCTTCACAAGTTCAACCATACTAAGACAGAAGGCAGCGACAAAAACGACAAAAAACCCTGCAAGAAGTTTATATCCAAGGACCCTGAAAAAAAGGTCCCTTCCATTTATAAAAATCCCTGGTATATCCACATCCCCTTCCCATAGGGACTGCCTGATTCCATAATAAACAGATACGGTCACATAGTTTTCAAGCAGAAGAAAGAATAACTGGATATACAGTAGATATTCAGAAGAGGCATACAAAGAAAGGACTGAAAAGGAGATAACAAGATAAGAAAATACTATAAGAGAAAGGAAAAACTCATTTTTTTTCAGCAAAAACCCATCTCTTATAATCTGTTTCATTTCTGCTTCTTTATATAATCAGCAATCCAGTTTGTTATATTTTCTGCTTCTATCTCTAAAAACCTGTCTTCCTTCCTTATCTTTATCTCCAACTTCCCCTTTTCAATAAACTTCTTTCCTATCACCACCCATAAGGGTATCCCTATAAGGTCTCCATCAGAAAACTTAACTCCTGCGCTTATATCCCTGTCATCTAAAAGAACTTCTATATTATTACCCTTAAGGTCCTCATATATCCTTTCTGCGGCCGTCCTTACAGTATTATCCTCAAAATTTACGGGCACAACAAGAACAGAAAAAGGTGCTATGGATAGTGGCCAGATAATACCTTTTTTGTCATAGTTCCCTTCTATAACTGCCGCAACTATCCTGCTCACACCTATACCGTAACATCCCATCACAGCCGGTTTTTCCTTTCCGTCCCTGTCAACAAAAAATGCCTTCATTGCCTGGCTATACTTTGTTCCTAACTTAAATATATGCCCGACTTCAAGTTCAGGACACTCCCCTTTTGCAACGAACTCTTCTGAAAACTTGCCACCTATAACACCTGAATCCGCCTGCTGTATAGAACAGTCAAGTCCGCACCTTTTAAAGATTTTTATATAGGCATCCCTCATCTTCTGGTATGAATCTTCCAATCCTTCTTCATCTCTGTCAAAACTGTATGCATCCTTCATCAGAAACTCCCTCGCCCTTACTATCCCGAACCTCGGTCTCATCTCATCCCTGAACTTTGTCTGTATCTGGTACAGTGTAACAGGAAGTTGCTTCCATGAATTTATATATCTCCTTACAATATCAGTGATAACCTCTTCATGGGTGGGACCAAAAAGCATAAGTCGTTTATGCCTGTCAATGAACCTTATCATCTCTTCACCCATCTCTTCCAGGCGTCCGCTCTCCTTCCATAACGATGCCGGCTGTAGTGCAGGCATAAGAAGTTCCACAGCCCCTGTGCTGTCCATTTCCTCCCTGATGATACCTTCAACCTTTCTCAGGACCTTATAGCCAGCAGGCAGATATGTATAAACACCTGAAGATGTCTTGTCTATCAGTCCTGCCCTGAACATCAACTTATGGCTCACTGTCTCTGCATCTTTTGGCGGTTCCTTTGATGTCGGTAAAAAATATCTGCTCCATCTCATGTTGTTTCTCCTTTACCCCGCACTCACTCTTACTTCGCTTTCTATGTGCGGGGTATTGATTTCTCTTTCCCCCTCAACTCTATCATCTCCCCCTATGGAGAGAGGAAACAAGAAAGAGGACCCTCGCCCAACGGGGAGAGGGACGAGTAAGGGGGCAACTTTTCACTTATGATACATCCAATAGCCAAATATTTCAACTTTCCCTTTCTATTTCTATATTTTTAAGGTATAATATTCTTTATGAAATTAACAAAATTAAAAAAGGAACTGAAAAAGCAGATAAAAGAAAAACCTCTTATTGAAAATATATACAAGGAATTGATGAACCACCTGCCTGAAAGGGTTTTTTACAAAGACACACATTTTAAATATATCCTTATAAATAAGACGTTTGCTGACGACCTTGGAGTTTCCCCTGAAGAAGTTGTCGGCAAAACGGACTTTGATATCTTTCCAGGAAAGATTGCAAAAAAATACAGGAAGGATGACCAGAGTGTAATAAGGACGGGAGAGATAAAAGAGTTTGATGACCCCTATCACCCAGGAAAGAAAAAGTTTGTTGTCCGTTGTATAAAAATCCCCCTTAAAGATGAAGACGGCAAAATTAAAGGTATACTTGGTATCGCCTATGACATAACAGAAAAGGTACTACTTATTAAAAAACTGCAGAAGACCATTAAGGAATTCCAGCAGACATTTGAAGAGATAATAAAAGCCATAATGGACATTGTGGAGACAAGAGACGCCTATACATCGGGGCACCAGAGAAGAACGACAAAACTTGCCTGTGCCATAGCAAAAGAGATGGGCTGTTCAAGAAGGCAGATAGAAAATATAAGAATAGCATCTCTCATCCATGACTTCGGGAAGATATTTATACCGATGGATATCTTAAATAAACCAGCAAAACTTAATAACATAGAGTTTAATTTTGTAAAGATGCATCCAGTCAGTGGATATAAATTACTGAATGATATTAAAATGCTTTCACCCATTGCAAAGATAGTATATCAGCACCATGAACGGATTAACGGTAATGGCTATCCTGAGGGGAAAAAAGACGGGGAAATTTCTCTTGAAGCAAGAATCCTTGGTGTGGCAGATGTTATAGAGGCAATGACATCCTACAGACCATACAGACCTGCCCACAGTTTAGAAGAAGCACTTGAAGAGATAGAGAAAAATGCCGGGATATTGTATGATAAAAATGTTGTTAAAGCGGTACTCAAACTCTTCAGAGAGAAAAAATTCTCACTGAAAGAATAATTCATTCTGCTTTAAAACAGGCAGCAAAATGCCCTTTTCCCACCTCTTCAAGTTCCGGTATTTCTGTATAACATCTATCCTTTGCACAGGGACAAAGAGGAAAAAAGAGGCATCCCTGTCTTCCCTGTAATCTCTCTATCTCCGACACATCCGCCTTTTTGAAAAAGGAGGATGAGATAAGAATATCTGTATATGGATGAACTGGATTTTTCATCACATCCTCTTTCCTTCCATACTCCACTATTCTTCCCTTATACATCACAGCAACCCTGTCAGCAATAAAGTTCACCACCTTTATATTATGGGATATGAACATATATGTCAGGTGAAACCTCTCCTTCAGTTCCATAAATAGATTAAGGATTTTTGCCTGAACAGAAAGGTCTAAATTTGATGTGGGTTCATCACAGACAATAAAGGAAGGAGTTGTGGAAAGCGCCCTCGCTATTGATATTCTCTGTCTCTCTCCACCACTGAACTGGTGAGGGTAGTTATACATCCTTTCCGGCTCAATCCCTGTCATCTGTAAAAGTTCTTTCACCCTCTCTTTCTTCTCTGCCCTGTCTATGCCTTCCCTTATTCCTTCCATCACCGTATCTGCCACCCTCATCCTCGGGTTCAATGACCTGTAAGGGTCTTGAAAGATAATCTGGAACTCCTTTCTTAAATTTAAAAGTTCACTTCCCTTCAAATCTGTGAGACATTTATCCCTGAAATATATCTTCCCTTCTGTTGGTTCAATGAGCCCCATCATAACCTTGCCCAATGTTGTCTTGCCACTACCACTCTCTCCTATTACACCAAATGTCTCTCCCCTGTATATTTTCATATCTATCCTGTCCAGTGCGAGAACATCCCTGCCTTTACCGAGATGATACCTTTTACTCACCTCTATTAGTTTCCACATTATTTCCATATCTGAAACACCTCACCAGAGTTCCACCTTTTCTTATTGTAGGTGGCTCACTCCTTCTGCATATATCCATAACATAGGGACACCTTGGATGAAATGCGCATCCACCCGGAAGTTTACCGAAGTCAGGGACACTGCCTTCAATCGCCTTTATCCTTTCGCCTGACCTGTATCTTTCAGGAAGGCAGGCAATAAGTTTCTCTGTATATGGATGAAGAGGTGTCTCCATAATTTTTTTTGCATCGGATATCTCTACTATCTGGCCTGCATACATCACCGCAATCCTGTCCACAAAACCCGCCGCAAGGGATATATCATGGGTAATAAAGAGAAGGGAAAGCCCATACCTTTCCTTAAGTACCTTGAGAAGTTCTATTATCCCAGATGCGGTTGTAACATCAAGGGCAGTTGTCGGTTCATCAGCGATGAGGAGAGAAGGACTGTTGATAAGCGCCATTGCTATCATAACCCGCTGCTGCTGACCTCCACTTAACTGGTGCGGGTATCGGTAATATATATCCTCTTTCAGTCCCACATCTTTTAACATCTTCACACAAATGTCCTTCTTCTCTTCCTTTGAAATATCTCTCGCCTTTATTGCTTCCAGTATCTGGCTCCCTGCTGTGAAGACAGGGTTAAGGTAAGAAGATGGCTCCTGAAAAATCATCCCTGCCTTTACTCCCCTGAGATATCTCAACTCCTGCTGGCTTATCTTAACGATGTCTGTCCCGCAGAGCAAAATCTCGCCTTCTATGAGAGAGATATTTTCAGGAAGAAGCCCCATTATAGACATTGCAGTAAGCGTCTTTCCGCTGCC
>DAONKS010000002.1:12502-27479 GCA_035406305.1 bacterium | reverse complement strand
ACAGAAAGTGTAAGAGCAGTAATGGTATAAGAGAAAGTATTGGGAAGGATATGTCGTGTTATTATTCTGATAGATGAGAGCCCCAAAGCCCTTGCTGCCATCACATACTCTTCCTCTTTGATTGAAAGCACCATTCCTCTTATTATCCTTGCAAGGGACGCCCAGCCAATCAAACTCAATATAACCACTATCAGAAGATACACCTGAACAGAAGAGAGATTTGGTGGAAAGACAGCCCTTAATGCAAGCATCAGGTAAAAGAAAGGGAACATCATAATAATCTCCACAGTCCTCATAAGAAATGTATCCACCCTGCCCCCGAAATACCCGGAGACACCACCTATAAAAAGCCCGAGGATAAAAGAAACTGTAACCCCTATAACACCTATGGAGAGCGATATCCTCGCACCATAAAGAACCCTGGAAAATACATCTCTGCCGTGGTTATCCGTACCGAAAAGGAATATCTTCCCATTATCTGTTCCGAAAAGGTATCTATCTGTCTTTATAAGTCCCAGAATTTTTCTCTCCTGCCCTTTGACAAAAAACCTTACAGGGTATATCCTTGATGTATCTTCCCTGTATTCCTTGAATGCCGGATTAACAACTTCCACCCCATAAACAAAGGGTCTTCTTATCCTTCCATTATGGAAAATATGTGGTAAAACAGGTGGACAGAGAGCATAATCTCTATGCTGAAGGTCATAAGGATAAGGTGCAATGAAATCAGCCAGTATAGCCAGACAGTAGAGAAAAACAAGTATCCAGAGGGATATAAACGCGACCCTGTTTCTTTGCTTCAACCGTCTTATAAATACCTTCATCTTAACCTTACCCTCGGGTCAGCCACTGCAATAAGTATGTCCGCTACAAGATTACCCACGATAAGTAGGATACCACCTATCAAAAGTGATGCCATAACTAAATACAGGTCCTGAGAGAGCACTGCATCAAGTATCAATCTTCCCATACCGGGCCAGCTGGTTATTATCTCTACAAGAGCGGCACCGCTCAATACAGAAGAGAGAGTATAGCCGAAGATTGTTATCATAGGGTTTATAGCATTCCTCAGTGCATGCTTGAAATATACCCTTGAATGAGACAGTCCCTTTGCCTGAGCGGTAATTATATATGGAGTATGAAGAACTTCTAAAAAGTTATTCTTCATAAGGCGATAGAGCCCACCTATACCTGCAAGTGTAAGGGTTAATCCTGGAAGAAAAAGATGCCTGAGATAGTCAATGAACTTCTCCCAGCCGGTTGCACCTATATAAAATACACTTGTGGTTCCACCGACAGGTAAGACATTAGTTCTTGCGGCAAAGAATACCATAAGCATCGCTATAAGGAAGGCAGGCACAGAAATACCTAAATATGCGAGGAATGATAGAAATTTCTCCTGCCATCTGCCCTGTTTTATAGCAGCAAATATCCCCAGAGGAATGGCAATCATCCATGTAAGGAAGATAGAAAAGAGAGAAAGTGAAAGTGTATTTTTAAGTTTCTGCTTGATAAGAAAAGAAACAGGGACATGGTAGGAAAATGACTCACCAAGGTTAAAGTGAAAAAGATTTTTAAGCCAGAAAAAATACTGAATCACAACAGGCCTGTCTAAACCAAATGTCCTTCTCAGATTTTCTATGGTCTGTGGAGAGACCTCAGGGTTCATCTGCATCTGTGTAAAATAGTCCCCGGGAGCCATCTGGATTATGACAAAAGAGATAAATGTCATCCCTAAAAGAAGCGGGATAAACTGTAAAAACCGAAAAAATATATATCTTTTCATCTCCCATTATTTTACTTCTATCCAGCCACATACCTTATTTCTGACGGACTGTTTTGCTTGATACATAGTTTTCAACTGCTTCATAGATAATAGGAATAAGGTACAGTGTAAAGAGAGCGGATATAAGCACCCCACCTATAACTGATACCGCCATAGGAGACCTGAACTCTGACCCTGATGAGCGTGAAATAGCCATAGGGAACATACCAAAAATGGTTGTTAATGTTGTCAGGGTAATTGCCCTGAGTTTTGTAGTGCATCCCTCAACAAGTGCCTCCCTTATACCTTTATTTCGCTGCCTTCTCAATATATTTACATAGTCCACCATTACTATCCCATTATTAACTACAACCCCTGCCATAAGGATAATCCCCAAAAATGAGCCGATATTCAGGGTTGAATGGAAGGCAAGGAGCCCTGCTATAACACCTATCATACCTAAAAGGACTGTGAACATAACTATAAAGGGATGAAGAAGTGATTCAAAGGTTGCCGCCATAACCATATAGACAAGTATAACTGCAAAGATAAGGGCGAAAAGCAGTCCTCCAAATGCCTCCTCCATCTTTTCATACTGGCCACCGAATTCTATATAATACCCGAAGGGTAGTTTTATATCCTTTATCCTGTCATTTATATCCTTCACAACACTTCCTAAGTCCCTCCCTGATATATTTCCTGTAACAGATACCTTCCTTTTTTTGTTTTCCCTTTCTATCTTTACAGGCCCTTCTCCTGTCTCTATTTTTGCCACCTCTTTTAAAGGAATTTTGGTCCCTGCCATTGTGGTTATATAAAGGTTTTCTATATCCTTAACTGTCTTTCTGTATGGCTCTTCAAATCTTATACGGACATCATATTCTTCTCCACCAACCTTGTATCTTGTGGATACCTCACCTAAAAAGGCGGTTGTTATGGTCTGCCCTATAGCAGCGGTGGATAGCCCTAACAGGGATGCCTTGTCTCTGTCAATGGTAATTTTTATCTCCGGCTTCCCTGTTTTTAAGCTTATATCAAGGTCTTTTAACCCTTCCACATCCTTTATACTGTTCCTTATCTCCTCTTCTATCCTGTAGAGCTCCTCTATATCACTGCCGAATATCTTTATAACAACATCCTGTGTCTCCCCACCTGCAGATGTCATCATCTTGCTCATATCAGAAAATTCATAATGGACGCCCTGTAATGAGGGTATTTTTCTTCTTATTGTCTCTTTTATCTCCGCCATCCTTCGTTTTCTTTCTTCTTTCCACTTAAACTTCCCGAATACCTGTGCCTCATAGACCTCAGAACTGCCTCCCTGGAATGCAACATCTGTCTTGGATGTTTCACTCGTTCCCCCGAGTGAAGCAATATGTATAAGTTCCGGCTCCTTAAATGCCTTCTCTATAACTCCAGCCATATACTCTGTATCCTCCAGCGGGGTTCCCACAGGCATCCTGATGTTGAATATCTGCATTGGGGTATCCATTGCAGGAAAGAACTCCTTACCCACAAACCTGAAAGCCCACAAACTCAATACGAAGAGGACTAAAGAAGGGATAACAAACAACGATTTATGGCTCAGCGCAAAGGACAAACTTTTACTGTAAAGTTTTTTTATCTTTCCAAATTCCTTCTCCTCTGCAACCTTTAGTTTATCTCCTTTCCCTTTGAAAAATACAGAGGAGACCATAGGAACTAAAGTTATGGCGGCAATGAATGATGCGAGAAGTGATACGGTAACGGTAAGGGCAAGTGGCCTCATTATTCTTGATGTAATACCTGTAACGAATATCACAGGAAGGAAGACGATAACTGTTGTAAGGGTTGAAGCAAGGATAGCCCCCATAACTTCATTTGTCCCTGAAGATGCAGAAATGTCAGATGGATTTCCCTCTTCAAGGTATCTGAATATATTCTCCATAACTATGATGGCATTTGAAACAAGCATACCCACTCCAAGTCCCAGCCCTGCCATCGTTATAACATTAAGGGTATATCCCATTATGTATATACCTGCAAAGGCGACAAAGATGGAGAATGGAATTGAAAGACCTACAACAAGGGTAGAGGTGAAACTCCTCAGAAGGAGTAAAAGCAGGATTACCGTGATTATTCCTCCTTCTAAAACATCCACAGTGGTCTGTCTTACCATCCTCTTTGCTATTTCTCCAAAATTCATCAGTTCGGAGAATTTTACATCCGCAGGCATTATCCCTTTCAGTGATGAGAGTTTTTTACTTATGCTGTCAGATACCCTTACTATATTTGCACCTGACTGCTTCATTATCGCAATTATCACGCAGTCCTGTCCATCAACCCTTGCAAAACTTCTTACCTCTTTAAATGTATCCTTCACCTCGCCAATGTCCTTAAGATAGACAGGTGCCCCATTGTATAATCCAACCACTGTATTTTTTATTTCTTCAATATCTTTATACTCTCCCGGTGTTCTTAAAAGGTATTCTCTATATCCTTCTTTTATATGACCACCTGATATATTGATATTTTCATACCTCAATGTCTGGATAATCTGGTTCAGGGAAAGGTTATAACCCTGCAACCGTTCACCATCTATAAGGACATTTATCTCTCTTGTTTTTCCACCCATAAGAGAGACATTTGCTACACCTTCTACTCCTTCAAGGCGTGGCTTTATCTCATCGTCAAGGTATGTCCTTAGACGCAATGTGTCTTTGCCAAAGCCGGTGACAGCATAGATTATCACAGGCATCTCTGAAGGATTATATTTAAGAACAATGGGCCTGTCTGCATCCTTTGGCAGATAGTCCTCAATCATTGAGACCCTGTCCCTTACATCCTGTGCAGCAAAGTCAAGGTTTGTCCCCCATTCAAATTCAATCACAACAGAAGAGATACCTTCCTTAGAGAAAGAAGAGACCTTCTTTACATGTTTCACAAGCCCCACTGCCTCCTCAACCAATTTTGTAATCCCTGTTTCTATTTCCTCTGACGCCACACCCTCATAAGAGGTAACAACAGCCACAACAGGATATTCAAGGTCAGGCATCATATCCAGCCCTAAATTGAAAAAGGAAAGGAGCCCTACTGCAGCAAGAATTAAAACTATCATCAGTGTGGTAACCTTCCGCTTAACCGAGAATTCAGGAATGTTCATTCTGATACCTCCACTTTGCTTCCATCCTCAAGTCCAATTCCACCTTCCACTACCACCTTCTCTTCTGCTACAAGTCCTTCTATTATCTCCACTTTTCCATTCTGTTTTATCCCTGCCTTCACATACTTTTTCCTTGCCACAGCACCATCAACGGTAAGGACATAGAACCTATCCCCTTCTGTAAATATCGCCTTTTCAGGAACCAATACTGCATTTTTATGTATCCTGATAATAATCTCTGCCCTTGCGAACATCCCTGGCTTGAGGAACTGCCCTGAGTTGTCAACTAAAATTTCTACCTCTGCTGTCCTTGTAAGCGGGTCCACAAAAGGAGAGATTTTATAGACGTCTCCGTAGAATACCTTTTCAGGATAGGCATCAACCCTTACCTCTGCCCTCTTGCCCTTTTCTATCCTGCCCAGTTCAACCTCTGCAACAGGAACCACCACCTTTACCCTGCTTATATCCGCCATACTTACAAGAGGAGAATTCTTCATCATAGATGCATCGGTTATAATTTCTCCCTCATCAATAAACTTTTTCATTACTGTCCCGCTTATAGGGGCAACAATTTTTGTGTCTTCAAGGTGAACCTTTGCGAGTGCAAGTTGCGCCTTCAGTCCTTCAAGATTATGGGAGGCAACATCAAAAGCAGTTCTTACATCATCCCACTTTTTCTGGGATATGACTCCTTCTTCATATAACTTCTGCATCCTGTCATAGTCCCTCTTCAAACCATCAAGGTTTGCCTCTGCTGCTGCTACCTGGCTTTCTAATTGTTGAACTGATAAGGCACTCTTTACATAGTCAACCTGCGCTATCATCTCTCCCTTCTTCACATACTGCCCTTCCCTTACAAAAAGTTTTTCAACCTCGCCTGTGGACTTGGAATATACAACAACTTCACTGAATGGTTTTACACTTCCTGATACAGAGACTACCTCTTTTACATCACCTGCCTCTACAGGAACTACCCTGACAGTAATCTTCGGCTCTTCATAGGTTATTTCTACCTTCTTTTTGCCCCTGCTTTTTACAGCAACTGAAAGTATTATTATAAGAACAACCGCTGAAATCACCCATAATAATCTCTTCTTTTTCATCTTTATCATTCCCCCTGTTTCCCTATTGCTTTCTCTAATTGTGCATATGCAACCTGATATTCATATAAGGCATTATAATAACTATTCCTTGCATCTGTCAGAGAGGTTGTTGCATCAACAATATCTGTTGTGGTTGCCATCCCTT
The DNA here is from genome assembly GCA_035406305.1 of bacterium. Classification (GTDB taxonomy): domain Bacteria; phylum Ratteibacteria; class UBA8468; order B48-G9; family JAFGKM01; genus JAAYXZ01. The sequence continues at coordinate 21,324 of DAONKS010000002.1, read as the reverse complement.
CCTTATAAAGCATTTCAGCGACCCTCAGATTTTCTTCAGCCAGTTCTATCTGTTTCTGACACTGACCCACTTTTGTTTCCGCTGATATCAGGTTTAGATATGCGTCCTTGACCTCAATTTCTATTGTGTCTTTAAGAAGATTAAACTGTCTTTCCATCTCTTCCTTCTCTTTCTCTGTCTTTTTTATCCTATTCCTTGTCTCTCCCCAGTTCCATATATCATATGACAGTAAAATACCTGTGTTCCAGTTATCTTCCCAGTCATTCATTGATGTCTGCGTTCCTTTTTCAATATTATAGTTAAAGAAAAGATAGAGCTGCGGAAAGAGAGCACTTCTTTCAATCCCTATATTTTTCTCATAGATAGAAAGTACCTTCTCCATACTCTTTATTTCGTTTCTCTCTCTTAATGCTGTTTCCCTCCACCACTGATAATCTTTTTTCTCTGCTTCCTTTATCTCAAGTATATCCTTAAGTTCAAATTCATTATCAAGCGCCCTGTTCATAAGAAAATTCAGGTTTGCTTTTGCAATTTTCACATAGTTCTCACTTTCTGTTATCTTTGTCTCTGCCTGTTTTACTCCAAGTTCTATTTTTAATATATCTAATTTTGTTGCAAGCCCTTCTTCAAACATCTCTTTTACATCTTTCAGGTGTTTTTCCATCAGTTCCTTATACTTTTTGCTTACCTCTAAAAACCTCTCTGCCTTTAAAACATTGAAGTATGCCTTCTTTACATCCATCACCGTATTCTGCACCTCTGCTTCATAGTCAGTCATTGCCTTTTCATATGCTTCTTTTGAAAGTTCATATCCTTTTGTAATCTTTCCCCCTGTAAATATTGGCTGATTGACTGTAAAGGTCAGTTTATAAAGGTTATCATCTGTAAGTTTCACAGGTGGAATAGGAAGTCCACCAAAACTTATTGGCTGATTATCTCCGAGGTATGTATAACTAAAAGAGGTTGAAAACCGTGGTAAGAAATATGAACTTGCAACCTCTTTTTGATAGTATGCCTGTTCTATCACACTTTGAGCCATCTTTATCTTGAGGTTATTTTTCAGGGCAATACTTATCGCATCATCTAAGGTAAGAATCTCCTGAGAAAAAGAAAGTGATACAGATAAAAAGAGCAGTAGAATAAACTTTTTCATTTTTATCATCTCCTTATCCCGCTTACAAATATCTGGTATATGGTATCGGTCTTATTAACCAGTGGATATTTCCTCCCGCTTAAAATCCATCTATGGATATTTGAATGTATGATTCCTAAAAGAGAATATATTATATCATCAGGGTCAATATCTTTTATCCTTCCTTCTTTTATCTGTTGCTTTATGCCTTCCTTTATAAATCCCCACCTTGAAAAGAAGTCCTCCCAGAAGTTTTCAAAGTTCTTCTTTTTCATAAACGGCTTCTCCTGAATTAAAATCTTAAAGAGGAAATAGTTCTTCTGATGATATAAAAGATACATCTCAATCCCTTTCTTAATCTTTTCAAAGAAGTCATTTAGACCTTCCACTGCCTTTACTATATCCCTTAGAAGATGATCAAACTCTTTTTCAATGATTGAGAAAAAGAGTTCGCTTTTGTCCTTGAAGTAGAGGTAAAAAGTCCCCTTGCCAACACCTGCCTTTTTTGTAATCTCATCAATGGTTGCTGATGAGTATCCCTTTTCACTTATAATCTTCGTGGCTGCCTTCAATATTAAATCTTTCTTTTCCATTTTATTGACTGACCAGTCAGTCAGTTTCTGATTATACCTTTTTCTGCCTCCCCTGTCAATAGACATTCACATAAGATTTTTAATCTGTTTTTTAAGGAGGGCTATTTTATAGGAAAGGTCTTTTTCGGTTATAAAGTACTCATGTGCTTCGGGGTGGTATCCAAAGTCCTTATTTATTTTTATAATTTCCCTGTCCTTCTCTGCGATTAAAATCTCCTCTTTCAGAAGTTTTATTAATTTCCTTTTCGCTTCCTTCTTTCCTTCTCTGTATTCCTTAAGCAATGAGTAAAACTCTACGATATTCACAGTGCTTTTGATAAGAAGTCCTATATGTATTGCAAGGTCTAACTCTTTTTTATACCTCGGTTCATCAAGATATCCTTTACCTTTCTTCAGAACATCTACCCCCTTTTCCCATTCAGAAAGAAGTTTCTTAAATACCCTCTGGACAAACTCCCCAGAGAATGGTTTTATCCATCCCTTCAGGTTATCTCCTGCCACAGCAAGGTGTCCATTTTTATCCCTCGGAAGTGGCAACCAGGAAGGAATCCATCTAATCTCTTTAGCAGAAAGGTCAAAAGGATAAGCGGTGGCGTAGTTAACAGGTGCTGAATAAAGAAAGGGGATGCTGAAAGGATAGTTTTCCCACGCATCTGAGAAATGTTTCCATGCCTTTATAACATACGCTGATGCTTCCTTTCCGAACTCCTCCATTGCAACTTCTTTGACTGCAGCAGATGGAGAAAGAGATGGATTAACAGATAGTTTACCCGCTACCTTGCTCATAGGGGATATATCACCACCAAATATCCAGCATCCTAAATACCCGTCAACACCCATCTTTCTCATCCTGTAAAGTTTTTCAGCAATTTTATATGGGACAGGTATATATGGCACAGTAACGAGTTCATGGGTTGAGCCAATCTGTAATTTTGCATTAACCTTCATACCCCTTTTTTTTGCAAGATAGAAGAGTTTTCTAAACCTTGGAGATGGTCCTGTATATGATAAACTGTATTCATCTATTTCCAGCCGTTTGTTCAGAACATTCTTATATCCGCCCCTTTCAAAATCACCCTGCAGTATTACATCTTCAGGTAATCGACTTATAAGGTTTTTCTGGGGGTCCGGTTCAATGATATACCAGGACCAGTTCCACACAATAACTTTTGCTTCCGGATTTGCATCTTTTATCCCTTTATTTACGAGTTTTATTATCTCTGCCACTACCTCATACGGTTCCCTTTTTTCACATCTTTTGCACTCAAATGGGTTTCTTGCCCACTCCTCCATAAGCGGGTCGGCAAATTTCAACCGCCACTTTGGGTAGTGCGAATAGCAGTGTGTATGGAATTCACTTGCTGTTATCATAAATATACCACCCAGCCCCGGAATTTTTTTGAAAAGGTTATAACTGCTCTGATAAAGGTAATCCTTTACTTTCTGTGTGCTTGAACAGAGTGCATAGTATCTTCCGGAAAAAGGAGGAATTCCTCGAAACTCCACTGACTGCCCTTTAACATCAGGGTTGTTTTTCCAGAAAGGGTCTTCTTCTCTGAACCCCCTTGGCTCACAGAAATAGAGGAATACCTTAAGCCCATATCTCTCTGCCTTTTCAACCATCTTGTTAAGTGCAGGTATCTGTTCTGCCTCTTTTCCCCCGAACTCAGGAAAAACATCAGAAGAAATAATATCCCTTAATATACAGTGGAGCCATACCGCATTAAATCCCTCTCTTGCTATCTCTTCAAGATACCACTCAGGATGGTTCCTTACAGAGTCCTCAATCTCCCTGCCATAAAAATCACCGTACGGTGAGCGTATTATTCTTATGCTGAACCCTTCTTTTTTCATTTATTCTGTCTCCCTTTACTGTAGCATTCAATTTATCTCACCTTCTTTTCAAGAGGAAATTGCTTGAATGTTTTTTGTGAAATCACCCTTCCGTTTCCGTCAAAGGTGATACTGCCAAGTCCATAATAATACCAGATTTCTCCACCACCTCTTGGTATTGAGACCTCTTCAGGGCTGCCGAGTATATCCTTAACCTCTTCTATGGTCATCCCATTTTTTATACTCTTCCAGGTATCCTCATCCGGTTTAATGGTCGCTCCTCCCTGGGTATAAATCTGAAGGTCTCTTATTGTATTTGAGAGAAGTTTCAGGGACTCTTTTATTTTTTCTATCTCTTCCTGCATCTTCTTCACCTCGGTGGATAGCCGGTCAATACGGGCATCCATTTCCAACATTTTTGATGTAACCTCGGAGATTGCCTGGGGGTTACCTTCGGATTCATTCTCCTCTGCATAACAACATAATGAAAATATCAGCAGAACAAACAGGATAATAATTTTTCTCATTTTTCTCTCCCTGTTTATAGATTGAAAAACTCTTTTGGATTTTTATAAGCAACTCTGCCTGCTATCTCTTCTGCAACAAATTCCGGCATCTGCCCTCTTTCTACCATCTCCCCGAGCACATCGGACAGCACCCTGCGAAACATCTCAAAGCGAGAGCCGTATGAGAGGACCTTTCTGGAATCTGAAACCATACCTGCAAATGTAGAGAGAAGGTCTATAGTTCCTATAAACTCTAACTGACGCTTCATACTATATGGAGTATCAAGATACCACCAGGCAGAACCTAATCTTATATTCTGCCCGAAAGCCCTTGAAATTGTAGCGAGGGTCTGCTGATGCGAAAAATCAAGACAGTAAAGAACCACTTTTAGCCGGTTTTCAAATCTATTAAGGAATTCCACAAGCGGCGGAAGTATGTCAAGGTAGTGGTTTGAAACATCTCCGCCGGAATCCGGTCCAATGCTTTCAAATAATAACCTTCTGGTATTTCTCACAGCTCCTATATGCAACTGAAATACCCACCCCTTTTCAGCATCAAGTTCTGCCATTACACCAAAGAGATAGTCAGCAAATAGATATGCCTCATCAGGAGATATCCTTTCCCCTTGAATAACCTTTTTGAAAACTCTGCCTGCATCTTTTTCTTCTGTAACTGCGGGGTAAGGAACCTCCACTCCATGGTCACTTGCCCTGCATCCATTCTCAGCAAAGTAGTTATGGGATACCTTAAGAATATTCACAAGTTTCTGTATCGATGAGCATTTTATATTGAAACGTTCTTCAATTCTGGAAAGATATTCACGCCAGCCAGGGGCTGTTATCTTCATTATCCTGTCAGGTCTCCATGTGGGACGCACTATTGTCTTTCCCATCATCCTGTTGACATCCCTGTGTGGCTCAAGGATATCAGCAGGGTCATCAGTTGAACACATCACCTCAATATTCGCTCTTTTTAAAATCTCCTGCGGTCTGTTTTCAGGAAGAGCCAGTTTTTCAGAAAGTACATCCCATATCTTTCTACCTGTCTTTTTACACAATGTCTCTTCTATTCCGAAATATCTTTTAAGGTCAAGGTGGACCCACTCATAGACAGGATTTCCGGCTATAAGGGGAAAAACTTCTGCCATTTTGAGCCATTTTTCAAGGGGTAAAGCATCACCTGTAATATATTTTTCAGGAACCGAACATTTTCTCAAGACACTCCATACATAGTGGTCTGTGGCTGCAAAAAGCCGCCAGGGGTCAGAATAATTTTTGTTTTCTGCCAGTTCCTTTACATCCGCATGGTTATGCGGGTCAATAACAGGGAGTCCAGCAATCTTTCCAAAAAGATGCTTTGCGGTCCTGTTACCCAGCAGATAGTTTTCATCTAAAAAAGCCATTTTCCCATCTCTCCTTCTTTTTACAGTTTTTACTTTTGCCTTTTTACTTTTAACTTATTACTTATTACTTTTAACTTTTTACTTATTACTTTTGACTTTTTACTTTTAAGTTTTGACTTATTACTTTTTACTTATTACTTTTGACTTATTACTTATCCCTATATCCAGAATACCTGATTTCCTATTTTCCCGGTAAAAAGGTCCACAATGAACCAGATTCCTGCACAGGTATATGTACCTAAAGGGAGGCCGAGAAAGAAATATTTTACCTTCTCATATACCTGAACTCCTCCATACCGCATAATGAGAAACTTTATAAGCCATGCAACGAATATGGAAAACCACAGGGTATCAACCCATACCACAGGAGCCACCACAATACCAATAGGATGGAATGGCCACCAGAGAAAATGCTGCCGCATAAACAAAAATAACCACATTGTAAATGCACCTATACCCCTGCATATCCACCCTATCTTATTGGGTGCTGTCTGTGCTCTTATCATTTCAGCAACATATTTGTAAGGGGCCGTAACATTGCCACGAAAATACCAGTCATTCATATTAATACCGCCATATTTATAGCCAAGTCGCAACTGTAATATAAGGGTAACTATAATGTTTAGAGTTATTGCACACATTATCGCCCAGAATACACCATAACTGTTTCTCTTTGTATCACTGCTTATCTTAAGTCCCATAGAAATGGAGGATAGAGGAAATGTCCTTATATCCGCAGCATAAACATATGTCATACCGAGAGCAACAATTGTCATAGGAGCCAGATGGGATGAACCAAAAGCCGAGACAATTTGTGCTGAAGCAATTGAGGTAGCAACAAGTGTAGGAATTCCACCTTCACACACAACCCTTGTAAGAACAAGCCATATAATAAAAGCACAGAGTAAAAACAAAACTGCAATGTACCAGGTCATCCCTGAACATATTAACCACCCGGTAAGAAATAATGAGCCGAAGACAAGCCCCCAGAAAGCGGCTTTATAACTTATCACTTCTCCTGAATCATCTACATCCTTTTTCCCCGTTGCTCCATACCAGACCTCTTTCAGATGAGCCCTTGATATCCATAAACTATAAGCCACCATCACTATCATTGCTCCCATACCAAAATGGTTGAATATCGGCTCACCTGCACAGCCATATATACCAACATTTTCAGCACTTGATATCCCCATAATGTTAAAGCTACCTCTTATTATCTTGAACAGGATATTGAAAAACCATACAGAGAACAGCACATTGAGGTTAACAAAAAAGGTAAAGCCAATAACAGGAAAACTGACCCAGAATCTCAGGTCCACCGTCCTTCTGAAAATAGGGACACTCTGTGAAAGGGGCACCTGGGGAAACATCGGGAAATAGAAATGAAGTGCCTTCATAGTACCTATTATAAAAGCTATGGAAAAACCAAGCCACATAAGAGGATTTTTAAAGAAGGGTGGAACCTTTCCTTTTTTATCTGTTTCCCTGACCATCTCCTTTGGCAGTACTGTCAGAGGATATACAAGACGTTCCTTGTCCACCCACTGTTTTCTTAATATAGAGGCAACACAGAACATAACAAAATAGAGTGTAAGAATAAACGGCAACCATACAGAAAGTGGCTTGAGCCATGCTACCCATGGAATTTTCATACCTGAAGGCAACCCTTCAAAAAAATACCTTGCAGCATCTGGGTCGTTAACTATCAGGAATTTTTTCAGATGCGGAAAGATAACACTTTCCCACTGGTTTTCCGGAGAAGCATAATACATCGGGCCTGAAATAATGGGCAGAAGTTGACTTCCAAGTCCCATCTCTGTCACCGAAGAAGCCACAAGTACCATTATATAAACCAGAAGTAGTTCTCCTGGAGAAAAAGCAAGGGAAGGTTTTATCAACTTTAAGAATGTATTAATTATAAAAACGAGCACAAAGAATAGAAATATACCACCTGCCGGCATATGGTCTATTGCCATATAAGAACTGTGAGTGATATTTACAGAATACTGCGCTACAAACGAAATAGCAACCGATAATAGAAGCCCTGTAATAAATGCCCGCCTGGTAAGAAACCTATCCACATTATCCTCCTTTTATATGTTCTTCTATAAAAGATGCTGTCTCTATAATTTTATCTTCTCTGAAATGTGGAGCAATTATCTGTAATCCCACAGGTAATGATGAAGAAAAACCTGCAGGTAAACTTATTGCAGGAAGACCTGCTAAATTCACATTTACTGTAAATATGTCAGAAAGATACATCTTTAATGGGTCTGATTTTTCTCCAAATTTAAAAGGAATTTCCGGAGTCGTAGGCGTAATAATAACATCAACTTCCTTAAATGCCTCTGTAAAGTCCCTCTTTATAAGCGCCCTTACCTTCTGTGCTTTAAGGTAATATGCCTCATAATAACCTGAAGAAAGAACATAGGTGCCAAGTATTATCCTTCTCTTTACTTCATCTCCAAAACCCTCTCCTCTTGTATTGACATACATCTGATAAAGGTCTGTATAATTATCTGCTCTGTACCCATATTTAACACCATCAAACCTTGCCAGATTTGAACTTGCCTCTGCTGTTGCAACGATATAATAAACTGCTATTCCATACTCAGTATGCGGCAACGATATTTTCTTTACTATAATACCACTATTTTCAAGCATCCGCACAATATCTAAAATCTTATTTTTTACCCCTTCATATATCCCTTCTATAAAATACTCATCCGGTATTCCTATTCTCAAGCCCTTAACATCCCTGTTCAGAAATTCAGTATAGTCAGGAACAGTTATATCAACAGAGGTTGAGTCATTTTCATCCCTTCCACATATGACATTCATCATTATCGCCGCATCCCTTACATCCTTTGTAATAGGTCCTATCTGGTCAAGCGAAGAAGCAAAAGCAATAAGTCCGTATCTTGAGACACGTCCATAGGTCGGCTTGAAACCGACAACTCCGCAGAAAGCCGCTGGCTGTCTTATGGAACCACCCGTATCAGAACCTAAAGCAGCAAAACATAGATTTGCAGAAACCGCTGCGGCAGAACCACCGGAAGAACCACCGGGAACACGGCTGGTATCAAGTGGATTTTTTGTTGGGCCAAAGGCAGAATTTTCTGTGGATGAGCCAAAGGCAAACTCATCCATATTCGTTTTACCTATAATAATAGCCCCTTCTTTTCTGATTTTTTCTATAACTGTAGCATTATAAGGCGGGTAAAAATTCTCAAGAATTCTGGAAGAGCAGGTTGCAGGCATCCCCTTCACACATATATTGTCCTTTATCGCAACAGGAACCCCTGCAAGAATCCCTGGCTTTCCTCCTTTCGCTATTTTTCTGTCTATCTCT
>DAONKS010000002.1:10762-12402 GCA_035406305.1 bacterium | reverse complement strand
CCCTCTGCTGTGAGTGTCTTAACGATATAAAGCGCTATATCTTTACCGTAGATACCTTTCTGCTTTTTCCCCTTCAAAATAATTTTTATTGTCTGAGGCACCTTGAACCACTGACTGCCTGTAAGCAATGCTATGGCAAGGTCTGTAGAACCTACACCACATGACATAACATTAAGTGCGCCGTATGTAGGAGTATGGCTGTCCGCACCGAGAACCAGGTCTCCACATTTTATCAGCCCCCTCTCCGGTAAAAGTATATGGCATACACCTTCTCCTATATCAAAAAGCCCTATTCCATATTTTTTTACAAAATCTCTCATCATCTTATGAAGAGCAGAAACACCCTGGCTCTGACTTGGACTGTTGTGGTCTATAACAAATGTTGCCTTTGCAGTATTGAATACTTTCTCTGCGCCAAACTGCTCAAATGCTTTTATAACAAGAGGAGCAGTGCCATCCTGTGCCATTAAAAAATCCACCTTTGCAAGTGTAATCTCTCCTGCAAATACCTTCTTTCCTGAATGAGAAGAAAGAATTTTTTCCGCTATTGTCTGTCCCATATCCAGTAATAAGTAAAAACTTATCTATTACTTTAATTCTCAAGGGGTTAAGGTAAGAAGTTCCCTTACCTCATCTGGATGCTGAGCAATGAATATCAGTTCTTCATCTGTCAGAGGCAATTGATTTTCAACATTTGCATATCTTGCTAATTCAAGAATCTTGCGTGCCTCAGCATCATCCTTGAATTTTATTGCTAACTTGCCATACACATTCCTCAACCCTTTTATTCCACTATATTCACCCATCAATATCATCCTTCCTGTTTCTACAATCTCCGGCCCTCCTCTGCCTAATTCTTCAAAGTCATATAACTCATAGTTCCTGCTATCCTTCAATGCACCATCAACGTGGATACCGGATGCATGGGCAAATGCATTTTTCCCAACACCAACCTGGTTTATGGGGATGGGAACACCAAAGGCATAGGAGGCATAGTGACAAATCTTCCATGCCATCCTCAGGTCTATCTTCTCATCCAATTTGTATTTCCCACATAAACCATCAGCATATTTTATAGCAAGTATAACAGAAACAAGGTCTGCATTGCCTGCCCTTTCTCCCATACCGTTGACTGTGGTATTGATATATGCGTCCACACCCGCATCAATGGCTGCCTTTGCACCCGCAACAGAACAGGCAACCGCCATCCCCAAATCGTTATGACAGTGCAACTCTACAGGTATCTTCACCTCTTTTGCGAGTTTATAAATTTTATCGTATATTGTAAAGGGAGAGTCAAAACCCAGTGTATCACAGTATCTTACTCTATCGGCACCATTTTCTTTAGCAGTTGCAGCAAATTCAATCAGGTTTTTGATATTCGTTCGTGATGCATCCTCAGCATTTACACCGATAGATTTTATCCCTTTTTTTCTGGCAAGTCTCAGAGCATCTACCATAGAAGACAGGACGTCCTTGAACTTCATCTTCCCGAGGAATTTACCAACAATCATCTGCTCGGAGGTTGAGATTGAAATATTGATATGTTCAATTCCAGGAACATTCTTAAATGCTAACTCAACATCCTCAGGTATTGCCCGCATCCAGCCGGAAAGTCGTATAGGATAAAGAACCTTCTT
>DAONKS010000002.1:0-10662 GCA_035406305.1 bacterium | reverse complement strand
ACCTTCAGTTTTTTTATCATCTGTCTTCCAAGTTTTGTCTTGGGAAGCATCCCTCTCACTGCAAGTGTAACAACCGTTTCTGGCTTTCTATCCATCAGGGAACGGAGTGTCTCCTTCTTTAATCCACCTAAATACCCACTATGTCTGTAGTATGTCTTATCATCCAGTTTTCTTCCTGTAACCTTTACCTTTGAAGCATTGACGATTACAACGAAATCTCCTGTATCAACATTGGGAGTCCATACGGATTTGTTCTTACCCATCAGAATCTTTGCAACCTTGCTTGCAAGACGTCCCAGCGTCTTATCTGATGCGTCAATAAGATACCACTTCCTCTCAATATCCTGTTTTTTTGCCACTGCTGTTCTCATCATTTTCCCCTCCACAAAAATAATTTAATAGTTTATTATACCACCCATCCACTACCCCGTCAAAAGACGAATACTGCAGGGCTTTATTTTCTGTGTTTCTTAAAAGAATATTCTGCTGGCGCTGGATAGAAAGTATGGAAGGTATTTTCCTATAACAGGATTGTTAAAGTCGTCAACAAAGGGCTGTCCGTACTTGTTCATCTCTGTTCCACATATAACAGGAACTTTCCTCTTCTGGCAGGCAGCCATAAATTCATCAAGTTTTTTTATCTTCAATTCTCTTTCCTTATCATCTGCAATATTATAGTTTCTATCAGGGATAACCATAACTACCTTTACACCTTTGCTTTCTAAAAAATCCAGAAGTGTGTCCGGGTTTTCTTCTCCATCGGTAGTACCATCAAGCCATCCCCCTACAGGAACACCCCCTGCTGTTTCTATCATTCTTACGGTTTCGTCAAAAGAAGGGAAGTTCTTTTTCTCCGGAGGCATATAGCCCGGACCACCATATTTTATGAGCGTTTTTCTCAATAACTCCTGGAAGTCCGCTTTATTATGCACCCTTATCTTCCTTACTTTTTCCCTGTCTATCTTCAGTATATCAGACCAGAACATATCAACCTTTTCTCCCAGCATATCTTCCGATTTTCTATGGTATGCCTCTGTGATATGCCTCTCAGTGGGATTACCTGAAGGGGTGAGTGGTAATACATCCCTGTAATAATCAACCTTCACCTCTCCAAGATATCTATTAAGTTTTTCAATAACTTCTCTGTTTCTTCTCTGCGCTATCCCTTTGATATATCCGAAAAATTTTCCTGCATCTGAATTCTCATCAGGGCTTTTAAGAAAACCCTTACCGCAAAGATAACAGACACCGGGCTCTTTAGGAGAATTTGTAACCACCTCTTTCAGTTCATCCGCAAATGTTCTTGTTTCAAAACCACCCATAACACCTATATCCAATAATTTCCCTGCAAAAATAGTTTCCTCAACTCCGGCAAGTGTATCAAAATCCACAGTTCCTACATATTTAAGTCCTGTTTTCCAGCCCTCAAACACGATGCGAGAAGGTGACCAGTTATTATAGTTATAGGAATGGAAGGTGTGGATATGAAGGTTGAGCCACGGTTTCAGGTCAATATCTTTTTTAATTTTGCCTTCCTTTATCAACAATACAATTTTTTCAAGTGCTCCCTTCCTTACTTTTTCATCAAAATCAGATAGTAATGTAATAAGTTCTCCTGTCATTTCTGTCTCCTGATAGATAAAGATTCTTTATGAAAATGGAGTCCTTCTATTTCAGGAAGCATCTCCACCAGCCCGCCATACCTTTTGTAAAACCCTGATTTGCCTGAAATAACTGCGTAACTGCGCAAAAATGTATAAACGGAAAGCCCCGAGAAAAATCTGGCAGTTTTCCCTGTGGGCAGTACATGACTGGGACCTGCAAAATAATCCCCTGATGTTGCAGGTGAGTAATCCCCGATAAAAATAGCCCCTGCGATTACTTTCCCTGCAAGTGTTTCCGGATTTCTGCACATCAGTTGTAGATGTTCGGGAGCAATAAAGTTTATTGCTTCCACAGCCTCTTCTCTATTTTTTACATAGAGCCAGTAACCCCTTTTTACTTTCCGGCTTATCTTCTCTGCCAGTTTTTCAGAGGTTGTTATCAATATCCCGAGGCCGTCCCTGTGCTCTATCTGTGCATTCATATCCGCTGCAATAAATTCATTCCTGCCGCTTCCATCATAAAATATCACAAGTTCACTTGGTCCCGCGGGTGTATCTATACCCACCTTTCCCGACAACAGAACCTTTGCTGTATTGACATATTTATTACCAGGTCCTGCTATTACATCTACCTTCGGTACTGTCTCCGTTCCATATACAAAGGCAGCTATTGCCTGTGCTCCACCAACAGCATAGATATCCCTGATGCCGAGATATCCAAGCACCCCTGTTATGAAAGGATGGACAGAGTTATGAAAGGAAGGAGGACTTGCCACATAGATTTCTTTCACACCTGCAACATATGCAGGGACAACTGTCATAAGAACCGTGGAAACAAGAGGGGACTGCCCTGCCGGAATATATATACCAGCCCTTTTTACAGGAGAGAATTCAAACTTTACAGAAAAACCTTTTTCTTTTAATGTAAAGGTCCGTGGTATCTGCTTTCTATGGTATCTTTCTATTCTCTTTTTTGCTAACTCTATAACCTGAAGAATTTTTCTATCAAGATTCTTCTTCGCTTTAACAATTTCTGCTTCAGAAACTTTAATTTTTATATCCTTTACACCATCAAACTTCTCTGTAAAGTGTATAAGTGCCTTATCTCCTCTTTTTCTGACCTCCTCTATGATAGAGAAAACCTTTCTTTCTATATTATCGTTCTCACCCCCATCCAGTATTCTCTTCAGCCCTTCCAGTGTTATTTTTTTCATCTCCTCAGCCCCTCTATAACCTTTCTGTAATTTTTGCTACCGAATATGAAAGAACCTGCTATAAGTATATCAGCACCTGCCTTTTTCACTATCCCCGCTGTATGATAGTTAATTCCTCCATCTACAGATATTTCAAAGGAATATCTTTCTTTTATTCTTATCCCGGCAAGTTTTTCTATCTTTGGAACCACATCGTCTATAAACTTCTGTCCACCAAAACCAGGGTTAACAGTCATTACAAGTACCTGCTCAATATTTTTAAGGAAGGGATAGATACTTTCTATATCTGTTGGTGGATTTACAACCATACATACCTTCTTTCCATATTTATGTATCTCTTTAATTAAAGATTTATGGTCCACCTCACATTCTATATGTATCCCTATCACATCCGCTCCCGACTCAGCAAACTGTTTCCAGTACTTTTCCGGATTGGAAATCATCAGATGTGCTTCAAAAAGCAGGTGGGAAAACTTCCTTATTGCCTTCAGTACCATCGGACCAAATGTTATATTTGGAACAAAGTGCCCGTCCATCACATCAAAATGTATAAAGTCAGCACCTGCCTCTGTAACTGCTTTTACCTCTTCTCCAAGCCGGCTGAAGTCAGCGGAGAGAAGTGACGGTGATATCTTAATTTTTTTTTGCATATTTTCATCCCATAGCAATTTATTTTATCATAAATTGGCATTTTTAAGAGAAAGAACAAGTTCTTCGGGTGGTGGTCCAAACCTATCTTTCATCTCTTCAAGTAGTATATCTACATCCACGGGAGATGTTATCTCTGCAATTTTTCTGTAGAGATAAAATTTTATAGCAGGGCTCTTTATATACTCATCAGGGATAACAGGAACTGTCCTTCTCTTAAATAACTCTGGCTCCTTTTCTCTTTTCATCTCTCCCATCACATCTTTCCAGAACCTGCAATAAAGTTCAAAACCAACCTGTTCTATAAATCCGTGTTGTTCTCTCCCCAGTATATTGCCCGCCCCTCTTATTTCAAGGTCTTTCAACGCAATTTTATAACCGCTTCCGGGTCTGTTCAACTGCTGTATGGCTGACAACCTTTCCCTTGCAGGTGCTGAAAGTAAACTGCTATCAGGATAGAGAAAATAGGCATAGGCACGCCACTTATACCTGCCAACCCTTCCTCTTAACTGGTAGAGGTCTGCAAGTCCGAATGTATGTGCATTATCCACTATAAGCGTATTTGCCCTGGGGACATCTATCCCATTTTCTACAATACTTGTAGCCACAAGTATATCTATCTCGCCCGCACTGAATCTTTCCATAATGGACGCAAGTTTTACAGGGTCCATCCTGCCGTGTGCCACCTCTATCCTCGGGACAAAAGGAAGTATACGAGATAGTTTTTCTTTCGTCCTTTCAATGTCATATATTCTGTTATGAAGATAGAATACCTGCCCTTTTCTCTCTATCTCTCTTAAAACCGCCTCTCTTATCAGGTTTTCGTTGTATCTTCCAACATATGTTATAACAGAAAGTCGTCCCTGTGGCGGTGTCTCTATAACGCTTATATCTAAAAGCCCTGAAAGAGACATATAAAGTGTTCTCGGTATAGGAGTTGCTGTAAGTGTCAGGGCATCTATACCTCTAAACTCCCTTTTTATTTTTTCCTTATGGACAACCCCAAATCTCTGCTCCTCATCAATAATAAGCAGCCCCAGCTTTTTAAATTTAACATCATCCTGTAATAATCTATGTGTGCCTATTACTATATCAATACTCCCATTTTGTATTCCATGGAGAACCTTTTTCTGTTCTGCCTGTGAGAGTATTCTTGAAAGCATCTCTACCTTTACGGGAAAGTCCGCAAATCTTTCCCTGAAAGTCAGAAAGTGCTGGAGTGCAAGAACAGTAGTTGGAACAAGAACAGCCACCTGTTTACCACTTATAACTGCCTTGCAGGAAGCCCGCAGTGCTACCTCTGTCTTTCCATAACCGGAGTCGCCACAGACAATTCTGTCCATAATAGCATCTGATACCATATCTCTTTTAACCTCCTCTATTGCCTTCTGCTGGTCTTCTGTCTCTGTATATATAAAACTGCTATCAAACGCCTGTTGAAATTCCTCATCAGGTAGAAATGCAAATCCACGCTCTTTTTTTCTTGCTGTATAAAGATTATAAAGGTCTGCTGCAAGGTCTCTTATGGATTCTCTTACTTTTTCCCTGATTTTTATCCATCCTTTGCCACCCAGGGTAGAAAGTTTAGGTTTATTACTTCCTGTATATTTATGGAGAAGGGTTATCTGGTCAAGCGGTAAATATAATCTGTCTCCTCTTTCATACTCAATAACAGCAAACTCCTCCGTCTTTTCTCCTGTTTTTATCTTCTCCATCCCCCTGAAGATACCAATCCCTTCATTGTAATGCACAACATAATCACCTTCTCTTATCTCGGAATAACTTTTTATGGGAATGGTCTCTGCATAGTGTCTGGCAGGGTATCTCCGAACCCTGTATCTTCCAAAAAGTTCATCATTGCTGAGTACTGTGAGGTTTGCCTGTGGAAAAGAAAAGCCTGAAGAAATTGGACCCTGCGAAAACCTTATCATAGAGATATCTATACCTTTTTCTTTAAGTATATCTTTAAGCCGTGTCTCCTGTGAGGTATTATCCGAGAATATAAAAAGTTTTTCCTGGAAGAAAGGCATCCACCTGAAAGGTTCGGTTAAGTTGAACCTCTCAGAGACAGGAAAGACATTAAAATAGAAAAATTTTTCTTTTTTCTCAGATGAATATCCTTTATCTTTTAATATCACCGCTTTTTTTACAAGTCCATCAAAATCCTGCTTTAAGAAATATCCTTTTTTTTGAAGTTCATCCCATAACTGCGATTGTGAAAATATATCAGGGTTTATTACAAATATCCTTATATCTCCCATCTGTTCTACAAGGTTTTTTCTTTCTTCTCCTGCAAATCGTTCGTTAAGGGGATTAATTGTAAAGGCATTTATCCTTTCAAATGAAACCTGGCTGGCTGGCTCAAACTTTCTGATTGAATGTACATAATTCCCTGAAAACTCCACTCTTACAGGAAATTGAATATTCATTGGAAAAATATCTACAATACTTCCCCTTCTGGCAAATTCTCCTGGTTCTTCCACTATATCTGTCTCATCATATCCATAATCCAGCAACCTGGAAATTACAAAATCACGCCTTATGGCTCCCCCTGTGGTGATATGGATACGACTTTCTCTAAATTCTCTCAGCAGGGGAATCTTCTTCAACAGAGATAACGGTTGAGAGACAAGAATAAATGGTTTCTTATAATCCGCTATTTCTGTAAGTATGCCTACCCTTTCAAACATAACAGGGGAGATGCTCTCTTCCTCCTTAAGAAAAACCTCAGGGGAAGGAAGGAATTTTACATCTTCATTATTTGCAGTGAATGTCTTAATATCCTGAAAGGATATTTCAGCGGAGAGTTCATCAGGAAGCACAACAATAAAATTCTTTCTTAATTTTTTGAAAAGATGGGAAATCAACAGGGCATAGAAGGATGTCTTCCCACCTCCACTTATAATATATTTTTCTCCTGTTGCTGTTAATTCCTCTATACAGGAAAATACTTCGTCTTTGAACAGGTATTCAAGAAGGTCTTCCATTGTCCTGCTTCTCTTCTCTCGCCATCTCCAGGGAAGAGAGAACTTTTTTTACCTCTGTCTCTGTATTCCTCAATTTTTCCTTACAGTACTTGATAAGAAATGATGCCCTCTTCACCTTTTCAATGAGATTATCCACTTCCACATCTTCATTCTCTATCTCTTTCACTATCTCTTCAAGTTCAGATATTGCCTTTGTATAGGTAAGTTTATTCTCTGTCATCACCCTCTCCTTTCAGGAATCCGGAAGAACTCCTTTTTTTAATTTCTTCCACCTTGCTTTTTATTCTCCCGCTGAATAATTGTGTTTCTATCCTGTCTTCTTCCTGTAAACTATCTGCGTTCTTGACTATCTTTCCATCCTTGAATGTTATGCTGTATCCGCGCTTCAAAACATTAACAGGATTCATAAGGGATACTCTATCTTCCTGCCTTTCAAGAAAATTTATGTGCCCCTTCACATATATGCGAAGTGCAGAGGCAAGGTTATCCGGCATCTGCTTCAGAAAAAATTCCCTTGATGCGATACACTTCGAAACATTGGTTCTGAAATCAGAAACAATACTGTTAAAGTTCTGGTTCACCTTCCGTAGAAAAAACTCCGCAAAAATGTTCAGATGGTTGTCCGCTTCCTTTATCAATGCCTGCTGTTCAGTAAGTATGCCTCTGGAAAAATCAACGAGGCGGCTGCTTATTCCTTCCAGTGTCTCTTCAAAATTTCGCATCCTGTTTATCACAAACTCGCCTGTAGCAGTGGGACTTATCAATTTTTTGTGGGCAACAATATCCACAACGGTCTCATCGCGGGTATGTCCTATACCTGATAGTACAGGCAAGGGGAAGGATGCAATTGCTTTTCCTATATTATAACTGTCAAAACAATGAAGGTCTATATTATCCCCTCCGCCCCTTATGATAACCAGTACATCATACTGCTTTCTTCTCTTATAGCACCTTTCCAGTGCAGCGAGTATAGATGGTTCCGCCTGTTCTCCCTGCATATATGCAGGAAATAGAGTAATAGAGAATCTGTATCCATAGGGGTTATTATAAAGCGTGTTAAGGAAATCCTCATAGCCAGCAGATGACTCAGAAGATATAACTGCTATTCTTTGCGGGACAGGAGGGAAAGGGAGTTGCTTGTTCCTGTTAAGCAGACCTTCCTTATCAAGTTGTGCAAGAATCCTTTTACGGGAAAGAGCAAATTCGCCAAGGGTGTAGGAAGGGTCTATATCAAGGATATTCAACCTCAATCCATATAACTCGTGGAAACGCACCTCAATAACAAGCAAAACTTTCATTCCTTCTTTCAGTTCTTCTCCCACTGTATCTCTGAATTTTTTTAATATCCCGTCAAGATTGCTCTTCCAGATAACTCCGCTTGCTTTTGCAACAACTTTGTCTTTTTCTTTTTCTACAAGGTCTGGAAAACAATGGCCTGACTGATGGTGGATGTTAAGCCGTGCTATCTCGGCTGTTATACGATACTGTAATGGATAGGCAAATTCAAGCACCTGTCTGACCTGCCCAAGGAATTCCCTCAGTGACACTATCTCCATTACCATATTATTATCTCGGTTGTTTAATTATACCGTATATTAAGTAAAAAGATAAAAAGTTTGACAAAACCAGTAAAGTGGTTATAATTCTCTCATAAATTTAATTAAAAAAGGAGATACAATGAAAGGAATAGAAAAGATTTCGGATGGATGGCGGCTTAAAGGCGGTAAAGTATTGCTTGATATTGAGAAAACTACCGGTGATATGAAATGTATTACAATATCAGGGGATAAGAAGTTTGTATGGACCCCTGATAAGGGTGGCGTGTCTATCTGCGATGACCTTACAGGTAAAAGATACACAGGGAAAGATGTAAAAACTGTGCGGTTTGAGATAAAAGAGGATACCCTGACAATAAAGAGAATTTTTAGAGATGCTCCCTTTACGCTTACGGAAGAATACATTGTCAGAGATAGTGAGATAGAGTGGAATGCATCACTGAAAATGGAGAACGGACTTTTCCGTTCCTGCTCTATCGTTTATTCAATCCCCTGGCCACAACCCGCATACGGAAATGCCCTGTGGGCTGCTAAGGACAATATGCCTTCTGATTTATACAGGTTTGGTGGATTTGCCTTTGAGTATGGAGAGATTACCAGCGGCATCCTTATTCCTGCATTGTGTGTATGGAGAAAAGAAGCAAAAGCAGGACTGCTTCTTTCTATGCCCTTTGGCTTCAGAACACCCAGGTTTCGTTTTGTGAGTGGCTATCGTGAACCATCTCTTGATGTAAGGTACGACTGGCTTGCCCTGAGCGAAAAAAAGACAGCACAGGCATCGCTTATTCTCCGTGCCGCTTTCGGTGGATGGAGGCCTTCCCTCGGGTATCTGTATGAAAGATTCAAAGAGTATTTTACGCCACGCTCCAGCACCATCCATAATCTCTGGGGCGGGCATATAAGCGGTGGTTATAATCTCGCCCGGAAAGATGCAGAGATAATGGCAGAGTTAGGACTTAAATGGCACGAGATTCACGGACATTTCCCCCTTTATGGAAACTATCATCCTGAGGGTCTTAAAAAATGGAGGTCAGGGCATATAAAAAATAGTCCTTATATAACAGTGGATATTATCAAGCGTACAATAAAACGGTTGCACAGCGTAGGTGCTGCTGCACTCCCCTATATTCAGGTTTCAGGTGACGGAGACGATAGATTGCCGAAAGAGATTCTCAAGGACTCTCAAATAAAAGACATCTATGGAAAGATTGTCTCTGCCTGGCCAGGAACACATCTTTTAAATTCCGACCTTTCTCTCCCTTTCGGCAAGGATATGGTAAGGCAGATAAAGGGAATGATAGAGAGGTACCCTGATATGGACGGGGTATTTCTTGACCAGGCATGTTACAACTTTCTTGATACTGCCCACAATGACGGAATCACAGCATTTAACAACCGTCCCGCCTATATGACCGGTTTTAACTACTTCCCTCACCTTGAACTCCTTTCAAAACTGCTTCATCCTGAGAAGGTCATCATTGCCAATGGTCCATTCGGTATAGGAATTATGAAGTACATAGATGGCTTTATGGCAGAAGGGCATGGATGGCTATGCGACCATCTTCAGTATTATGCCCTGGAAAAACCGATGTTCTTCCTGGAATACAGAACAAACGACCGTGCAGTGGAAGAGATGTTCCAGAACTGCCTGATATATGGAGCTGGATTTACAAGTTATCCTAAGGTTTATAAAACATCCAGAGACCTGTATGATATGTATATACCTGTACTGCAACGCCTGTACAGACGCAGATGGGTATTTGAGGAAGAACCCATCATTCTCCCACCCGGATTTAACGGGAACCTGTTCGTCTCGGAAAAAAACACCCTGGTAGCAAGTATTGCAGGTAAAATGGGCAGATATGCAGGGAGAAAACTTCTTCCCGAAACCATATATATCAACTCAAAGGATGCAAGAAAAACCAGAAAGGTCATATTCCACAGACCTGGAGAAAAACCTGAAAGTGTAAAATTTTCAGTAAAAGACAATACCCTTCAGTTTGATATTCCAGGTGATACAATAGCAGGAGTGGCTGAACTGCTCTGACTTCTTTATTGACCTTCTCAGGCAGTCCTGATAGAATTTATTACATAGAATGGAAGGAATTTATATGGTCAGGGTAAGATTTGCTCCAAGTCCTACGGGCTATCTTCATATAGGAAATGCGAGGACAGCGCTGTTTAACTATCTTTTTGCAAGAAAAAACAAGGGCAGGTTTATATTAAGGATTGAGGATACAGATATAGAACGCTCTGCAAAAGAGTATGAGACAGCACTGATTGAAGACCTTAAGTGGACAGGAATTGAGTGGGATGAGGGCCCTGATATAGGTGGAGAGTTTGGACCATACAGGCAGATGGACCGCCTTGATACATACAGAGACGTGGCTGAAAGATTATTGAAAGAAGGAAAGGCCTACAGATGCTACTGTACCAGAGAAGAGATTGAAGCACGAAATGTGGCAGCAGGCAAAAATGCATCTGCCGGTTATGATAACAGCTGCAGAAATCTCTCAGAAGAAGAAAAGACAGAGTATGAAAGAGAAGGAAGAAAACCTGTCCTCAGATTTATTGTCCCTGAAAAAAATATAGTGGTGGATGATATAATACGGGGACGGGTCATATTTGAAAGCCAGCATATACCTGACTTTGT
>DAONKS010000001.1:28877-50155 GCA_035406305.1 bacterium | reverse complement strand
CCTGATGAGACAGCAGAATCCCGTATATATGAGACATTCAGGGAACTGTTTGAAAAGGTGAAATGATGGAATTATGGTTTCAGGGGATACTTACAGGTATTGTTGCTGGTTTCATCTGCGGGATGTTCGGTATGGGTGGCGGTTCACTTATGGTCCCTGCCATTATCTATGTCTTTGACCTGCCGATGAAGCAGGCAGTTGGAACAAGTTTATTTGTAATTATCTTTTCTGCCATATCAGCACTTATAAACTACATAAGGCACAGCAAGGTCTATCCGAAACTCGCCTTTTTTATTGTTCCATCAGGGATTTTAGGCGCTCAATCAGGCGCCTTTCTTGCAAGCCGTCTGTCCGATAACGTAGTTAAATATATATTTGTTGGGATTATTGCAGGTTTAGGTATCCGGATGTTTTTCCAGAAAGAAAATAATGGGCAGTGTGAAAAACAGGAGTTTAACAAAACCGCTGCTGTAATAATAGGGCTTCTTGCCGGCTTTGTATCAGGACTCTGCGGTGTGGGAGGAGCAGTCCTCGTCATTCCTCTCTTGTATATCTTCCTTAAAGTCCCCATGCATACCTGTATAGGAACTGCGGTTATTGCAATACTGTTTAATGCGATATCAGGTGCTACGGGTTACATAGTTAGGGGGCTGGTGGATTTCCATATAGGACTTATGCTTGCCATTGGTTCTGTAGTAGCAGCGCCACTGGGCGCAAGAATAAGTATAAATACCCCAAGAGAAAAACTGAGGAAGATATTTGCGGTCGTCCTTATTTTAAGCGGTTTATCTGTACTCTTCAAATGAAGGAATGAAAAGAAAAAGAGTTCTCGGAATAGATGAGAATGGGCTTGGACCTCTTATGGGTCCCCTTGTTATCACAGGTATTTTATTAAGACAGGGGGAGAAAGAAGTATGGTTTGATGATATTTCCGATAGCAAGGAGTTTTTCTCAAGAAATACAAACAACTTTTCACGATTGGAAGAGACAGCAACAGCGCTTTTCTACCTCTGCAACAAAAAAGAGCCATCCTCACCACTGGAGATATTGAATTGCCTCTGCAGAGATTATGAGTGTCTGTCAGGGTTAGATATCTGCACCAGCAACATCCCGCAGGAATTCATATGGTCTGATGGAGAAAGCAGAAAAAAGCGATGCGCAATATTCTCTGAATGGATGGTCAAAAAGGATATTGAGATAGAAAATATTTACTCCATTGCTATATGTCCTAACAGGATAAATGAATTTACAGGTAAAGGAAACCACAAATTCTTACTTGACCTTTCTGCCTTCTGTGAAATTGTAAAATCAACCCCTGAAAAGAACGGGCTCTCTGTATGCGCAGGAAAGGTTGGAGGAATTAAGTTTTACAGAAAATATCTGGGGTATTACATCCCTGACTATCAGTGTGCAGTCATTGAAGAAAAAGAAGATGTTTCCTTATACCGACTGGAAGGAGATAATGAACAATTCACACTTGGTTTTTTCACAGATGTGGAAACAAAATTCTTCTCTGCTGCGCTTTCATCACTTGCAGGTAAATATATCAGGGAGTTATTTATGGCAGGCATAAGGAAGACACTCGGCATATCAGAAGACATCTCCGGCTATCATGATAGAAAGACCATATCTTACATCAGGCAGAATGCCTTTACTCAGTTTCCTGATGCCTGCCTTTTCCGCCGCACTTAACTTATCCCCTATCTCGCTTTTCACATCTTTTCAGGAAGTGAGATATTCAGCAGGTTCAAGGAAAGGGAAAAGACGGTCAAAAGTGCCTTTGTAAGAACAAGCCGGGCAGATGTCAGTTCAGGGTCATCACCCACGACCCTGTGTTTGTGGTAATAAGAGTGGAACAGTTTTGCTATATCAAGGAGATATTCAGCAAGAAGGTGTACACCATAACTGTTGACCACCGCCTCTACAGTATCAGGAAATCTTGCAATATATTTTGCCAGGGAGACCTCTTCCGACTCACTCAAAAGAGACAGGTCAGCACTGCTGCCAGAGATATCCATCCCTTTTTCTTTTGCGAACTCTATTATATGCTTCATCCTGACATAGGCATACTGTAGATAATAGATGGGATTTTCCACTGACTGCTTTTTCGCAAGTTCCAGGTCAAAATCAAGGTGGCTGTCTGCCTTTCTGAATATGAAGAAGAACTTTGATGCGTCAGGACCCACCTCATCCATAAGTTGTTTAAGGGATATAAACTGCCCCTTTCTTGTGGACATAGAGAGTTTTTCTTTTCCCCTGTAAAGTGTGGTAAGTTGAACGATGATAAAGTTCAGGTTTTCAGGATTAAAACCCAGTGTCTCAACGACTGCCTTTACCCTCGGGATATAGCCGTGGTGGTCAGGACCAACGATATTTATCAGTGTATCATATCCCCTGTCTATCTTATCTTTGTGGTATGCGATATCAGATGCAAGGTATGTATAAGAACCATCTCTTTTCACAACAACCCTGTCCTTCTCATCTCCGAAAGCACTGCTTTTGAACCACTTTGAACCCTCCGCAGAGTATATAAACCCTTTTTCTTCAAGTTGTCTGAGAAGTTCATCCACCTTACCTGTCTTGAAAAATCCACTCTCACTCACCCAGTTGTCAAAACTCACACCAAACTTTTGAAGGTCATTCTTTATATCCTCAAGGATATAGTCAGCGGCAAATCTGTAAAAGTCAATACTTTCATCTTTTATGTGTTTTGCTATATCTATGAGGTATTCGCCTTCATATCCACCTTCAGGAATGGGACAGTCAATACCTTTAAGTTGAAGATATCTTGCCTTAAGGGACTCTCCAAGAAGTTTAATCTGCCTGCCTGCATCGTTTATATAATACTCCTTTGTAACATCAAGTCCCGCATACTTAAGAATTCTTGCAAGCGCCTCTCCAAAGGCAGCCTGTCTTCCGTGTGCTATGGTTAGAGGTCCTGTGGGATTTGCGCTGACAAATTCTATCAAAACCTTTCTTTTTACAGGTGATGGCTTTAGAGAAGATGTGTCTCCTGCAGATATTTCAGAGATAAGATTGAGATAAAAATCCCGGTTCAAAAAAAAATTCAAAAAACCGTTTTTGACATCTATCCTTTCTACAAAGTCCGGCTTTAAAGAAAGTATCTTTTCTTTTATGTATTCGGCTGCATCCTTTGGAGTTCTGAACGCCCCACCCTTCATCCTGAAAGCGACATTGGTATAAAACTCACCAAATTCCTCTTTCAGGGTTGGTAATACCACAATATCTTTTTCATCTATCCTCTGCAGGACAGGGTCATCCCTGACAACCTTTACCATAATATCTTTAATCAGTTCCTTCGCTGTCTTTTTCATCCCTTTCCCTTTTTATCTCTGCAAGCAGTTCTTCAATCCTGAACTCTTTCCTCTCATCATAGACAAACTCTATCTTCGGAGCACGTTTTATAACGAGTTGCCCTGCAAGTTTATGCTGGATATATGGAGTGGACTGGATAAGGCCGTTAAAGGAGCGGTGCTTCTCCTCATCACTGCCCATTACGCTTACACCTATCCTTGCATATTTCAGGTCAGAGGTGATATCAACATATGTAATTGTAAAAAAGCCAATATCAGGGTCTGATATATGCTTCCTTATAATTTCCTCCACCTCTTTCCTTACAAGGTGCTCCAGTTTCTTCTGTCTCCTCTCTTTAATCTCTCCCTCCCTGTAAAAACTGCCAGAGATTATATATCTTTATTTAAATTTTGAAAAATATTCATTCTTTGCCAGTAATCTTTTACTTCTTCCCATTCTTCAAAAGATACCCTATTATTTTCCCTTTTTCCTTTCTTCCCCATAGTTTTATTAATTAAAATAATTCTTTTCTTCTCTAATTCCAGCGGGTTTTCAGGAATTACAAAGGCACCTTTTATCTTATCCCAATCCTTATCTCTAATAGTGACTACATTATCAAGGAAGATGCTTACATAACGTCCATTAATCATTGTTGGTTCTGCTTTCTCTATTTTTTTACTGGATATTTCTACATATTTTGGGTCAATGTCAATTCCTATAAATCTCCTTCCCAATTTTTTCGCTGCAATTGCTGTGGTTCCGGTCCCTACAAATGGGTCAAGGACTATATCTCCTTCATCGCTGCTCATAAGAATCAACCTTTCAAGAAGATGAACCGGTAGTTGACAGGGATGTTCATCTCTCCTTTTCTTATGCCTTATCCTGTGGATATCCGTCCATACATCAGAAATTAGCGGACCAAAATGATGCATCTGACTCTTTTTACCACCATAGTCCTGCAATATGTACTGACATCTTCTGCAACGTCTATGGAGCATTCTGAGGTCATAAAACTTAAATTTATCTGACTTGACATAATATAAAATCCCATAGTGATTAGGTAAAAGTGTTTTTCCGAGAGGGACTCCCATAGCATCCCACGCAATCCAGTGCCTAAATATGGCAACTTCGTTCAAATAAGAACCAAAGTAAATAAGCCATTTGGGTATATTATGGACGAATATAGAACCTGTGGGCTTGGTAATACGAACCATCTCATACAGCCATTTCTTACACCATGCGAGATATTCATCAACTTCATACCTGTCATAATAACTATTATATTTTTTCTTTAAATTAAAAGGGGGGTCAGCAAAAGTAACATCTATACTATCATCTGGAATTTTTCTCATAATTTCCAGACAATCCCCCTGCACTATTTCATTTATTATTGAATTGATTTCTTTATTTGGCATAGAATGTCTCTATTAGTAGTTTTTCAAATTTTTCCAGTTCTTCCCTGTGGAATGTAAAAACAAAATCATATGCCTCAACCATCCGCTTCAAGTCACCTCTCCTTACATACCAGCCAATTCCATCTACAAAACCAACAAATATAACCTTCGGATAGTTCTTTTTCAAATAATCTGCAACTGTCTTTTCTGTTTTCGCTTTATCTCCCATCCCTGAAGCAGTAGTCACTGAGTAGGAACATTCAATTATCATCTTTGGTGATGTCTTGTTGGGAATAATAAAATCCATTGTTCTTGGAATATTTCCTGCTTTCGGTATTTTGAATTTCCCCTTTTCAAAAGATAATTTATTCTCCGCAAGGATTTTTTCAATTACAACTTCAGGATTTCCTTCTCTTGCCGCTTTGTATGAACCTTTTGTCTTATATCTTATGATGGTATCAATTAAAGATTCTATAGAAAAACTGAACTTTCTGATGTCAAGTTTTTTAAACTCAAAAAGTGGTAGGACTTTTTTTATAATAGAAACTGTTGGTCCTCCAAAAAATAAATTTACAATACCTTGAGCAAACTTTTCATTCTTTTTGATTATATTTTTTATCTTATCCAGTCCCCATTCCGTTTGAAATTCTTCCTCTGGCCAATAATCTTTATTAACAAGGTTTGATAAGGTTTTATCATCAGTAACTCTAATGAAAGTAACCAATCTCTGCAAACTTTCTTTTGAGAATCCAGTTATTGTTAGAATAGCATCTAAACCATCTTCAACATTTATGATATGTTCAAGTAAGACGGACTCTTTTAGTCCATCTCTTTCTATCTTGTTTTTAAGAAGAAAAATATTCTGCGCAATTGAAGAAATATGCCCTTCATGAAATTCCTCAAACTCTTCATTATAGAAGTAAAAAGTGTTTTTGGAAATTACGGTATTAAATTTTTGGTCTGTGGATGAATAATTAAATCCCATTTTAAAATTCCTTTATATCTAATTTTTCTAACATCTTTTCATAATTCCGATTTAAGAAAGAATCCTGTATTTTTTTTCTACACTTAAATATATCAATTTTAATTCCAAAAATGTTAACGAAAAACCCTACCAAGGCAAAGATACTAGATTGAGATGTCAAAAGACCTCTTTTACTCAACCAACAGCATAAAATCAAAAAGAGTATAGGAATAATTGCAAAGAGTAAATTTGACACTATCCTTGCTTTTTTCTTGACTTCTTCTTTAAGATTTGCTTTAATCCTTTCTATCTTCGCTAGGTATTCCTCATCTTTCTTTTGCATCTCCGTGGTATATTTTTCTTCTATCTCCTTTTTCCCCTCTTCAATCATCCTTTCTCTATTTTCATCCATCTCTTTTTTTCTTTCTTTAATTTTATTTAAAATAAATTCTTCATTAATCTCTCTTGGGTCTTTGATCAGAATTAAATCTTCTGTTATATTGTTATGATAAACCAACATAGAAATACCATCTTCTGATATTTCATTCTCTTTTCTAAGTGACATTACTGTATTGAAAAACCTATTCCAAATATCTTTACTTATCAATATTTCAAATTGAGTAGATAAAACTATAGTTAATGGAAGTTCTTTTACCGCTTGAGGATTCTTAAACCATAATAATACAGTAAAAAGTTTATCTAAAATCACTTCACAAACCGTGAAATTTTCTCTATGCCCTGACTCTACCAAGTTAAATTTTGCCAATTTGCGGTCGGAGGTTAAAAACAGAGCAATACAATCTTCTATGTTTCTTTGTGGTCTTTTTCTTATTTCTTTTATTTTTTCTATTGCACATATATCATGCTTTTGTCCAAGAGGATGTTGATCAGGTTTATATTGAGAAATTCTAAGATATATGTCATCTTTCGGGATTTCCCATTTATTAAGGTCTATTCCTGTATTTTCAATCTGAATCCCTAACGCATAGATTTTTTGTTCTATGTTACTAATGAATCCGATACAATCTTCTCGTGTCCATCCTTTGTTTTTCAAATTACTATAAATTGAATCAACTTTTATATGAGGAAAATACTTATGTCGTTCCGATAAATATCCTTTTACCACCCTTACCATTTCATTAATAGAAAAATCAAAAACTTTTAATCTAAATTTATAATCTTTTAGTAATTCAAAAAGTTCCTGAGCAGGTTTGGTTATGGAGGAGAGATGTAAATCCATTATGCTAAATAAAAAGTTTGTATCTAGATATATATCAAGTGTTTTGAATTTTTTAGAAACTTTGTCTATTCCTGGATATAATAAAAGAGATGAAATAAGGATACCATAGAAGATATTTTCTAAAATATGGTAATATTTAGGTTTATACTCTTTTGCCTCTTTGAAATAGTCTACTAAGTAATATTCTATCTTCGTTAATCTTCCTTCTTGGAATACTGTGTTCTGAGGGGAAAAAAACTCTACTATATATAAATTTTTCCTTATGAAAGATTGCAAAGCATTTAATACCTCATCTTTAGGCAGAGGAAAATTGTAGGATTTCTCTAAGAATTCTTTAATATCCTCAAGAAAGTTATTTATTTCCTTTTCTATCTCTATCTCTCTGGAAGATATAATTTGCACATAATCTCTCCCTTTTTTTTCGAGATCAACAACCCTTCTCTTTCGTTTTGTATATCCTCTACGAGTAGCCCGTGTTATAAGTATGTCAATAACACTTTCAGGAATTTTAAAATTAAACTCTGCTTCTAATTCCTTTTGAACAAATTCGCATTCTAAAGGTTTTTGTGCCTTGGAGAGAATTTTTAGTAGATATGGTACGAAAACATCAATATAATCTTTCTTTTCTTCATATATTGATTTGATAAGCGCATACTTTAAAATTATTTGTAGGTTCATAACTATTCCTTCCTCAAAAACAAAATATACTCGTCTTTCATCGTATTCTGGATTCCTTTTATTGGTTTTACTATCTTCTGGTCAAGGGAAAAACCAATATCTGTTGCCATTTCTTCAATCTTTGTCTCTAATCGTATCCCACCTGTCTGTATATCATTTGAGCCAATAATTATTACAGCATATCTATCGGGTTTTAAAACACGGTACATCTCCGAAAGAACTCTACCCATATCTTCAAAATACATTAGCAGTTTCTCTTTTTTGGTTTTTCCTTTTAACCCTATCATACCATTACGCAACTCATCTACATTATAACCTAAATATTCCAGTTGTGGTCTATCATTTTCAGCATAATCAATCGCAAATGAATATGGGGGAGAAGTTATAACAGCATCTATTGAACTATCTCCTAACGGAAGATTTCTTGCATCCCCAAGGTCAAATCTCGCATTACCAATTTTCAGATTGAGTTTATCTCTTACCTGAATGAAAGAACTGATCTGTCCTGCATATCTATTGAGCACAGATGGAAAAAGGATATCAATACTTTTTGAACACCTTCTTGAATAACCCATAGCATCTAAAAAAGCAAGAAGAGTTATTGCTTTTTCGGTATTAAAACTCTCACAATAGGAGAACTCGTTAGGTAATATATTACTACCTATTAGAGTTTTATAACTTTTATTGGTATCTCTGAGTATTGAAGATATAACATCCTTTTTAATTTTTAATGTCTCATACTTTACCTTACTCATCAATACACAAAAAGGACTTTTTTCAATACCGATAGAATTAATTCCTATTATGCTCGCTTCTACATTTAAAGTCCCACTCCCACACATAGGGTCAAGGACAACCTCTCCTGGCTGTATCTTTAAAATATTTAATATCCCTTTTATCAATTGAGGATGAAATTTACCTCTGTAAGGGAAAAGTCCATGTGTAGCATAACCGGTAGAAAAATTCCCTTCTTTAAAGTATGACTTTGTTATCTCTGACCTTCCCTCCCAGAGCAGTGAATTATTATTTGAGCAGATTAAATAATGATGGGTCGGTATTCCATCAACACTTTTAAAGAAGGCGCCTCTCTGGATAATCTCCTCCTTATTGAGAAAATTATATTCATAAAAAGCGAATTCTAATTCAAATATTTCTGTAGTATTAGGTAGCAATTCAAAACTTTTAGGTAATAAAAATGAGGTTATATCAGGTAAATCCACTATTGTGTTAACTGCTGGAGTGGGTCTGATTTGAAGATTTAATTTTACATCTTCTTCTTTTATTCTTGTTTTACCCATATCAGATTTATTATACCACATAAGGAAGGTATATAGCAGGGCAAAAACTTGCGTTTTGGTGGTATTGGTGGTAAATTAAAATCAATGGAAAAGCAAACACTGGAAAGATGGATAAAGGGGTTAATTGTTTTTGCTGCCTGTCTGTATCTGTTCTTCTGTCTTATATCCTTTTCTCCTTATGACCCTACATTTAGGTTCGCAAGGATTGCATCTCCTGTAAATACCTCTGTGGAGAACTTCGGAGGCAGGTTCGGTGCATATCTCGCAGGACTTCTTTTCTATCTATTTGGTAAGGCATCGTATATATTTGTACTGCTGTTTCTTCTGACTGGCTATAACCTTATCTGGGGAGAAAAGGTTGGTATATGGAAAAAGGGTTTATCCTGTGCAGGGCTGGTGCTCACCATATCTGTTTTTCTTGCCATACATAACGTATACAGTGCTTCGGGTGGTATATTGGGTCTTCTGTTAGGACCACCTCTACAGAAATACTTCGGGACAAATGGCATATATATGATACTTATTCTTGCGGGTCTCGGCTCCATTGCCAGTGGTTATAAAATATTCCTTGCTCCTTTCAAAGAGGCATTTGACTATTACCGCGAGATAAGAAGGGAGAAAATCCCTTTACCTGAAGAGTTATCAGAAGAACCACAGGAAAGAAAGCCGAGAGAAAGGAAAAGAAAACCTGTTGTAATTGATGAGGAAAAGGAGAGAAAACCCGTTGAAGTTAAAGAAGAAAAACCTTCTGCTTCCGTTAAAACACCTTCAAGAACTGTCAGGATAGGTGATTATAAACTTCCTCCACTGGACATCCTTAAAGAAGGAACACCAGCACAACAGGAGACAGAAGAAGACCTTGAAAGATATGCACAGGTAATAGAAGAGACGTTATTAGAGTTCGGTATAGAAGGTGAGGTTGTGGAAATCAGTCAAGGTCCAAGGGTTACTATGTACGAGGTTCAGCTGGCACCCGGTATCCCCATACAGAAGGTGCACAGCATTCAGGACAATATCGCAATGAACCTCAAGACCACAAATATACGCGTTGTGGCTCCTCTGCCAAACAAGTCCACTGTGGGAATAGAGGTCCCCAACAGAGAGATTTCCATTGTCTCTTTAAGAGAAGTCCTATCAAGCAGGGAGTTTCAGAAGAGTTCATCAAAACTTACAATTGCCATAGGAAAAAATATTATGGGAAAGCCAATTATCACAGATATGAAACTCCTGCCGCATATACTTATCGCAGGGGCAACAGGTTCAGGAAAGACCGTCTGTATTAACTCCCTCATCACATCAATACTCTTCAAGGCAAGCCCTGATGAGGTCAAGTTTATAATGATAGACCCGAAGATGGTGGAACTCACCGTATATAATGGACTACCACACCTTCTCTGCCCTGTGATTGTTGATATTAAAGATGCTGTGAATACACTGAAGTGGCTGATAGGGGAGATGACCAGAAGATACAAACTGTTCTCTGATACACGGGTAAGGAATATAGAAGTATATAATGCGCTTAAAGATGTGGAGCCACTTCCTTATATTGTGGTTGTAATAGATGAACTTGCTGACCTTATGATGATAGCCAGAAACGAGATAGAAAACAGTATCATACGGCTCGCACAACTATCAAGGGCAGCAGGTATCCACCTTATCCTTGCCACACAGAGACCTTCTGTAAATGTTATCACAGGTGTTATAAAGGCAAATCTGCCCTGCAGGATATCTTTTCAGGTGACATCAAAGTTTGACTCCAGAACCATCCTTGACAGGATAGGAGCGGAGAAACTTTTAGGCAGAGGGGACCTGCTTTTTATTCCACCGGGCAGTTCTTCCCTTATGCGGATACAGGGGTGTCTGGTAAGCGATGAGGAGATAGAAAAGGTATGTGGTTTTATAAAGGCGCAGAAGTCCCCAGAATACAGAATGGAGATAGTGGAAGGGAAGCACGGGGAAGAGCAGGAGGGAGAAATAATTTCTGTCTCTCTTTCAGGGGATGATGAGGAGTCACTGTATCAGGAAGCAAAAAGGATTGTCCTTACAACAAGGATTGCATCTATCTCAATGTTACAGAGGCGGCTTAAGGTTGGTTTTAATAAGGCAGCAAGATTTATTGAGAGGATGGAGGAGGAAGGCATAGTCGGTCCTTACAGGGAAGGAAAACCCAGAAGGGTGATTGTACCTGGAGAAATGGAAGATGGAGAGTATTCAGATAAATGAGGTCTTAAAAGAGAAAAGGATAAAAGAGGGAATTACACTGGAACAGGTTTTTTATGAGGCACACATTCCTTCAAAGTTTGTCCGTATGATAGAAGATGGTGAGTGGGAAAAGTTTCCAAGTGAGTTACATATGAAGGGCTTTATCAGATTATATGGCAATTATCTGAAGATACCTGCATCAGTGGTTGAGGAAGGGATAAGGGCGATAGAGAAAAAGAAGGAAGAAGCGAAAAAACAGGATGAGACAGAAGAGAAAAAGAAGGAAGACAGAGCAGTCCCTGAAAGATACCTTTATCTCCTTTTGATACTACTTGTCATTTTTGTTACCCTCTATTTTCTGATACTCTACCTTCTACCAGAATGAAATACAAAAAACTATCTCTTATAACCCTTGGATGTCCAAAAAATCTTGTTGATTCTGAAACTATCCTTGCTCTGCTCGGAGAGGAAAATTATATCTTAACTGATAGCCATAAGGAAGCGGATATCATTATAGTTAATACCTGTGGATTTATAAAAGCGGCAGAGAAAGAGTCCATAGAAATCATTAAAAAACTATGTAATGGAAAAAGGAAAGGGCAGAAGATTGTGGTTTATGGATGCCTTGTTAATAGATATGGAAAAGAGAGCCCGTCTATAAAAGGGGTGGATATGCTGGTGGAGGGAGGAAACCCTGCACTCCTGGTGGATGTGATAAAAGATGCGAATAAAAAGTTTGTATCTGCAGGATGTCCTGAAGTAGAGACATATCCCCGTATTATCTCAACCTATCCCTATGCTTATATAAAAATCTCTGATGGCTGTGATAACTTTTGCAGTTACTGTCTTATCCCGAAAATCAGGGGACGGCTGAGAAGCAGAAGTATAAAGGATATTGTCCGGGAAGCAAAAGATATTGAAAATATGGGAATAAGGGAGATAATACTTGTGGCTCAGGATACAGGAAACTACGGCAGGGATATAGCGGGGAAGTGTCTTTTAGATAAACTGCTTTTAGAACTTTCTCAACTTAACTTCTTCTGGCTGCGTATTATGTATATGCACCCCGCACATCTGACAGAAAGAGTTCTTGAAGTAATGGCAGAAAAACATAATATCTGTAAATACCTTGATATACCACTGCAGCACATACATCCAGATATACTTAAAAAAATGAATAGGCCTCTTATTGACTATAATACACTCGTTGACAGAATAAGAAAAACTGTCCCGGATATAAAACTCAGAACGACCTTTATTGTGGGCTTCCCCGGAGAAAAAGAAACGCATTTCAAAATACTTACTGACTTTATAAGAGAAAAGGAGTTTGACCGTCTGGGAGTGTTCAGATACTCAAAAGAAGAGGGAACGCCTGCATTTAACCTTGAAGACCCTGTAGATGAGGAGACAAAAGAAGAGCGGGAAAAAATTGTTATGGAGATCCAGAGAAGGATATCCAGAAAAAAACTGAAAAAGATGGTGGGGAAAAAACTGGATGTCCTTGTGGAAGGAAAAGACGGGGATTATTTCACGGGAAGAACAGAGTTTGACGCTCCTGAGATAGATGGTACTGTATATATAAAAACAAAAAAAATACTCAAGCCCGGAGATATCTGTAAGGTTCAAATTATATCTGCTGATGACTACGACCTGTACGGGAAAGATTATTAAATATCAATTTTACAAAGCATTATCTCAAAAGGAATGACAGCCACATAGGTATAGTTATAAGTGAAAAGATATGCGTGGTCAGGACACAGGAGGCAGCAAACTCTGTATCAGAGTTATAGACCTCGCTCAATACCACACTTGCTATCGCTGAAGGCATAACTGCAACAACAAGCAGGATATTTCTTGCGTCAGCAGGAAATGGAAGGAGGTATAAAACGGCTGCACTTATTACAGGTATTACCAGCAACCGAAGGGTTATAACATAGCCCTGAAGGGTTGTAAGAAGGTGATGGGACTTAAGGTCTGCCATTCTGCTACCTGCAATAAACATAGCAACCGGTATGGTTCCCTTACCAAAGATATCAATGACAGAGAAGAAAGAAGTCCCTATCTCTTTTATAATCCAGGGGCAGTTATAAACACAACTATCCCTTATTGCGATTACTATTATAGAAAATACAATGGCGCCCATAGGAACACTCAGGAGATTTTTTACGCTGTCCTTACGAAACTTATTACCTGTAAGTGCAAAGACCCCCATCGTCCATACAGATATTTCTGAACCAAGTGTAGAAAATATCAAACCTGCCACTCCTGTATTTCCATAAAGCATCAATACAATAGGAAGCGGGAGGAAGGAATAGTTATTGATAGTGCACTGGAAGAGGAATTGCCCCTTTTCTCTTTCATCTTTGAAGTCAGCCATCCTGGAAAATATATTTCCAGTGATATAACCGGCGGTCATTATTATAAGAGTTCCTATCGGTAACACCCAGTTTTCAGCCAGTTCTGCAAGAGAGAAATTGCTGACAAGGGATGAAAATATAAGGGCAGGGTAGAAAAAGTTTGTGGTAATACGTGACATCTGGCTTGCTGTGTCCTTTGTAAGCATATTCAACCTTCTTGCAAGTATCCCTGCTGCTATCATCCCGAATATCGCAAGTATCCGTATAAAAAGTTTTATAAACATATCTTCACCCTTTTTTAATACCGTACAGCACCTGCCTGCCTGATTTAAGGGGAACAGCATTCTTGCCATAAACGAAAACACCTGTCAGTCCCTCCGGCAATGTTATCTCCGCATCTATCTTTTCCGTATCAGATTTTTTAATAAAAACCTTTATCATACCACAAGGATGAGGAACCGCTCCTTTAACCCGGTTAAGTGGCCCGAGGGCTGGCGCTATTCTCACTGACCTGAAACCTGGCTCTGCAGGTGTAATACCACAAACAATAGCAAGAAGGTTTATATTCGGATGGGCGCTCCATGCATGACAGTCAGAGCGTGTCGGTTCAGGCTTCTCTGCAAATGTGGTGAGCCCCATCTCCAGCATTTTCCTCCATGGCTCCAGAAGCGAGATATACAGGTCTCCAAGCCCTGCCTTTTTAACTGCCTGATGAAGATAGAACTGGAAATAGTATGTGCATTGAATCAGAGAAGGGTCTTTAAGTACCTTTTCCATTACCACTTTGTGCAGTTTGCGTGGTATGGTACCAGTAAGAACAGCCAGAACATTTGCATGCTGACTGAACTGTTTTTTCTCCGGGGTATCAGCGATGAGCCCTTTTTCTTCATCCCAGCATTGCTCCATCACGGCTTTTTTAATATCGGAGGCGAGTTTTTTATATCTCCGGGCATACCAGGAACTACCAGTAGCAGATTCCATTTCAGATGCAGCAATCAGAGCATTTATAAAAAATAGGGTTATAACAGAAGAATTACCATCTTCAACGCCTGACGGCACACCCCTTTCATATTCCTTCGCCCAGTCCACAAAGTTCCACCAGGGCAGAGGACCGAGCAGCCCTGTTTTGTTGTCCATCCTTTCTTCAAACCAGTTGAGAATGCTCCTTACCACCAGCAGAGAATTTTTCACAAATCCATCATCATCACGGAACCACCAGTAGTCATTGAGCATATTTATCCACAGGAGTGAGAATGGCGGTATCACCTGTGTATAAAAAGAAGGATGCTGGCTTTTTGTAAGTCCGTCAGGGAGTAAAGAATCAGAAAAGTCCTGAATGGCTTTCTTCATCAACCTCGTATCTCCACTTACATAAAGAGATATGAGTGCCTGTATCCGTGTATCCCCCACGTATTGCAGCTGCTCATAATAAGGGCAGTCAAGATATGTCTCGTGTGCACATAATCTTGCTGTTCGCCAGCCGGTATCCCATATCTTTTTCAATTCCTTCCTGTCACTTTCAAATTTCCCTTTTTCCCTGAAAGGATACCCGGTGTATATATAAGAGAGCTTTTTTATGCGTATGGGATGGTCCGCAGTAACTATCTTCATCTGCATATACCTGAATGCTCGCCACCATAAAGGACCGAAGGTTCTATCTCTTCCTCCATCAGGTAAAAAATAATCACTCAACCCTCTTATTTCTTTTCCTTCAACCTCATTTCTATTTCCCTTCTCTCCGTTTTTCCACAGGGATTCTGCATAACATAG
Organism: bacterium; assembly: GCA_035406305.1. Lineage (GTDB taxonomy): Bacteria > Ratteibacteria > UBA8468 > B48-G9 > JAFGKM01 > JAAYXZ01. The sequence continues at coordinate 34,937 of DAONKS010000001.1, read as the reverse complement.
AATTATAGAAGCCCCTTTTCCTTCACTTACCTCTATCTCCGGATATCCGGTGGTTAAAACACCATTATCAAAAATGATGGATATCTCCCTACCCGGGGGAATAAACATTCCTTCTTCACCATCCAGAAACCCAGCAGGTATTTCTATTCCTTCAGAGAGAGCCACCTTCTGGAAAAAACGTCTCTCTTCCGTCATAAAAGGAATAGGCCGTGGAACAAGATATGAGACAGTTCCCCACATTCTGTTTTCGCGGGGATAAGCACGGGGAAAGGACTCCTTCACATCCGACCATAAACTATCATCAAAATCATCCTTTTCCCAGCCCCACGGGTACAGACATCCATCAATCTTTTCACCCGGACCTACAGCAAGATGATAACTTTCTCCCCCTGCAAGATAAGGAGTATAGCCCCTGTTATAAAAAACCTTCCATCCATTACCGATACGCGTATCCACTATCTGTTCCGCTTCTGTGTTTCCCTGAACAATGAGGCGGGTTTGAAAACTTACCTGTGCAATCGGTCGGAGAATGCCAAAGTTCCATACGACAGCAGCAAGTATATTGGTACCATCTTTAAGGAAAGGCGCTATATCATATGTCTCAAAATACCATCTGTTCATATCCCCGCGACAGGGACCTCTACCAATGTGGTATCCATTAACAAAAAACCTATAACGGTTATCCCCAGAGATATGGATAATAAAAGATTCTGGCTTTTCAGAAATATGCAGTTTCTTTCTGAAATGGAAAACACCAAAATCACAAAGAGGCCCTTCTGGAGGAACTACCCAGGCAGCAGTCCATGCCCCTTCAAGTAATGCTCTGTTTATACGCATAGGTTCTCCTTTTTTATTCACATATTATACAGTTTTTCCTTCTCTAAAAGAAAATTCAATGGTGCAGAAGTTAAGAAAAACAGATAACACCTCCTTCCATCCCTTAATAACTCAATAGCAATAGGATAAAGTATGGTGCCTTTTTGAACGAGACCTTTTTTGAGGAAACAATCCCTTTTCAACGAGATTATTTTTGAGGAATGCAGCCACTTGTCTTTCAGGATGATGTAGGGTAAAATAAGAACTATGGAAGAGAAACTTAAAAAAATACTGGTGATTGAGGATGAACCGGACAACCTGAAGATTCTGTCTATGGCACTTAAGTCCGCAGGATATATTGTATTCGGTGCAACCAACGGAGAAGAAGGCCTTGAGTTGTTCCGTGAGGAAAAACCCGACCTTGTAATACTGGATGTGGTAATGCCTGTTATGGATGGCTGGGAGGTCTTAAGAAGGATAAAGTCGGGATTAAGAAGCAGGCGTGTACCTGTGATAATGCTTACAGCAAAAAACCAGGACCAGGATAAGATAAAGGGCTATGACTATGGTGCGGACTTTTATGTAACCAAACCATACAATATAAAAAAATTGCTTCCCATCATAAGGGATATGTTAAGTAAGTGAGAAAATGGCGGTCAATCTACCCCCTCAATACCACCAGAAAGAAGCGGAGTTAAAGACAGCAAGAACACTGGAAGAGAAGATATCTATCCTTGAAGAACTTCTTGCAATAATGCCCAAACACAAGGCATCGGAGAAACTCCAGGCACTTTTAAGAACAAAGATTGCTAAATACAGGAAGGAACTGGAAAAGAAGCCACAGACAGCCAAAAAACAGGCAGTCCCTGTTATTGTAAAGGAAGGCGCAGGACAGGTTGCACTCTGCGGTCCTCCAAATTCAGGGAAGTCCACGCTGCTTTCAGTACTTACAAAGGCAAGACCTGAGATAGCGGATTACCCCTTTACAACAAAGATGCCTACACCGGGGATGATGAAGTATAAGGATATAAACATACAGCTGGTGGACACCCCTTCTCTTTCTTATCAGTTTTCGGAAAACTGGCTTGGCGATATCCTGAGGAAGGCAGATGCACTTATATTCCTTGTTGACCTTGCATCTGACTCTGTAATTGATGATATGGATGACTCATTGAAGACGCTGGAACGGTTTCGTATCAAGCAGGAAGATGACTTCACATTTACAAAAGAGATACTGTGGATTGGGAATAAGATAGATGTCCCGGTTTCTAAAGATATAAAAGAGATATTCAGAGAACTTTATGGTGAAAAGATACAGAATAATTTTATTGAGATATCAGCAAAGGAAGGAATCAATATTGAATTTTTGCCGGAAAAAATTTTCCACCTTCTGAAGATAATAAGGGTATATACAAAAATCCCGGGAAAGCCCCCCGATACTGACAACCCCTATACATTGAAAAAGGACTCACTTGTAATAGACCTTGCAGAAATCATACACAAGGATATTGCTAAAAACTTTAAGTACGCACGACTGTGGAGAGAGGGGGATGACAAAATTGCTATAGCGGGCAGGGACTACAAACTTGAAGATGGAGATATTGTGGAGATACATATATAATAAGGCAAAAGTAATCTTTGACTTTTTTCAGAGAGAGTATATAATAGTAGAGGAAAAATAATATACAACAAAAAGAAAAATAGAGGTGCTTATGGAAAGGAAATATGAAGGGTGTTTTCTTTTAAGACCTGATATGGAGGATGACGCGCGAGAGAAGGAAATATCTTTTATAGAAGGACAGATATCAGGCAATGGAGGACAGATAGTTAAGAGAGACATCTGGGGGAAGAAGTATCTTGCCTACCCTATTAAAAAGGAGAGAGAGGCATTTTATTACATCGTATACTTCAGAGCCTTACCAGGCTCTCTCCCTTCAATATCTGAAGGGCTCAGAAGAAGGGAGAATATAATCCGTTATCTTTTTCTCCAGAGAAAGAGATTTCCCGAGTTAGAGAAAGAAGAACAAAAAGGAGAGCCCATAGATGCCAGGACCAACGCTTAACAAGGTTTTTCTTATAGGCAGGTTAACAAGGGACCCTGAACTGAGATATACTCCTGGAGGACAGGCAGTTGCATCAGTGAGGATGGCTGTCAACAGGGAGTATGTATCAAAGGAAGAAAAAAGGGAGGATACCTGTTTTATAAACCTTGTCATCTGGGGAAAAAGGGCTGAGGTATGGGCTGAATACCTGAAAAAAGGAAGTTTGATATTTGTTGAGGGGCGGCTACAGTACCGACAGTGGGAAACACAGGATAATGAAAAAAGGTCAACACTTGAGGTGGTGGTGGAGGATTTCCAGTTTCTGGATAGACCACCCGCCGGAATAGAAGAAAAAGAAACAGGAGATATTGAAAAGGAGGAAACAGGAGATGGCGGTAAAGAGGAAAGCTAAAGTATGCCAGTTCTGTAAGATAGGTGCTACCGAGATTGATTATAAAGACACCGGTATGATTAAAAGATATACCAGCCCGAGGGGGAAGATATTACCTCCCAAAATCACAGGGGTATGCGCCAAACACCAGAGGGCTCTTGCAAGGGCAATAAAAAGGGCACGATATGTTGGACTTCTACCTTTTGTAAAGGTCTGAACGGACTTATTCCTATGAAGGTCATATTTATAAAGGACTTACAGGGGACAGGAAAGAAGGGTGAGATAAAAGAGGTAAAACCAGGATATGCAAGGAATTATCTTATACCAGAAGGTATAGCAATAGAAGCCACCCCTGAAAATATCAGACAGATGGAACGGCAGGAACAAATCCTTGCCACAAGGAAAAATAAGGAATTAACAAGGGCGAAAGAGATTAAAAAGGCATTACAGGAAGGTTCAATAACAATATCTGCGAAGGCAGGACAGGATGAGAAACTTTTTGGAGCCATCACTCCTGAAGATATAGCAGAAGCAATTCTCCAGCAGAAAAACATTGAAATTGACAAACACCAGATTTTACTTGAACAACCCATTAAAAAATTAGGAATCTATAAGGTATCCATACGGACAGGAGAAAATATAACAGCAGAAGTTAAGATATGGGTTGTAAGAGAAAAGTAATATGCCCAGAAAGAATAACCAGCAGACCATTCTGAGCAGTAAAGTGCCTCCTCAAAGTATTGAATCTGAAAAGGCAGCACTCGGCTGTATGCTGCTCAGTGAGGCGGCAAGGATGGAGGCATTTGAGGTACTTAAGGAGGAGTTTTTTTATAGCGAGTCCCACCGTAAGATATTTTCTGCAATCCGCACACTCTTTGAGAAAAATGAAAAGTGCGACCTTATCACCGTAACAAACCAGTTGACCCAGCAGGGCATACTTGATGATGTTGGCGGTGTTGAATATCTCAGTGAAATTGTTGAACTTGTCCCGACAGCAGCCAATATTGATGAGTATATAAAGATAATAAGAGACAAATATCTTCTGAGGACCATTATTGAAAATGCGAGTTCAATTATATCCGAGGCATTTTCTGAACCGGAAGAAGTGGATTCTTTTCTTGATAAGGTAGAATCAACGATATTTGATATCGGTGAGAAAAAAACAAAAAGAACCATCTTTTCTATGAAAGAACTTGTTAAGGATAATATTGAACTGATAGAAAAGATACATGGAAGACAGGGATTTGTAACAGGAATTCCCACAGGTTTCACAGACCTTGATAAGTTAACAACCGGTTTTCATCCCTCTGAGTTTATTATCATTGCATCAAGGCCATCCATAGGCAAGACCGCCTTTGCCTGTAATATAGCCCTCAACCTTAACGCAGGAACAACACGGTTCCCGATACTTATATTCAGTTTAGAGATGAGTAATGAACAGATTGTACAGAGGATGCTATGCTGCGAGGCAAAGATTGACCAGCAAAAATTGAGGCAGGGGATGCTTTCCGATGAAGATATGGGAAGATTACTCCTTTCTGCAGGACGGCTGGAACAATCACCCATATTTATAGATGATACACCATCTTTAACCACCTTTGAACTGCGGGCACGTGCAAGACGTATGAAGGCAAAAGAGAACATCCAGTTAATCATAGTGGACTACCTTCAACTTATGAGAGGGACCAGAAGGGCAGAAAACAGACAGCAGGAGATAAGTGAGATATCTGCATCCCTGAAGGCGCTTGCAAAAGAATTAAATGTACCGGTGGTTGCCCTGTCACAGTTGAACAGGTCACCCGAGCAGAGGGGAAATAAGAAACCTGAACTTTCTGACCTGAGAGAGAGCGGGTCTCTTGAACAGGACGCAGACCTTGTTATCCTTCTTCACAGGGATAGAGATGAGGAAGATAGAAAACTCTCAAATGTTACTGAGGTAATAATAGCAAAACAGAGAAATGGTCCTGTGGATAGGGTCCTTCTTACCTTCAGGGAAGGATTTACCAGGTTTGAAAACTACAGTCCGAGAGAATAGAGATGCTCACACTGGCAAGAAAAACAGGCCGTGCTATTTTAGGTTATATATCCTATTTTGGCTCTCTTGCAATACTTACCGCTGATGCGTTCAGGAAGATATTCTCCGCAAAAAAGAGTGAAAACATATTCAAGCATATAAACATAATAGGTATCAGTTCTTTTCCCCTCGTAGCAATTATCTCTGTCTTCACAGGTATGGTGCTGGTAATGGAGACCGCATATACACTCAAAAAATTCGGGGCGGAGATTTACTCCGGGGGTATTGTCTCAATATCAATGATAAGGGAACTCGGACCTGTCTTTGTAGCAATTATTATGGCTGGCAGGGTTGGTGGAGCGATAGCGGCTGAGATAGGGACTATGAAGATAACAGAGCAGATAGATGCAATGGAAATCCTTGCGGTTGACCCTGTTGCTTACCTTGTAAGCCCGCGCCTTCTCGCCGGTGTGATATCTCTTCCTTCCCTTTTCCTTATGAGTTTTTTCCTTGCTATTGCAGGTGCGTTCATCATAGGGGTCTTCCTGGTAAATATCCCGTCAGGAATGTTTTTATACCAGACATTCAGGTTCATAGGAGTGAGAGACCTTTTTGTCGGTCTTGTAAAATCAGTTGTCTTTGCTGTTGTGGTAATAGCCGTATCCTCTTATGAGGGATTAAGAGCAAGCGGCGGTGCTTCAGGTGTAGGCAGGGCAGCAACAATATCTGTGGTTGTCTCATTTTTTCTCATAATACTCTGTAATCTTATCCTTACCGGCTTCTTTTACTTTATATGA
>DAONKS010000001.1:17239-28777 GCA_035406305.1 bacterium | reverse complement strand
TCCATCATGGAAGGTGAAAAGGATAGGTGTACTGTGGGGAGGGCTGGGATTAAGCATAAATGCAGGTTTTATAGATGATATACTCAGATACAATGTTGATACAGTAGTCGCTGGAGAGGTTGATGAATATACAATGAGGGCTCTGAAAGATATGCATACAGGGATTGTAGAGGTTGGTCATGAGATAAGTGAGGAGACGGGCCTTAAAAACTTTGTAATGGACCTGCAGAAAAAGATAAAGACAATTCCTGTAAGTTATTGCTCTAATGATATACCCTGGGAAATTTTTTAACCATCAATACCCACCATACTTCTTTGCACATTCCACAGCAAATATATAACTTTCCAGTGATACAGTAGAGGGTATTGTATGGTCACTGTGATAGATATATCCGCCGCCCTGTTTTGCCGTAAGAACCTTTGTCCTTATCTCTTCCTCTATTGCCTGGCGGTTTCCTGTTGCAAGTATATCCGATGATATATTTCCAAAGAGGCATATATTTTCTCCGAACTGTTTTTTATAAACACGGACATCATTACCAGCCCTTGCTTCAAGCGGATGTATAGCATCAAATCCCGCCTCAATAACAGGCGGTATGAGTTCCTTCATATTTCCGTCGGAGTGCAGCAGTAAAAACTTTCCCTGCTTTTTACAGAACCGGCTTATCTCCCTGTGGCAGGGCAGGAAAAACCTTATGTAGTCAGAAGGGGAAAACATCGGACCGTTTTTATATGCCATATCTGAAAAAAACCATATGGCATCCCACTCCACTCCTTTAGCAAGGACCATCCTTAGCATCTCCTTCATAAACTCCATATACCTCTGACATATATCCTCAATAAACTCAGGGTCTATCTTCAGTTGTACACAGAAGTTTTCCATACCGAGCATTTTGAAGGAAAACCAGTATGGTTCCGAACAGTTCAGCGTTATAAAGTGTCCCTTCTCTCTCGCCTTTCTGGAAATTTCAACGATATCTTTTGTAATACGTTTTTCCGAAGGATATAGCGCCCACTTTACTTTTTCCCAGTCAGCTCTTTCCTTAACCGCATGGTCAAGTTCCACATGGGTTGTATAACGGTTCTTCCAGTACTTTACCTTAACCCCGTAATAGTTCCTGTCCACCTTATACTCATCTGTCTCTTCGTACACAATATAAGGAAAGGCATCAGAAAGTCCGTCATCAAAAGGGTGTATACCGCACACAACATCAAGCCCAAAAAATTCAAATACATCCTTATCCTCAGGAAGCCCTTCCCTATGCCATCTCTGGATTGTCTCTGGCCAGATACTCTCAGTCAGAGGAATACGGTCAAGCGTCCTGTGTTCAAGCGCTGCCTTTATTCTGTCGTAAGATGTATACATCTACTCTCCTTTCCTCCTGTATATCTGACTATTATATAATACTTTTCATTTCACCTCAATAAAAATTGACAGAACCAGCGCACGGTTTACAATATATACGATGGAAAGTGTCATAAATCTGAGAGATGTAAAGGTAAGTTTGAATAGTAATGATGTTCTGAAAGGGATAAATCTTGATGTAAAACAGGGTGAGTCTCTCGTTATAGTTGGAAGCTCCGGTTGCGGTAAAACAGTACTTTTGAAAACCATTCTGGGGCTTATACCAATAACAGGTGGAGATATATACCTTTTTGGAGAAAAGATAAACGGAGCACCAAAGAGCAAAATAATGGAATTAAGAAGCAGGGTGGGTATGGTCTTTCAAAGTTCTGCTCTTTTTGATTCTCTGACTGTATGGGAAAATGTGGGGTTTTATTACTTAAACCACAGTGATATGACAGATGAACAGATAAGGACTTTAGCCATTGAGATACTTAAAGATGTCGGGATGGATGGCTTTGAGGATTTTCTGCCCGAGCAACTGAGTGGAGGTATGAAAAAAAGGGTATCCATTGCAAGGGCTCTTATCTCAAAACCCGAGATTATTTTTTATGACGAGCCAACAACAGGACTTGACCCCATTATGGCTGAAAGCATAACGGAACTGATGATGGATATGCACAAAAAGTTTAAGACAACAGACATAACAGTTACACATGATATAAAACTTGCATCCCTAATATCCGACAGGATTGCCCTGATTGAAAACGGAGCGATAGAGGAGATAGGAACATTTGAGGAATTAAGAAAGAAAAGTAAAAATCCTCTTATAAGAAGTTTTTTGGTTATGGAGGGAACCAATGAAAAGGGATAAACTCTCTCTTGAATTGCGGGTGGGAATATTTGTCATCATTACTATCATTTTAGCAGGGGTATTTATTGTAACACAGGCAACAACAGGGAAATACAGGGGCTATGAGATAGGAATACTATTTGACTATGTTGGAGGGCTTGAAAGCGGTTCCCCTGTCAGGGTAAGTGGAGTGAGAGCGGGTGAAGTAAAAGAGATAGAGATACTTTATGAGGCGCAACCAAAGGTATTGGCAAGGGTGAAAATCAGGCATGATATAAAAATCAGTACAGGAAGCAGAATCACCATCCAAACACTCGGACTTATCGGAGAAAAGTATATTGAAATAACCCCTTCTCCTGAGAAAAAATATATACAGCCAGGTGAGATAGTGGAAGGAGAAAACCCTCTTTCTGTGGAAAAACTTGTGGAGGCAGGGCAGAATATGGTTATAGGGCTCAATAATGTCCTTTCTGATATCAGTAAGATAACAAGTGACAGGGCACTTCAGGAGAATATAAAGTCAGTAATCGGACAGGCGGCAACTGCAATTAACACAATTGAAACAACTTTTGCAGATATAGAGAAACTTACATTAACCATAGGAGAAACAAGCAAGAAGGTGGACAGCGCAATATCTATCAATGCACCTAAACTGGAAGAACTGCTTAATAATACCAACGAGCTGGTTTCCTCTGGAAAGACAAGGATGGAAGAAACAATGGATGAGATAAAACGTTTTGCATCAGCGGGGACAAAGGCAGCGGAGTCATTTGAAGATATACAGAAAGCAGCAATATCATTTGATAAAATGTCTACGGATATGCAGGACTTCCTCTGGAGGATTCAAAACGAAGGGTTGATTGCCCGTCTGATGAAGGAAGAAGAACTCGTTGACCAGATAAAACATGAGCTGTTACTTTTACACAATGCCACCACACAATTCAGTGATACGGCTGAAAGAATAAACCAGATTTCCGTGGAACTCAACAGGATAGTTTCGGATGTAGAAAAAGGAAAAGGCACCGCAGGAAAATTACTGAGGGACGAAGAACTGTATAATAATTTGAACGATTTTGTAAAGGATATAAAAGAACATCCCTGGAAACTATTTATAAGAAGGAAGTAATGAAGAAAGAGCCAAAAAGTATATTTGCCTGTTCTGAGTGTGGATATCAGTCAGTGAGATGGCTTGGCAGGTGTCCTGACTGCGGTGGCTGGAATACTTTTATTGAAGAAATCCCGCGCAGCAAAAAAGTAAGTATTACATCCACAGCCTCTCCTCCGGAAAAAATCACAGATATAAAAACAGAGAAGTTTTTAAGAACCCCCACAGGGATAAATGAATTTGACAGGGTAACCGGTGGTGGTATTGTAACCGGCAGTTTAATACTTCTCGCAGGAGAACCAGGAGTTGGTAAGTCCACACTGCTTTTAAGTATTGCAGGCAGAACCGCAATGGAAGGAAAGAAGGTTCTTTATATCAGTGCAGAGGAATCAAAAAACCAGGTGAAAATGCGGGCACAGAGGTTAGGGATACTATCAGAAAATCTTTACCTCCTTTCCACAACAGATATGCCTTCCATAAAACATGGTATAGACATACTTGAGCCGGACTTTGTGATAGTGGATTCCATACAGACCGTCTTTGACCCGGAACTCCCTTCCATTCCTGGCTCTGTAAGTCAGGTAAGGGAAAATGCGGGATTTTTTCTTACCCGTGCAAAGGAGAGTGGATGCTCTATCTTCCTTGTGGGACATATCACAAAGGAAGGGATGATAGCAGGACCAAAGGTTCTTGAACACATAGTTGATGTTGTCCTGAGTTTTGAAGGAGAGATAAAGTCAAACCTGAGAGTTTTAAGGGCAACAAAGAACAGATTCGGTTCCACTATGGAAATAGGTGTCTTTTCAATGGAAGAAAACGGACTTGTGGAGATCCCCGATGCATCTGCTATTTTTCTTCCGGATTCTAAAAAGACTCTTCCCGGTGCTGTTATATTTCCATCACAGGAAGGTTCCCGCACAATACTTGTTGAGATACAGTGTCTTGTAACCCCCACATATTATGGAGTCCCCAAAAGGTCTGTCACGGGACTGGACTATAACAGAATTTCTATGATTGCCGCTGTTATTGAAAAAAAATTGAGGTTTAATCTTAATGCCTATGATGTATATTTCAATACAGGTGGAGGGTTAAAGGTCATTGAACCAGCAGCTGACATTGCTGTTGCACTATCCTGCATATCATCCCTGAAGGATAAACCCCCTATGGAACAGTGTGTGGTTATAGGAGAGGTTGCCTTAACAGGAGAGATAAGACCTGTAAGCCAGATAAACCAGAGGGTGAAAGAGGCATCCCGGCTGGGATACAATAAGGCGATAGTCCCTGAAGGAAATATAAAAGACATAAAGGATTCATCTGTCCAGATATATCCTGTAAGGTGGCTGAAAGATGCAGTAAAGAACTTCCTTTCTTTATAAATTCACTTTACCTTTTCTATTTTCTGGGATAAAATAGAATAGATTGTAGATTAGAAATTTTATAATTTATACGAAAGGGGTGAGAAGATGGGTGTCTATATTATTCGTGGTTTTTTCATAATATTAAGTACACTGACAGGGTATTATTGCGTTCCTGATTCACGGTTTACCGGAAGTTTGGCAGGATTCATAGGTTCACTGCTGATAGTGGGACTTGAGATACTTCTTGAAAAAATTCCTTTAAGAAAACTCCTTCTTGCGCTGGGCGGGCTCATAGCCGGACTTATCACGGCAATCCTTCTTGCGGGTTTCTTTCTCCTTATCCCTGTTGAAGACCCAAGGACAATAGTTTATATAAGATTTGCTCTTTATTTTGCTTTCACCTATCTGGGAATAATGATTGGACTGAAAGGGGTTGAAGAACTCGGTTTTGTCTTTCCTTTTTTAAGAGGAATTAAAGAACAGGAGCGACTCTTAGTTGTTGACACAAGTGTTCTTATTGATGGGCGTATCTATGAACTTGTAAAGGGCGGTTTCCTTGACTATATAATCATCATTCCCAAGTTTATAATTCAGGAACTCCAGGGACTTGCGGATAGTTCAAGTGATATGAAGCGCCAGCGAGGCAGAAGAGGCCTTGAAGTATTACAGAAACTCAGAAAGGACGATACTATAGATGTAAAGATATATGATGCTGAATATGCTGACGTTGAAGCAGTTGATGCAAAACTTGTAAAACTGGCTGCAGATATAGGAGCGAATATCCTTACCAACGATTCTAACCTCGCAAAGGTAGCAGAGGTCCAGAATATCAAAGTTTTAAATCTCAATATACTTGCAACATTGATGAGGCCTAAACTTATGAGTGGCGAAGAGATACCTTTAAAGATAATTAAAGAAGGAAAGGAAGCGGGACAGGGTGTTGGATACCTTGAAGATGGAACGATGATTGTTGTGGAAGATGGGGCAAAATATCAGGGCAGAGTAGTAGATGTTATTATTGACAGCGCCATCCAGACATCCACAGGAAGAATTATCTTTGCCAAACTAAAATGATAGGGGTGATACTCGCCGGTGGGGGAAAAGGCACTCGGATGGGAAATACCCCCAAGGCATTTTTAAAAATCGGCAGAAAACAACTGCTCTATTATTCCCTTGAAAAATTTTATAATAAAGCGGATGAAATCATTCTTGTTCTCCCCCCGGAATATGTCAGGGAGTGGCAGAAAAGGTTAAAAGCAGAATATAAAAACATAGAGGTAATATCCGGAGGAGAACACAGACAGGACTCTGTGAATGCAGGATTAAACACACTTAAAAAAAAAGGTGGAATAATATTAATCCATGATATAGCCCGGCCATTCTTTTCCAATGAACTCCTTGCCCGGGTGATAGAGGGTGCTGTAAGATATGGAGCAGCAGCCCCTTATATAGAACCACAGGATACCCTGAAGGAAAGGGATGGCGAATTTGTTAAGAAAACCCCTGACAGAAAAGATATTGTATGCATCCAGACACCTCAGGCATTTAAGGCAGAGATAATCAGAAGGGCTTACAATCTGGCATATAAAGAGCGATTTTATGCAACGGATGATGCTGCACTCGTTGAACGGATGGGAAGGAAGGTGTATCTTGTAAAGGGGGAGAGAGAAAATATAAAGATAACCTATCCACTGGATATTGAAACTGCAAAGGAGATACTGAAAAAATGGAAAGAGGTGGTATAACCTATCCTGAAGGGTTTTCTGCATCCGCTGTCCACTGCGGGATAAAAAAAGAGAAAAAGGAAGACCTTACACTTATCTTTTCAAAACATCCCTGTGTAGCAGCGGGGACATTTACCACAAATCAGTTTAAGTCATACAGTTTACTCTGGACACTGAAAAATATAAAAAATCCAGTTCAGGCAGTACTTATAAACAGTGGCAATGCCAATACCTGCAACGGGATGGAAAATTACAGATATACAGAATTGCTGGCGAAGGAACTTTCTAAAATAACAGGGATAGATGTCTCTTCTATCCTTATTGGTTCAACAGGTATTATAGGAAAACCCCTTCCTTACGAAAAAATTCTATCCGCGCTACCTAATCTCGTGAATACCCTCTCCCCTGAAAACCATACACTTGCCGCAAGGGGAATAATGACAACTGACAGGGTTCCAAAGGAGTTCCAGATTGCCACAGGGATTAAAGGACTCCACAAAGAAGTATTCATAGGAGGAATGGTCAAAGGGGCAGGGATGATAAATCCCTGTATGGCGACTATGCTGTGCTTCATCACCACAGATGCCGTAATAGAAAGAGATTTACTGCAGAGTGCACTGAAAGAATCAGTCGAAGAGTCATTCAATATGGTCAATGTGGACAATGATATGAGCACCAATGATATGGTTATATGCCTTGCAAATGGTATGGCAAAAAATAGAAGAATAAGGAAGGGTTCAGAGGAATATGAGAAGTTTTTATTATCACTTAAGACCACCTGTATAGAGCTTGCAAAGATGATTGCTTCAGATGGAGAAGGTGCAACGAAACTTATAGAGGTGGTGGTAAAAGGTGGCTGGTCTCTCAAAGACGCACGAAGGGTTGCAAAGAGAGTTGCTGGCTCAAATCTCTTTAAGTCCGCTGTTTATGGCGCCTATCCTAACTGGGGGAGAATACTTGCTGCTGCCGGCTCTGTGAATGCAAAGATAGATGTTAAAAACACTGAGGTCTCTCTTTGCGGAATAAAGGTTTATAATGGAGCCCCTGTGGAATATGATGAAGTTAAGCTTCATAAAATAATGGAAGAATCTGACAGAATAACCGTTGAAATGGACATAAAAAAAGGTTCTTTCTCCGCTACTGCATGGGGATGTGACCTTACGGAAGATTATGTAAGGATAAATAAGGAGTGAACCCGTGATAGCAAGGATGAAGAAGTTTTACCTTTTCTTTACCGGAGACCCATCTGACTTCCTGATGGAACTGCAGAAGGAAGGATGTGCAGAGATAAACAGATTACCAGAAATGTTTGGTTTTGGACACACTCTTTTAACTCGTGAAAATACAGAGGAAATTATCCGTAAGGTTGAATTTCTCAAAAACACCTTAAAGAAGGTTGAAGGAAAGACATTTTCAGGCAAAATTATTCTTACCGAAAAAGAAGAGGAAGATATAATCAGGAACTTCCCTCTGGATGAGATATACGAAAAGTTTTTTCAGATAACAGAAGAGATTGAGAGAAGAAAGAAAATCGGTGAGAAAATCTCAGGGATAAAGAAAGAGTTGTTTTTAATAAAAGACCTTACTGTTATACCACGAGACCTCTTTTCAATGAAACATTTTTCTTTTTGCTTTTTCCAACTCACTAAAAAACAAAAAAAACCGGATAGTATCTCTGGCTTTAAGGTTGAAAAAATAAGAGAGGACGAAAAAGGAATACTCTTTCTGGTCATTTTCCCTCTGGATAAGCAGCAGGAGATAATAAACCGATTAAAAGAAATTAAAGGGACTGTGCTGCACATAAGACGATGGAACCGTCTCCCTTCAGAAATTTTGAATAAGATAGAAGCCCTGGAAGAGAAAAATGTAAAGGCAATTGAACGGTTAGAAAATCAGTTAAAGGAAATATCTTCCCTGAAATACAGAATCCTTGTATTCTATGACTATGTACATTCATTTTCGCAGTACCTTAGGGCAACAGAGACCACAGGGATATCAAGGTTTGTAAAGGGCTTCCAGGGATGGATAAAAGAAAATGATATCCCGCGGATGAAAGCATTATTACGCAAAAACCTTCCTGATGGTTACCTTTACATATCCGACCCTGAAACAGGAGATGAAATCCCCATAGCACTTGAAAACAAATCTATCATAGAGCCATTTGAGGTGGTAACAGACCTTTATGGCAGACCGGTGTATAAAAATGTGGACCCCACGCCACACCTCTCTATCTTTTTCATCCTGTCCTTCGCTTTCTGTATCACAGATGCTGCCTACGGCATTATACTTATGTTGTTATCTATTGTATTTATGAAGAAGTTCAGATATACTCCCGGTATTGTAAAATTCTTTCGCCTTATCCTTTACAGCAGTATCGCCACGATATTTATGGGGGCTATTACAGGTAGCTGGTTCGGGAATATACTTTCACGATTGCCTTCAGGTTCTCTACCGGTTAAATCTCTTAACAAACTCATTATACTGAATCCACTTGAAGGAGGAAACCAGACATTCCTGTTTCTCGGATGGGCACTGGCTTTAGGATATATCCAGATTTTGTGGGGGTTGTGCCTTAACCTTGCAAACTCTATAAGATATTACGGTTTGAAAAAGTCAGGAGAGCCATTTACACTTCTTACCATACAGGTACTCGTTGCTCTGATAATAATCTCTTTTATAACATCAAGGAAGGAACTCATATTTCCCTTATCCTCACTTCTTTTTCTTTCCCTTATCTCCCTTATGATACTGAAAGGACTTACACAGAAGGGATTTATGAGGGTATTCTGGGCATTCTATGGTGCCTACAATGTGATAGCAAGCAACCTCCTGGGGGATGTCCTGAGTTATAGCCGCCTTTTCGGTCTCGGGCTTACAACAGCGGTCTTAGCTCTTGTTGTCAATGAGATGGTCTTTATGTCAAAAGGCATTCCTTTTATTGGCTATATCATCGCCGGTATCTTATTTATCTTCGGTCATCTTGCAAACTTGGGAATTAATCTCTTAGGGGGATATGTGCATACAAGCCGCCTTCAGTACTTAGAATTTTTTACAAAGTTTTTTGAAAGCGGCGGCAGACCATTTTCCCCCCTGAAAGAAGCCCGCCAGTTCACTTACCTTAATAAAGAGAAAAATTGATTTTTATATATGGAAGGTGGTAAAATAAAATCAAACAATGCTCCTTCAAGGAGCAAAGGAGGTTGAGATGCGGAGTGGATTTGAGCCTGTTACAGAGGTGGCACAGAGATTCTGGAATGGGCTGGCGCTTGTGCTGGGCGCTTTTGTTGTGTTCATCATCGGATGGATAGTGGCAAAGTTTATACGGTTGATTGTCACAAAATTATTCAAGTTTCTGCAGGTGGATAAACTTTCAGAAGATGCAGGGCTGAAGACAATGCTGGAAAAGGGAAATATAACAAAGGATGTTTCAGAACTCATCGGGATGGCTGTCTACTGGATTACTATGCTGGTGGTTATTTTTATTGCGGTAAATTTTGCAGGTATAAATATCCCGAGTTCTGTAGTGGATGGTTTACTTGCTTTTATCCCTAAATTCATTCTGGGGCTCCTGATATTTCTCTTCTCCATATTCCTTGGTAATTTCTTCAGCGGCATTGTGCGGACATCTGCAGGTAATATCGGCATCCAGAAGGCATCTGTGTTAGGAAAACTTACGCAGGTCGCTATTGTTGTGTTTGGAACCGTAATAGCGCTACAGCAGATAGGGATAGCCGCAGAATTCATAGGTAATGTGTTTATTATTGTTCTTGCGGCAGTTGCCTTTGGACTTGCACTCGCTTTTGCTTTAGGTGCAAAGGACATCATAAAGGAGTACCTTGAAGCATTTTTGAAGAAAAAGGACGACACAAAATAACAAGAAAACCTTCCGGGGCGCATAGCTCAAGGGCAGAGCACCGTGCTGATAACGCGGGGGTTCGTGGTTCGAATCCACGTGCGCCCACTAAAAATATTTTTATGGGCATTTCCTTGACTTATTTTTTTTAAGTGATAGATTAAAAAGGATGGTGTATCCGGAGGGAAAATGATGAAAAGAGTTATATTCCTACTTTATATATTTTTAATATCTTTTATACTGCAGGGTCAGGAGAATTCCATCTCTCAATATACAGGCCTTGACTTCTTCGGTGTTAAAGTTTTCTCCTCTATACAGGGAGAGATTAAACAGACAGGGTTTTATGTGCCGGAGAGTTATATCCTGGGGATGGACGATGAGATAGTGGTTAATATATGGGGGGCGGTTGAAGAAGAACACAGGAAAAGGATAGACAATGATGGTGCTATCTTCATTCCTGGCACAGGTAAGATTTATATTGAAGGGAAGACATTAAGTGAGGCAAGGGAGATTATCCAGAGAAAAATATTGGAAAGATATAAAAATGTTTCTGTCTCTGTCACTACAGGAGCGCTAAGAAAACTTGAAGTTTTTGTTCTGGGAGAGGTAAAAAAACCCGGCAGTTATGTAATCTCTCCTATGACCAGCATCCTTGAAGTACTCGCAATGGCAGGAGGCCCAAAAGAGACAGGAAGTCTAAGGAAGATAAAGACAATAAGAAAGAAGGATGGCTCTATTCAGGAATACGACCTGTATCCCCTTTTTATTTCCGGAGAAAAAACCCCGGAGATACAGTTTTCTCAGGGGGATATCATCTTTGTACCTCTGGTTGAATCTCTTGCAGGTATCACAGGGGCAGTAAAAAGACCTGCTGTCTATGAGTTAACAGGAAGTTCAACAATAGATGAGGTTATCAAACTTGCAGGCGGAGCACTTCCAAATGCAGATTTTTCACGGCTACAGGTTAAAAGAATTGATAGAGAAAGAGGAAAGATTCTTATAGATGTTGCCCCTGTAAATAGAGAACCTTTCAAAGTTGAAAACCTTGACCTTATTATTTTGCCTTCGCTTCCTGATAATCTCTTTTATATTGTGTCTCTTCAAGGGGCTGTAAAACGACCTGGTGAATATGGATGGAAAAGCGGTATGAAGGTAAGTGATATATTGAAGGAAGAGGAATTCCTGCCGTATGCACTTAAAGAAAAAGCAGAGATTGTAAGAACAGAGGAAGATGGTTCAAAAAAGGTTATAGTAATCTATCCTGAAAAGATTTTTAAGGGCGAGAAGGAATATGATATCA
>DAONKS010000001.1:0-17139 GCA_035406305.1 bacterium | reverse complement strand
ATAAAAGAGAAGGAAGAACTACTGCAGAAAGAATATGAAAGGACTGAAGGTGCATATGATAAACAACTTATTGACCAGGCGCGGATATACCTTGAGCAATTGAAGAATATGGAAGTCAAGGGACGGCTACCTTTAAATATCACTGATGAGAAGGCACTGCTTGAAGGCAGGAGTGAGGATGATATACCATTAGAAGACGGTGATGTGATATATGTGCCTGTTGCCCCTGTCTCTGTAGCGATTACAGGTGAAGTAAATCTCCCTACAAATATACTTTTCAACAGGAGATATAAACTGGATGACTATGTCCGGAAGGCGGGCGGATATACAAAGAATGCTGACAGAAAAAGCATTTTCATAGCAAAGACAAACGGCACAGCAAGTTATGATATCTCAAGGATAGAGCCAGGAGATACAATTGTTGTGCCTTTTGAGGTAAAAGAAAGAAAAAGGACTATCCTGAAGGATATAATTCAGATGTTCTATCAGTTAAGTTTAGGGATATCTGTATATTGAAAAAGCGTGAAAAGTGAAATGGGAAATGTAGCAGAAGAGAAAAATGGAAAAAGAAAAAATAAATAACAAAAGGAAAAAAAATCCCCTTCCACACATTAAATTTGTGCTTGCCTTTTATATTATCACACTTATACTGGTATCTTTTATATACTGGGTCTATCCCAAGTATTATAAAGCAAATGCAAGTATCCTGCAGCCACCGGAAAGAGAATTGAAGATTGAAACAGGTAGTTCCGAGATTTCTGAAAAGATGCTATCACAGTTAAGGACAAACACAGAACTTTTCTTTTCAATCCTTAACAGCAGAAGTATGAAAGACGCCATTATAGAAAAGTTCAACCTTATAGATGCGTACAGTGTGAGTAATATTGACCGCGCAAGAGAGAAGTTTGATAAACTTACCAATATCTCACTTACAAAAGAAAAGGTGATTGAGATAACTGTTGTGGACAGAAATCCCGAAAGGGCTGCAGATATAGCAAATTTCTTTATACAGCGACTGGATGAAACGATAAAGGCAATCAGTATTACCACCGCAAAGCAGGACAGGATATTTATAGAGAGCCGCCTGAAAGAAACAGAAAGCACTATAAAATCACTTGAAGAAAAACTTGCAGGTATAAAAAACAGAGAGAAACTTGTAGCGGATAAAGAACTGAACCAGGTGACCCAGATGGCGGGAAAACTTATGGAAGAGCTTGTCAGTAAAAAACTTGAACTTCAGAAAAAAGGAGAAATACTGAAGAGCGATTCTCCTGAGATGGTACTTCTACGAAAAGAGATACAGAATCTTGAGACAACACTGTCGAGATTGCTTTATTCGGAGGATGAACTGACAGGAATGTTAAGAGAATTGAAGACACAGGAAGAGGTCTATAAATTCCTTACAGCAAAATTAGAAGAGGCGAAGATTAATGAGGCACGTGATACACCTGTTGTTCAGGTTCTGGACTATGCTGTTGTTCCGCATAAGATATATAGACCGGATATCAAGGTACTGTTGATTGTTCAGAGCATTGTTTCCGGTGTGCTGGCAATTATAATATTCTTCCTTGACCTCTTGAGATACCTGGGTAGCATATAAAATAAGTAATAAGTCAAAAATGAGAAGGTAAAAGTGTAGCATTCAACCATTACTTTTGCCTTTTGATGTTTGAATCAGGAGATACTATGTATCTTGTTCTTGCAAGAAAATACAGGCCTAAAAATTTTGATGAGGTATGGGGGCAGAAACATATTACGGAGGCACTGAAAAAAGCCATAAAAGAAGGAAGGACTGCCCATGCATACCTTTTTGCAGGGCCAAGAGGGACAGGAAAAACATCTGTGGCAAGGGTCTTTGCCAGGGCACTCAACTGTGAGAAAGGACCCACTCTAACGCCCTGTGATAGATGTGAGATATGTAGAACCATTACAGCAGGAAGTTCTATGGATGTCCTTGAGATAGATGCGGCTTCAAACAGGGGGATAGACGAGATAAGAAATCTTAGGGAAAATGTGAACCTCACCCCATCAAATGCAAGGTTCAAGATATACATTATTGATGAGGTCCATATGCTCACCGAACCTGCATGGAATGCCCTTTTGAAAACACTTGAAGAGCCACCTGACTATGTCAAGTTTTTCCTGGCAACAACAACACCGGAAAAGATACCACCTACCATAATATCCAGATGTCAGAGGTTCAACTTCAAACCGTTTAAAATTGAAGAACTTGTGGAAAAGTTGAAGGAGATATGCAAAAAGGAGGGCTTTACAATAGAAGAACCTGTCTTAAAAGAGATATATGAATTTTCAGGTGGCTCTATGCGAGATGCACTGAGCATACTTGACCAGCTCATTGTAAATGCAGAAAATAATAACATCTCCTATCAGAGTGTCAAAGAATTCCTTGGCCTGGTTGAAGAAAAAAGTATAGGGGAGCTCCTTACACTTGTAAGGGAACAGAATGTAAAAAAGTTACTGTCTCTGTTCCACGCCCTCCTTTCGGAAGGGAAGGACCCTGCAATTATACTTGAGGGAATTATAAAAAAATTCAAGGGTATCATACTTGGAAGAATAGAAGATGGGGGAAACGTTATCAGTGAAGAAGACAAAAGGTTGTACCTTTCCTTTAATGAGGTTGATACAGAGACCCTTTTGAATGCTGTGTCCACTGTGATTGAATATAAAAACAGATTGTATATGGAGAATATACCTGTTGTTCTCTCTGAAATACTTCTCATTAAACTGGCTCATATGCTCGGGGATAAAACCACTCTGCAACAGAAGAAGATAGAGAGAGGGGACGAGGTATTATCTGAAAAAAAACCTTCCATAAAGGAAGAAAGTATATTCTCTCAGGGGAAGACAGAGAAAGAAAAGCCACATTCTGAGAAGGAGGTTAAAGCAAAGGGAGAAAAAATTCCATTAAAGAGTGAAGAAGAGGTATTAAGCCACTGGAAAGTTATCCTCTCAGAGATTAAAAAGGCAAGACCTACACTTGAAGCAGCACTCAGGGAAGGGACCCCCATAAAATTTAAGGACAACACCCTCTTTATCAGTTTCAGCAAAAAGTACGAATTCCATAAATCCCTCATTGAAAACCAGCATAATAATATAAAGACCATTGAGGACGCCCTGGCAAAGATAACAGGAATAAAGGATATAAAGGTGAGTTTATTAAGTGAAGGCAAGCAGGAATCACCGCTGGATAACGGTGAGATTAAAAAGATAGTGGACTTTTTTGGCGGCGAGATAATAAATGTGGAGGAATAATGGGAAATATATTTGATAGTTTAAAGCAGATTGGACAGTTGAAGCAGCAGGCAGCGCAGTTTGAACGGCTCCTCCGTTCAAAGACAGTTGAGGTTTCCTCACCAAAAGGAGAGATTAAACTTGTTGTTAATGGAAAGATGGAACTGATTTCTGTTGACATATCTCCTGATATTCTTAAACCAGAAAATAAGGGCTATCTTGAGAAACTTTTCAGGAATACATTTGCATCAGCACAGAAAGAGATAGAAAAGATAATAAGTTCTGAAATGAAATCAACACTGGGGTTTTAAAATGGGCTATTATCCGGAAAAGGTGGAAAAACTTATAGAGAAACTTGTAAAACTTCCGGGGATAGGACCGAGAAGCGCAGATAGAATTATCCACTACATTCTCAGTGAAGAAGAAGATGCTATTCTGTCCCTTGCAGAAAATCTTATCTCCGTGAAAAAAGACATCCATCTTTGTAAAAAGTGCTTTAATCTTTCTGAAAGTGAAGTATGCAGCATATGCAGGGATGAGAAAAGAGAAAGTATTTTATGTGTGGTGGAAGAAGTAAAGGACCTTATACTTATAGAAAAGACCGGCTTTAAAGGGTTGTACCATGTACTCGGAGGGCGACTCTCCCCCCTTGAAAAGATATCCCCTGACAGACTTACTATTTCACAGTTGATAGAACGTCTCAAGCAAGAACCTGTAACGGAGGTCATTATTGCCACAAATCCAACACCTGAAGGAGAAGATACTGCGTCTTACCTTTCTGAAATACTGAAAGGAATGGGAATAAAACACTCGCGGCTGGCATATGGACTGCCTGTCGGTGCAGAAATAGAATACGTAGGTACCCAGACATTAAAAAAAGCAATTGAAGATAGAAAAATGCTGTAGTTTTAACTTTTTACTTTTAACTTTTGACTTATTACTTTTGACTTTTTACTTTTAACTTTTGACTTTTAACTTATTTTGACTTATTACTTTTGAGTTTTGACTTTTAACTTTTAACTTATTACTTTTGACTTATTACTTTTAACTTTTTACTTTTGACTTTTAACTTATTACTTTTGACTTATGTACTACACACTCCTGTATACACTGATGGCGTTAATGGGAAGGTGTCTCCCTCTTCCTTTATTATACTGGATTGCAAGGAGAACGGCTGAGTTCAGATATATCATACAGAAAGACACAAGAAAGATAGTCAAAGAGAACTTACGGATTGTGCTTGATTATAAAAAAACAGTAACTGGAATCCCATATACAGAAAAGGAACTTGACAATCTTGTCAAAAATGCCTTTTATAATTTTGGAGTATATTTAGCCGATTTCTTTTTCATCCCCAGATGGAATAAAGAGATGGTTGAAAAGAGGGTGCGAATTGAGAATATAGAACTCCTTGATGAATATCTGCAAGCAGGGAATGGAGTGATTGCACTCACAGGACATATAGGTAACTGGGAATTATCAGGTGTTGTGGCTTCCATTCTTGGATATAAGGTTACAGCAGTTGCCATACCTTACATAAATTCTTCTGTTACAGATATATGTAAAAGGATAAGGAACTCCAGGGGACTGGAAGTAATTCTTACAGGAGAGAACCCCAAAAAACTCTTAAAGACACTGAAGGAAAACAGAGTCCTTGCAGTCCTTGGAGATAGGGTCTTCACAGAAAAGGGGATGCGGATAAAATTTTTAGGTATTGATACAGTCCTTCCCCGTGGTCCCGCAACCCTTTCAGTCAGGACAAACGCTCCACTTGTTGCTGGCTTTCTTGTAAGGGAAGGGAGTTGTTACAGATTTTTCTTCCACAGAATACCATCCCCTTCTTCTCTGACAGAAGAAGAAAAGATTGACTTTCTTGTCTCTCAAGGTGCAGGAATTCTGGAAAAGGTTATTATGGACTATCCCGACCAGTGGTTAAACTTTACTCCTGTAAGGAACTTCTGTCATTCATCTTCAGGATAGCCATTCTGTGCCATCTCAAAGATTTTGAATCCCTTATCCAGTCGTTCTTCATAATCGTTGGGATTTATCGGTAAAACCTCATCATCTTCAACACTATGGCAATAATCTAAATCAGCCAACTTCTTCCCTCTTCTCCTGAGTTCATAAATCTTTTCTATTATGTCATTATTCAAAAAGGTCAGATATATATGGCTCACCTTTATCACCTCCTTTACCCATCACTCTCTCTTACATTTCTTTCTATGTGAGGGGACTTGATTTTATTTTCTTTACCCATCACTCTTTACCTCGCACTCTCCTCTGTATCTCTCTCAGGTGCGAGGATATGATTTATCTTTCCCCCTCACCTTAATCCTCTCCCTTCCGCCTGAGGCGGACAGGCAAAGGGGAGGAAAACAGAGATGTATCTTTTTCAAAGGCAGGGGGCTGATTCTTTATCTATTGCATGGTGTGAGGTCATTGGTTTTATTCAGGCAATGGGAATAAAGACAACAAAAGGCCATAGCAATAGACATAGAAACAACGAAATAACAATACCTCAAACGATAATGTTATTTCTACGGCGGATATATCAGAATGGCTATTATTTCTTTTATCTTTACTTCAATTGTCAAAGAACAATTTCCTCCTTCACTTATATATTACCTTTTTTTATTCCCCCTGTCAAGGGATTTTTTATTCGTTGTTAAAGAGCCGTTTTATACCTCTTACCGCCTGCCTTATCCTCTGCTCATTCTCCACAAGGGCAATCCTTACAAATCCTTCACCATACTTACCAAAACCAGCTCCTGGGGATACAGCAACATCTGCCTTCTCTAAAAGGTACAGTGAGAATTTTACAGAGCCCATCTCTTTAAATCGTTCCGGTATCTCAGCCCATACATACATTGTTGCTTTTGGCTTTTCCACAGGCCATCCAATTCTATTCAGCCCTTCCACAAGGACATCCCTTCTCTTCCTGTATGTTTCAACAACCTCATCAATACACTTTTTTTCAAGTTTCAGCGCAGTGATAGCAGCAACCTGTATAGGAGTAAAGATACCATAGTCATAATAACTTTTAAGTTTTGCCAGTGCACCAATAATATTTTTATTCCCCACGGCAAATCCCACACGCCAGCCAGCCATATTATATGTCTTGGAAAGTGAGTAAAACTCAATTCCAACATCCTTTGCTCCCTCTGTCTGAAGGAAACTGGGTGCCTGATAACCATCAAAACACAGTTCTGAATAGGCAATGTCATGGATAACAAATATATTATGCCTTTTTGCAAACCTGACCACTTCCCTGAAAAAGTCCGGATGGGCAACCTGTGCTGTTGGATTATTGGGATAACTTACAATCATTGCCTTCGGTTTTCTTGCCCCTTTAATAAGAGAACCTTTTAATTCAGGAATAAATCCATTGCTTTTTGTAATTGGCATATCCTTTATCTTCGCACCGGCAATAATAACACTGTAAAGATGGCTGGGATATGTGGGATTGGGAACAAGAACGACGTCTCCTCTGTCAAACACAGCAAGTGCAAGGTGGCTTATTCCTTCCTTTGAACCTATGCATACAACCGCTTCTTCTTCAGGGTCAAGTTTCACCCCAAACCTTTTTTCATACCAGTTGCAGATTTCTCTACGTAGGTGTGGTATCCCCTTTGATGCGCTGTATCTATGTGCCTTGCAGTCCCTGGCAACCTCAACAAGTTTATCAATAACTGGCTTTGGTGCAGGTCTATCAGGGTTGCCCATACCTAAATCAATAATATCCCTGCCCTCCCTTCTCAGTTTCAGTTTTCTTGTATTGATATCCTGAAATATATATACAGGGAGGTTCTTTATCCTCTTTGATTCTATACTCTTTATCTCCATAGTTCACTTATTATATATTATCTCTTCCATTTAAATCAACAGAAGAAAATTTTTTTGACAGGGGTTTTTTTATCTGGTATGATTAACCCATTCAAAAAAATTTGACAAATATAAAAATTGGTCTTAATCTATTACAAATTTTTTTAGGGAACTTTGTGAATAAATTCACAAATGGAGACATTATATATAACAAAGAGGGGCTGGGACAGTTTTATAAAGGGTAAGGCAGAAATATGTAATATCTTTGCCCCTTTTGAATATGAAGGGCAATTGTTTTACAGCAGGGTCTCCCCTGACATTGAAAAAGACATTGTTTATAACAAAGCAAGGACAGTGGAACCTGTGAAACTGTTTTTCTCCCCTTTCAAAGAACGGGTTGTCCCTGAGGTTAAGGAACTAACGGAAATGGTTATTATGGGAGTGACTGCCTGTGATATAAACGGATTGAAAATACTGGACAGGGTGTTTATGGGAGATGACTACAAAGACCCGAACTATGCTAACAGAAGAGAAAAAACCCTTATTATAAGTTCTGACTGTCTTTCTCCATATCCTGC
The DNA here is from genome assembly GCA_035406305.1 of bacterium. Classification (GTDB taxonomy): domain Bacteria; phylum Ratteibacteria; class UBA8468; order B48-G9; family JAFGKM01; genus JAAYXZ01. The sequence goes on along the minus strand of DAONKS010000001.1, from coordinate 9,487 downwards.
CTGTTTCTGTGAACTTGTCGGGACACACCCTTACCCTGAAGATGGCTTTGACCTTAACATTTCTCTTTTTGAAGATGGGATGCTTGTAGATATCGGCTCTGATAAAGGGCGCTCATTTATAGGTGAAGACCAGAAATTTTTTCAGGCAAGTAAGGAACAGATAAACAAAAGGGAGCAGAATAGAAAGAAGACATCCGAAAAAATAAAAGAGAACAACAGAGATTTTGAACTGGACGATATTACGCGGAAACTAAAAGGTGCATACCAAACAGATTTGTGGAAGTTGCCAAAAGATATAGAAAACTGTGTCCAGTGTGGAAGTTGCACCAATAACTGTCCATCCTGTGTATGCTTCCTCCTTGAAGATACAGGAACACAGGAAACAATGAAGAAAGTTAAAGTGTGGGATAGCTGCCTCTTTCCTGGTTATGCGCGGATGGCAGCAGGTGTTTCTCCAAGGCCAACCCTTTATGACAGGTATGCAAACCGTCTTCTGTGTAAATACTGGTATATGATAGAAAATTACAATCGGACAGGTTGCACAGGTTGTGGAAGATGTATCGCTGGCTGTGCGGGAAAGATTGACAAAAGAAAGGTTCTTACAGAGGTTTTAAGAGAGCGCCAGAGAATATAAAATAATAGTTTTGCCTTTTGACTTATTACTTTTGACTTTTGACTTATTACTTTTGAGTTATTACTTATTACTTTTGACTTATGGAAAACATATACAACCCAATAAGGTGTGAGGTAAGGGAGGTCATCACTGAATCTCCTACGATAAAGACAGTTGTTTTGACACCCGAAAAGGAGTTCTCCTTTCTTGCAGGACAGTTTGCTTCTCTAACTGTCCCAGGTGTGGGAGAGGCGCCTTTCACGCCTTCCTCATCACCATACGATAAAGAAAAGTTAGAGTTCACTGTTATGAAGGCAGGAAGGGTAACAGAAGCAATTCACAACCTTAAAAGTGGGGATATAGTGGGCGTTCGTGGTCCTTATGGACAGCCATATCCACTGGATAAGTATAGCGGTAAGGAGATACTTCTTGTAGGTGGTGGAGTGGGACTTGCTCCGATAAGAGCGCTATTCCTTGCGTTAATGGAGACCATCAGCAACTACAAACGGATTGTATTCTGCTGTGGAGCAAAAACCCCTGATGACTATATCTACAAAGATTTGATATTTGATAAATGGCAGAAACTCTGCGAAAAAAATCCACTCTGCTTCAGGATAACAGTGGATAGGAAGGACGAAAAATGGAAGTATAATGAAGGGGTCGTAACAAAGACACTGGACGGGCTTGATATAAACATAAAAAACTCTGTTGCGGTTGTCTGCGGTCCACCCATAATGATGAAGTTTACGACCCTGAAACTTCTTGAGATTGGATATGCGGAAAATCAGATATATCTATCTATGGAACGAAAGATGTACTGCGCAATTGGACAGTGCAGGCACTGCCTCATAGGCGACAAATTTGTATGTAAGGATGGCCCTGTATTCACATACGAACAGATTAAGGATAAACCAAATATATGGGCGTAATAATAAGTAATAAGTAAGAAGTTATAAGTAATAACTCAAAAGTAAAAAGTAATAAGTTAAAAGGCAAAAGTAATAACTAATAAGTAATAAGTCAAAAGTAAAAAGTAAGAAGTAAGAATAAGTAATAAAAAAGCGGTGGAAAAGAAACAGGATGTTAGTAAGACGTTGGAGGAAAGAACTTATAATTTTTCTATAAAGGTTATAAAATTTTTGGGGTTAAAAGAGATGAATAAATATAACAGAATATATTCTCCTATAACAGCTCAACTATTAAGAGCATCTACTTCTATAGGGGCAAATATAGCAGAAGCAAAATCTGCAAGTTCAAAAAAAGATTTTATAAAATACTATCAGATTGCTTTAAAATCTGCTAATGAAACAAAATATTGGATTGGGCTCATTCAAAATGGACTAAAAATAAATAATACAGAAATAGAAGAGATAGAGAGAGAACTTTCAGAAATTACAAAAATCATTGCTTCATGCGTACTAACGATGAAAAGCAAAACAGAAGATAAAAACTTTTAAATTTTTGTTATAGTTTTAACTTTTGAGTTTTGACTTTTGAGTTATTACTATGAAAAAACTATTTATTGATTATGACAGGTTTTTGAGTGTAAAGGATGAGGGTATCAGGTGCAGTTATAAGATGCATCCTGAAAATAACGGAATAACATCCTTAAGGGAAGATATTGCATTTCTGTTTGCCTGCAGGAGATGTGAGGACTATCCCTGTGTGAATAGCTGCCCTACAGGGGCACTGAAAAGAGAAAGCGGGATAGTCAGGCGTTCAAATGTAATATGTATATCCTGTAAGACCTGCTCTCTTGCCTGTCCCTTTGGCACAATATTACAGGAACTTATACCCCGCATTGTAAGCAGGTGTGATGTTTGCATAGGACGCCTTAAAGAAAATGAACAGCCACTTTGTGTAAGAACCTGCAAGAATGGGGCATTAAGTTATATAGAAGAAGCAGAGATTACTGATAAGACAGGTATATATACTATAGGAGACCATATAATTGTAAAGGTATTTAACTGGTTGAATACATACGGAATAAAAAAATGAGTGCTTTATACATATTATTCTGTTTTGTGCTGGTATTTCTGAGTTTCAGCATATCAGGTATGCTTGCTATGTGGGTGGACAGGAAGGTTACCGCGCGGTTACAGTTCCGTATAGGACCTCCCTGGTACCAGAACTTTGCTGACTTTGTTAAACTCTACGGCAAGGAAGTGTTAATACCTGAAAAAGCAAATACATTTATGTTTATCTCCGCACCTTTCCTTGGAGTCATCGCCACAACGATAGCAGGAACTATTATACTTCTGGTCTTTACAAAACAAATTTCTTTCCCTGCGGATGCTATTCTTATACTTTACCTGCTTACCATTCCTTCTCTGGCAATCATTCTGGGTGGGAGTGCATCTGGTAATGTCCTGGCATCTGTGGGCATAAGCAGGGAGATGAAACTCCTTCTTGGATACGAACTACCTTTCGCCTGTGGACTTGTTATCTCTGCGGTAAAGAGTGGTGCAACAACATCTCTGGGAAATATCCTTCAGTTCCAGCAGCAAAACGGAATGATACTCGGCTCTTTCTCAGGAATTATAGGTTTTGTCATAGGGATACTGGCTCTTCAGGGAAAACTTGGCCTTGTTCCATTTGACCTTGCAGAAGCAGAGGGAGAGTTAGCAGGAGGAGCACTTATTGAGTATTCAGGGATACTTTTAGGACTATTTAAACTTACAAGGGCGATATTACTTATAACCGGCCCTCTTTTTCTTATATCCCTTTATATGGGTGGGGTGAATATACATTCTCCTCTGGGAATTATAAGCGGTATATTGAAATATCTTGTTGTACTTGTTCTATTTATACTGATAAAAAACACAAATCCCCGATTGAGGATAGACCAGACATTACGGCTATTCTGGGGATGGCTTACTCTGTTAGGTATAGTCGGAATAATTTTAGCAATAGCAGGATGGTGAAAGATGAATTTAAAAACAAAGGCACTTAAAAAGTCATTATGGGTTTATCATATGTCAGGTGGCTCCTGCAATAACTGCGATATAGAGATTCTGGACTGTCTGACGCCGAGATTTGATATTGAAAGATTTGGAATGGTTCTTGTAGGAAGTCCAAGACATGCAGATGTACTTTTGTGTACAGGGATAGTAAATAAAAAGTGTATTGAGCGTGTTAAAGAGGTATATAAACAGACAGCAAAACCCTGTGTTGTCGTGGCTATAGGCGCCTGTGCATGTTCAGGAGGGATGTTCAGAGACGGTTATCAGATGGGAGGCCCTCTGGACAAAATCATTCCTGTTGATGTTTACATACCCGGTTGCCCTCCAAAACCAGAGGCAATGATTGCAGGTATAGTAAAGGTTCTGGAGAAACTGAAATGAGAGATACAACTGTATTGCTTAAAGAAAAACTCGGGGATAAAGTTAAAGAGGTAAAGGTACATAACAACAGAAGAATCTACATTACCGTTGACAGAAAAGATATAAAGGAGTGTGCAAGAATTATTTTCAAAGACCTTGACGCAAGATATATTATTGCAACAGGGATAGAAAACTTTGATAATTTTGAGATTCTTTACCACTTTGGACTTGATAAGGATGGAGTTATCGTTGCGTTAAGAGTGTATCTGGATAAAGAAAAACCTGAGGTGGAGTCACTTGTAGATATTGTACCTGGCATCTCCTATATTGAGCGTGAGATGTGGGAACTTCTCGGAATTAACTTTACAGGTCATCCTGATATGAAGCACTTCCTTTTAAGAGATGACTGGGGAAAAGGAAACTATCCATTAAGGAAAGGAAACAATGGAGAATAACAAAAAGAAAAAAGTGGTTGTGCCAATAGGTCCATATCATCCACTCCTTGAAGAACCGGAGTTTTTTGCTCTTTACTGTGACGGGGAAACGGTTGTGGATGTGGAATGGCAGGCAGGTTATAACCACAGAGGAATAGAGAAACTTTCAGAGAGCAAGCACTGGGACCAGGTACCATTTCTGGTTGAAAGGATATGCGGTATATGTTCCACATCTCATCCTTTTGCTTACTGTAATGCCGTTGAGGACCTGCTTGGAATAAAAGTGCCTGAAAGGGCAAAGTATATAAGAAGTATTATAGGAGAACTTGAACGTCTGCACAGCCATTTACTATGGGTGGGACTTGCAGGACATTTTCTTGGATACAATACAGTATTTATGTGGGCATGGAAATACAGGGAACCGGTGCTTGATATGTTTGAGATAATAACCGGTAATAGAAATCACTATGCAATGTTCAAGATAGGCGGTGTTAGAAGGAATATAGAGAACGAAGATATTCCTGCCCTCAGGAAGGTACTTTCGGAACTCAAAGGGCAGATAGAGATGTTAACAGGCGCTGTTCTGGATGACCCTGTACTTGCTGCGCGACTGAAAGGCGTGGGTGTTCTTACAAAGGAACACATAAAGAACTTTGGTGCTGTTGGTCCTGTTGCAAGAGCAAGCGGTGTTGACATAGACATAAGAAGGGATGACCCTTATTCTGCATATCCTCTTGTTGAATGGAAGGTAATAACAACAGAAAACGGTGATGTCTTTGATAAGGCGGTTGTCCGGCTACTTGAATGTTTTGAGTCAATGAAGATAATAAGCCAGTGCCTTGATGCTATAGAAGGAAAGCCAGGGGATATATGTGCTGAGGTTAGAGAAGTCCCTGAGGGTGAAGGGACTGGCAGACATGAAGCACCGAGAGGAGAATGTTTCCACTATATCAGAAGCGATGGAGCAAACAGTCCCGTAAGGCATAAGATAAGGGCTCCAAGTTATACGAATATACCGACATTTAAGGCAAGCTGTATAGGCCAGACCATCTCTGATGTTGCAATAATTCTGGCAGGGGTTGACCCCTGCTACTGCTGTACTGAAAGGGTGGCTGTCTATGATGCAGAAAAGAAAAAGAAAATGTATGACTTTAATTATCTCGTAGAAAAGTCCAGAGAGAAGACAGAATTACTTAAAAAAGAGATATAAGATGAATGTGAAAAAACCAAAGGTAAGGGAACTGAAAGAAGCGATTAAGGGATTGTTTTCAAAACCATACACAACTGAATTCCCCTATAAACCGCATACACCCCCTGCAAGATACAGGGGAAAGCCAGAATATAATAAGGATATATGTGTGGGCTGTGGCGCCTGTTTTCAGGTATGCCCTGCAAAGGCGATTGAGATGATAGATAAGATTGAAAATGGGAGTGCAACGAGAACCCTTATACACCACCCTTCACAGTGTATATTCTGCGGTGAGTGTGAGAGAAACTGCATAACAGGTGAGGGAATAAAACTAACGACAAAGTTTGACATTGCCTATTTTGAAGAGAAAGATACTCTAAACTCAGTTGAACATAAACTTATTACCTGTCTGCACTGCGGAACAGTAATAGGAACAGAAAAACACCTGCAGTGGGTGATGAAAAGGCTCGGAAATCTGGGGTTTGCACAACCGGTGCTTCTCACACAACTTATGGAAACACTGAAAATAAAGACGGATTTTGAAGAGAAGGTAGTTCCGCCTATACAGAGGACAGATATGCTTAAAATCGTATGCCCGAAATGCAGAAGGATAGCGTTTATAAGTGATGAAAAAAAGGAAAGATGAATATTATGACACCCAATAATATTTTAATGTGGATACTTGTACTACCGTTTTTATCAGCGGTTCTGGTAAAACTATTGCCACCTAACTTTTCTATCAGGGCAGGGCTTGTATTTCTTTTAGTACAACTTGCCCTATGTGGTCTTATTGCAAATACCGTCTTTTCATCAAGGTTTGTATACTATGTAGTAAAAAATATATTCTTTATCGCTGACCCGTTAAGTTTCATATTTGGAATAACGTCTGTATTTATCGGTGTATTTATCTATCTTTTTGCAACAGGTTATTTTGCTGAAGAGCAATACCAGGAACAGCAGAAATTTTCCTTCTGGGGGCTTGTCTTTGTTGGAAGTATGATGGGGGTGGCCTTCTCGGACAACCTTATCTCCCTTTATATGTTCTGGGAACTGGCAGGTCTCTGTTCCTGGAAACTCATAGGATTTTACAGGACAGATGAGCATCTATTAAAAGCGGATAAGGCATTTCTTCTTACCAGCGCAGGTGCGGGATTTATGCTTCTGGGTTTTTCTTATATCTATCTCATCACCGGCTCTTTAAGTATCTCACAGATAATAAACCACGAGGTGCCACCTTTTGTCTTTGCTCTTATTTTCCTCGGCATCTTAACCAAATCCGCAACATTCCCATTCCAGACATGGTTGCCTGATGCGTCTGTTGCGCCAACGCCTGTAACATCATTCCTGCACGCCGCAGTCCTCGTGAAGATAGGAATATATGGACTGGCACGGCTTTTTGGCACCACCCTTAATGTATCCGGCAATGTTATGTGGGCTGGTTACCTTGCACTTTTCAGCAGTTTTGCTGCAGGTATTATTGCTATGAGGGAGACGGATATAAAGAGGATTCTTGCCTCCTCAACAATCAGCCAGCTTGGTTTTATGATTGCAGGGCTTATGGTATTTAACCCTGTGGCTACTCGCGGTATAGTGATATTTTATGTAGCACACGCACTGGGTAAGGGATGCCTTTTCCTCTGTGCAGGGATTACAGAGAAGATATTCGGAACCAAGGATATAAGAGAGATGGGTGGGCTGATGAAAAAATCCCCGCTTCTTACCTATGCATTTCTTTTCAGTATGTTTTCTGTCGCAGGAATACCGCCCCTTCCCGGTTTTTATGGAAAACTTGAAGCGATAACAGGGATTCTTATAACAAGGCATATATTCTATGGCCTTCTCGCAATACTGACATCAGCGCTAACTGTTATGTATATGTTCAGATTATTCAGGTATGCATTTATGGGAGAAGTGAAGGAAGTAAAGACTGAAGGGAAGGGCATTACTCCTATGATGGTATCTGTGGTTCTTCTGGCAACTGCTTCTCTGGTGCTGGGTATTATACTGGTGATGTAAAGGAGGGGAAAGTTGAACATAAATATATGGTTTCTGCCAGTTGCTATAGGTTTCGGGACCGCTTTTGTCCATTTAATTATTAAAAAGGCGGGGCGAAATATAAGAAAGTGGGTATCTCTAACAGGGGCTCTCGCAGTCCTTTTTTCCTGTTTCTATTCAATGTATGTGAATTATAATGGCCTTTCCAGTGGAGAGGTACTTGGACTTTTATTTGCAACACTTATCTCTTTCATAGGGCTTTTCAGTATATCTTTTTCACAGTGGTATAACCCTGAAGCAAACTTTGTATATGACGCACTTTTATTCCTTTTCCTCGGTGGTATGCTTGGTGTGGTACTTACTCATTCACTCATTGCACTTTATATCTACTGGGAGATAATGAGTGTTGCAAGTTTTTTCCTGGTTCTTTTCACAGATACAGACGAGGCAAGAAAAGCATCTTTAAAATATATCATTATGACAGGGGCAGGAAGTATATTCCTTCTCTTTGGAATACTGGGAATATGGTTGCTGGAAGAAAATCTCCTCTGGAAACATATACTATTCTTCTGTGTGCTGGTCGGAACAGGTATCAAGGCAGGTATCTTCCCGTTACATACATGGTTGCCTGATGCACACCCTGCTGCGCCAACTCCTGTATCTTCAATGCTTTCAGGTGTGATGATAAAAACAGGCATATATACACTTATAAGATTTTACTTTGTTATATTCAAGCCATCCTGGTCTATAGGATGGGAAGCAGTAATGATGATTCTGGGTATTTTCACGCTATTAGGTGGTGTATTATTAGCTCTTATACAGCATGATATAAAGCGGCTTCTTGCATACCACAGCATAAGCCAGATTGGATATATATTTCTTGGTATTGCCTGCGGAACAAGTATAGGGCTTGTTGGTGCGCTCTATCATACTATAAACCATGCGATATTCAAAAGTCTGCTCTTCCTTGGTGCGGGAGTATTAATCAAGACAACAGGGTCAAGAAATTTAGAGGACTACGGCGGTCTTGCGAGGAAACTGCCATTAACATTCGGAGTGATGACGGTGGCAGCACTTTCAATATCAGGGATTCCTCCATTCAACGGATTTGTATCAAAGTGGATTATATATCAGGCGCTACTTACGAAAAACAACGGAATTTCAATCATTGCACTTGTATCAGCACTTCTGGGCAGCGTATTAACACTTGCCTCTTTCGTTAAGGTACTCAATGACTCATTTATGGGTGTAAGGAAGAAGGAGATTGATGGAACAAAACTGGAAGTATCTCCTTTTATAAATATACCTCTCATAATGCTTGCCCTCGGATGCTTGCTCTTCGGTCTCTTCCCTGGCGTCGTAACTGAAAGATTCCTCTTTCCAGCCATTGGAGAATATGTGCCTCTCAATATAGAATTGATAAAGATGGCGAGTTATTACGGATGGCTAGCAATTTCAGTCATTGCAGTTATATTTATTACAGGGAGAAGATGGATAAGAAAGGCGCGAAAAACAGATGTATTTGTGGGGGGAGAGATTCTTTCTGCTGAAGCAACTGCTTTTGACGGGACACATTTTTACGGTACCGTGAAAGAGATATCACCACTAAAGAAGTTTTATGCTGCAGAGGGCAGTGGAATACTGGATATATATCAGACAGCGCTTATGGCTCTTCCGCGCACAGGGAAGTTCTTTATAAATATTGCCGTAAGGGCAGTGGACTCTTTGTATAACAGAGGAAGCAGTTTCTTGAATTTCTGGGTGGAAAGGTTAAAATTATTACAGAACGGTTTACTTGCAAAGTATCTTGTGTGGTTCTTTGCAGGTATGATAATTATAATGGAGGTTATAAGAAGATGACGCTCAATTTATCTCTTCTGGTTGCACTGATGCTTCTTATGACAGCAGGTTGTGTTATATCTATAACAGCAAG